>DASUSL010000554.1:0-12109 GCA_036375135.1 Thermoanaerobaculia bacterium | reverse complement strand
GCTTTGGGAACCGTGCAACGGAGCCGTGCGTTGCATCCTTACCAAAGCGGCGGCCGTGCCGCCGCACTCCTAAATGGCAACCCGTTCGCACTATTCGAGTGTGTGAAACGCGTCCTCGCGCTGCTGTTTCTGGCCGCCTGTCAGGCGGCGCCTCCGGCGCAGGAGCGGGCAGTGCCGGCCGTACGGGAAACCATCACCATGCCTGAGACCTTACATGTCGTCGCCATCGGCGACTCACTTGCCTACGGAGCGGGAGACGAGCGCGGCGGAGGGATCGCGCGGCGTCTCGAAGCCGAGCTCGAAGCGCGCGGGGTGCGCAGCGTCGAGACCGTGAACCTCGGCGTCAACGGCGCGCAGACCGACGACCTCCTCGCGCGGCTGCGCACGAAGCGCACGCGCGACGCCATCGCCGCGGCGGACGCGGTCGTGCTCTCCATCGGTGCGAACGATCTCTTCCGCTCGCCGCACTCGCGCCAGGAGATCATGCGCGCGCCGTTCGAGGTGGCCGAGCGCATCCTCGGCCGCATCCAGACCATCGTCACGCAGATCCACGAGATCAACCCGCGCGCCCGCGTGCTGCTCCTCGGCGGATACAACCCCGTCCCCAGCCACGAATGGGCCTCGCTCATCAACCAGTATCTGGAGATGTGGGATCACGCGCTGGCCGCGCGGTTCGAGGAAGACCGGCGTGTGGAAGTCGTCACGATGCGGGACATCGTCACGCCGCAGCGTCTGAGCCGCTACGACAACTTCCATCCGGGAGCGGCCGCGTACGACGAGGCGGCCAGGCGGATCGCCGCCATGCTGCTGAAAGAATTGAACGCGGCCTGAAAGCCAGGCCGCGTTCAACGGGTGTGTACAGCGACTACTGGTGGTCGATCGGCTCGTATCCGAGCGGCTTTTCGTTCTTGAGCGGGCCGACGCCGTCGCGGCCCGGGTGGGCCGGGATGGTGATGGTGGCTTCAGAGATGTTGTTCGTGTAGTCCGATTCCGGGAAGTTGTGGCAGAGGCCCGTCAGCGGGTCCTTCGAGCGCGGGCAGTTGCCCTTGCGGTCCGGCGAGTACGGCGGGTTGGCCGTGACGCGGATGATGTAGTCGCCCGGGGGCACCGGAGCCTGGCCGTCGCCGCCGTCGAGGACGAAGAACTGGCCGCCGAGGAAGAAGCGGTAGGTGTCGGCCCAGCCGTGGCTGATGCCCTGGTAGCCGGCGAAGCCGATGGCGCCGCAGTTCAGGAACTGCTTGGCGCGCGGCGGCTCTTTGCCGTCAGCGCGAGGAACCGGATCGGTGTCGAGCATGCAGAAGCCGCGCTTCGCGGCGCGCCACTTGTAGCCCGTCTTCGGGTCGATCAGCTCGTAGACCGCGTAGTTCTTGAAGTGGTAGTGGTGATGGCAGTCGGCGAACTCGAAGAGGTCGGTGTAGGCGGGGTTGTTCGGATCGCCGATGAAGACGTCCGCGTCACCGACGTTGTTGATGGTGACGGTGAAGCGCACCAGCCGGCGGACGCCCGGCTCGATGCCGCCCTCGATGACCGAGCAGGCATTCGCCGAGAGATGCTCGTCGCGAACGACCCACTGTGAGCCGAGGTTGTCGCTCAGCACGAGATCCGGAAGACCGTCGAGGTCGAGCTGACCGTTCGGGCTGCTGGTGTGCTGCGCGAACGCCGTGAAGGCGAACAAAAGGCACATTACTGCGAGAGACACTCGTTTCATTGCTTCCCCTTATTTCCCGAAATTGGACTGTTATTCGGGAGTGTGAGGGAGGGGCGGAAGAAAGTCAATACACCTATGTGTACATCTCTGCAAACTCCAGCGCGTGGTAGGTGATGATCAGGTCCGCCCCGGCGCGCTTGATGGAGGTGAGGATCTCGTTCATCACCCGCGGGCCGTCGATCCACCCCCGCTCCGCCGCCGCCTTCACCATCGAGTACTCGCCGCTGACGTTGTACGCGGCGATGGGCAGCGGGAAGGAGTCGCGCGCCTGGCGGATGATGTCGAGATACGAGAGGGCCGGCTTGACCATGACGATGTCCGCCCCTTCCTCGACGTCGAGGGCGATCTCGCGATGCGCCTCCCGCGCGTTGGCCGGGTCCATCTGATACGTGCGCCGGTCGCCGAACTGCGGCGCCGACTCCGCGGCCTCGCGGAACGGTCCGTAGAACCCCGACGCGAACTTGGCCGAGTAGGCCATGATCCCGACCTCGGGCAGCCCGCGCTCGTCGAGCGCGCGGCGGATGGCGCCGATCCGGCCGTCCATCATGTCCGACGGCGCGACGAAGTCCGCCCCCGCCGCGGCGAAGGAGATGGCCTGCTTCATCAGCAGCGGCAGGGTCTGATCGTTGTCGACGTCCTTCACTCCGTTGCGGTCGACGATGACGCCGCAGTGGCCGTGGTCGGTGTACTCGCACAGGCACACGTCGGCCATCACGGTCATGTCGGGGATCTGCCGCTTGATCCCTTCGATGGCCGACTGCACGGGACCGCTGGGATCCCACGACGACGAGCCGATGGCGTCCTTCGTGTCGGGGAGGCCGAAGAGGAGCACGGAGCGCACGCCGGCGTCGTACGCGCGGCGCGCCTCGTCGACGGCCTCGCGCACGCGCAGCTGGAAGACGCCGGGCATGGAGCCGATCTCGCTCTTCGACCGGCTCTGCGGGACGACGAACAGCGGGTAGATCAGATCTTCGGGATGCACGACGGTCTCGCGCACCAGGGTGCGGATGCCTTCGCTGCGGCGCAGCCGGCGGGGGCGACGGGTCATGCCCGCGCTCATCGTGGTCGTGTCACTCGTCGGACTCAGTGTCTTGATCGTCATCAGGTTCTCCGGTGAAGTAGTAGGCGCGGCCGCATTCGGGAGAGCAGAAGCGCCTCCCGAAGCCGGCGCGATGCGCGCAGTCGGGACAGTAGAAGCGGCCGCAGATGTGGCAGGACTCGAGACGCATGGTTTCCTCGGTACCGCCACAGCTGATGCAGACCCGCTCCCGCTCCGTCACCGAAATATCTTGCCACGAAGGGTGTTCAAGGAGGGGTGCCGTCGATCCTTGACGGTCCGAGCCGGGACTCCTACAATCCCGGTCCCCTCACCTGGCGGTGTAGCTCAGATGGTTAGAGCGGGCGTCTCATAAGCGCTAGGTCACTGGTTCGACTCCAGTCACCGCCACCACACTTCCCCCTATTCGAAAAACGGCATCCGCGCGTTCTCCGGCGACGCTAGATCCGCCACCAGCACCGCCACCCCCAGCTCCCCTTTCCACAGCGAGTTTCTCCGCTGCGACGTGGCCGCGGCGTTCGTGGCGGCGTGGTTGGCGAGGTGTCTGGCGCGGCTCAGCCACTCGGGGGCGCCGGTGTGTTTGTAGAGACTGAGCAGCGCGTAGGCGCGGCCGGCGGTGCCGCAGCAGAGGGTGGTGGAGTTGCGCGGCTCGTCCCAGTTGTTCCAGGCGGCCAGTTCGGCGAGGCGCAGCCATTCCGGGTCGCCGAGGAGGCGGTGCGCGAGGGTGAAGAGGAAGAGCGGGCCCGCGCTGCCGTTGCACCAGCCGGGCATGTTCATCGCGCGGCCGATCGTCGCCGGCCAGTACGCGCCGCGGTCTTTGAGGAGCTTCAGCTCCGCGAGCTCGTGGAGACGCTCGACGAGGCGCGGAGGGAGCGCGTCGCCCGAGGAGGCGCACCAGCGCAGCGCGGCGTAGAGGTAGCCGCACCAGCCGTGGGCCATGCCGAGGTACGTACCGGACGGTGAATCGGCGATCGGAGGACGCGCGTCGAGCTCCTCCCCGATCGCGCGCATCGTCTCCGCGCCGAACGCGCGGAGCTCCGGCACGTCGTCGAGGTCGAGCAGCATCGACGCGGCGAGCAGGCTGCCGGAGCGGCCGAGGGTCAGGTCGAGCTCCGCGCAAGGATGACGCGACGCGCGAAGAAACGCGCGCAACGCGCGGGCCTGCGTGAGCGTGTCCCCCATCGCGGCGGCGATCATCGCGGCCGCGGCGTGGATGCCCGACTCCGTGTGATACGGCGTCACGTCGCCGAGGGCCTCGTGCGTGAGCTCGCGCTCGGGATCGTAGTACGCCTCCGCGGTGCCGATGCGCGATGCGGCACGCGAGCGCCACACGTCGGCCAGCGCGAGCAGCGCGGGATCGCCGCGCGTCTCCGCAATGCGCAGCAGTCCCACCGCCGCCCCCGCGCAGCCGTAGTTGATCGACGCCGTCGGCGCCTCGGCATACGCCTCCGTGAACGTCTCGCCGCCGCGCGCCATCGACCGCAGCGTCTCCTCGAGGAACGCCGTCGCCTCGGCGGCCAGCGGCGCCTCGAGCGACTCGCGCAGCGTGCGGTCGCGCGCCTCGCGCAGCAGCGCGGCCATCTCCCCCATCGACGCGAAGCGGCGCGACGGATCTTTCTCCAGCGCGCGGAGGAGGATCGCCTCGACCTCCGGCCACGGCGGCACGTTGCGCCTCGCGAACGGCAGCGGAGGATCGGACGTCACCTGCCGCACCATCTCGTCGCGGTCGTAGCGGAAGTCGAGGTAGTGATCGCCCGCGATCAGGAAGTACAGCAGCGCCGCCACGGCGTACTGCTCCCCTGCCGCCGATGCCGGCACGGACGGCGCGGCGAACGACTCCGGCTCGAAGAAGTACATCAGCCCCGCACGGCCGCGGCGGGGCGGACGGTCGGTGAAGCGCGCGTAGCCGAAGTCGACCAGCGTCACCGCGTCGCCGGCCAGCACGTTGCGCGGATGCACGTCGCCGTGCAGCACGCCGCGCGCGTGCAGCGTTTCGTACGCCGTGGCGATGGAGGCGCAGAGGTCGATGAGCGCGGCCCGGTCGTGACGGCGCTGCGACGCGGCCACGGCGGCGTCGACGCCGGCCACCCACTCCGCGATCAGGTACGGGCGCTCCGCGTCGAGACCGTCCTCGAGGAGCCGCGGCGCGATGCCGCTCCCCTCGAGATGCCGCAGCACTTCGCTCTCGTTGTCGAACGTCGCGCGCAGCGACTCGTTCGCCAGGCGCGCGATCTTCAGCGCGGCCACGTCGTCGCCGCGGCGCAGTTGATAGACCTCGCTGTCCTCGACGAGGCTCGCGCAGCGGACGATCTTCCATCCCGCGAACGCATCGCCGCTCTCGTACTGCGGGCGGATCTCCTGCTCCTCGTCCGAGCCCGCGGGGACGAGCACGCGGCTCGTCACGAAGGCGCCGATGTGAGGGAGCAGTTCGTCGAGCCGCGCCTCCGGGTCGCGTCCGAGGAGGCGGCTGTTCTCGATCACGGCATCGACGATCGTGCGCGGCTCGCGGAAGAGCGCCAGCAGCGCGGCGGTCTCGCCGTCGATGACCTGCGCCAGCGCGCGGCCGTAGCGGTGCGAGAGCGTGAAGTCCCCTTCCTCGAACGTGATCTTCGCGCGCAGGTCGTCGCTCAGCTCCGCGCAGGGGATGAGCTGCACGCTCTGCTTCAGGACGAACGGCTCGGTGATGTTCACGCGCGGCTCCAGAGCGTGGCGGAGGGCGTCCAGGTGTCGACGTCGATGCCGTGGCGGCGGGCGCGCTCGATGGCGAAGCGCCACGGCTCGACGGCGTCCTCGCGGCGCGCGCACTTTGCGATGGCCAGCGCGGCGCCGAGGCGTTTCACCAGCCAGCTGCGCCAGCTGTCGCGGCCGAGCCAGCGCAGCACGCGCTCGTCCTCGGGAGGATCGACGCCCCACGACAGCAGGCCGCTCTCGTCGAGTCCCGCGCTGAACGGCACGCCCTGCGCCTCGCAGCCGGCCAGCTCGCGGCCGAGGATGGCGGCGGCGGCGTCGAGCTCCTCGCGCGTGCGGAAGTAGGTCACGAGCTTGTCGGAGCGGAGCAGGCCGGAGGCGCTGTCGCCGATCTTGAACGGCACGCCCGGGAAGCCGGCCAGGACGCGCGCGACGATCTCGAACGCATCGCGGATGCGCTCGGGACGCACGCTGACGTAGAGCTTCCACGTGACGTCGCCCCAGTCGCGGCGCGACGACGTGCGCGAGCTCCATTGGATCCATCCGCGGCCGGCGGCGGAGGCGGTCCACTCGCGCTCGAGCAGCGCGCGCAGGGAGCCGCGGTCGGCGCCGAGGTGCGCGAGGATCGCCTCGGCCGAGGAGAAGCGCGACTTCCAGAACGGCGTGAGCGGAATGCGGTTGAAGAGATAGAGCGCGGTGGAGAGCGTCTGCGGATCGGCGCCCTCGAGGTCCTGCGCGTACAGCAGCGCCTCGCGCGAGAGCAATGTGGAGCGGGCTTCAGCCCGCTGCGAGGCGGGCTGAAGCCCGCCCCACATTGGGCAGACGATGGAGAACGCGTCGGCGCCGGAGACGAAGTGCGGGCCGTGCTCGACCTCCAGGATGCCGTCGAGGACGAGGTCGACGATCTCCTCGTCGTGCAGCAGCGACTCGTCGAGCGGGGCCGGGGTGGCGAGCGCGCGGAAGAGCTCCGCGGTCTGCCGTCCGACGGACTTGAGGTTCATCGCCAGCGGCGGTCTGGGGACGAAGAGGCCGTAGAAGTCGGGATCGCTCTCGAGCTCCGCGAAGGCCTGGCGCTGTTCGGGGGCGAGCTCGCCGAGCTGCCGGAGCTCGACGTCCGGACTGGAGCGGAATCGGATCTGGGTCACGGTAGACACGAGCTTCCGGCCGGTGTCGCGCTTACATGCCGAGCTGCTGCTGCATCTGCTGTCTGAGCTGCGCGATCGCGGAGGCGTTCAGATGGCCCTCGCGCTTTTTCTTGTCGTCGTTCTTGTCGTCGTTCTTGTCGTCCTTGTCGTCTTCGTACGCCGACGGCTCGTCGCAGTGCGTCTGTTTGTCGCAGATGCCCGACAGCGGCACGCACGGCTCGACCATGTCCCTGGCGGACGACGGCTCGATGCACGAGGCACCCTTGTCGCAGCCGGACAGATCGCAGCCGACCGACGCGGCGCAGGCCTCGACCGCACCGTCTCCGTACTCCAGGGGCCTCATTGTGGCGGGGATGAAACTGATTCCGAGATCTCTGACTTTCGGCATCGACCCTCCTCTCTCTCAATGCTGTTGGACACGCGGCCGGAAGATGGGCGAAGTATACGCGCGGGGGTGCGGGCGGATTACCTGCGCTCGTCGAAGCGCACCATCCAGATGTCGCCCTGTTCGAGCGTCTCTCGCACGTAGATCGTGGAGGCATCGCGGGAGAGCCGCGGCGTGATGGCGAGGTTGTCCATCGCCACGCCGGCGGGCGCCGCGACGGGCACGCGCGTCTCGCGGCGGCTGGCCACGTCGACGATGCTGATGTAATCGCGGTGGAAGAGGGCGATGCGCTGGCCGTCGGGGAGCCACTGCGGCGCGATGCCGCGGTCCGCCAGCCGCTCCACGGCGCGGGTCGCCGGCGTGTAGACGCCGACGCCGATCAACGACCGCGTGCCGGGATTCCGGATCGTCCCGGCGAGGCGCCGGCCGTCGGGCGACCATTCGGTCCCGATGAAGCCGCCCGTCAGCACTTCCATCCGGTCCGGCGCGGGGCGGTCGAGATGAATGAGCACGCCGGCGTCGTCGGTCTGCGCGGCGATGGTTTTGCGGTCGGGAGAGAGCGACGGCGCGTAGAGGTTGCGCGCCTTGATGCGTTGCAGGTCGGCCTCGGTGGTGACGCGCGTGAGGCCGCTCCCGTCCGCGCGGATGCTCCAGATGTGATACGCGCCCTGGCGGTTCGAATAGAAGTAGAGCGTCTGCCCGTCGGACGACCATGTCACCGCGCGGTCGCGCGCCGCGTCGTTGGTCAGCTGGCGCACGCGCGTGCCGTCGGCGTTGGCGATGAAGAGGTCTTCCTGCACGTTCCCGCTGGTGGTGAAGGCGATCGACTGGCCGTCGGGAGACGACTCGTAGGTGAGGATCTCCTGCGAGCCGCCGAACAGCCGCCGCGGCGCGCCGGTCTTCCCCGTCGCGGCGTCGAACGGAATCGCCAGCAGGTGGTACGAGCGGGTCACGGCGGTGTACGCGAGCTGTTCTCCCTGCTGCGAGACGCTGAAGTTGCCGCTGACCGGCGCCGGGAGCGACAGCGGCTCCGGCGCGCCGGTGGGCGTTCCCGTCTCCTCGTCCATCGGGATGCGCCAGAGGTTCAGCGTGCCGTCGCGATCGCTGCCGTAGTAGAGATACCGGCCGTCGCGCGACCAGACCGGGTTCCAGTCGAGCGGCGCGTCCGAGGTCACGCGCACGACGGTCTTCTTCGGCTCGGGCGCGTTGGGGTCGATGGTCCAGAGGTCGCGCTGTCCCTCCCAGGTCGAGACGCCCCAGAACGCGACGCGCTTGCCGCCCGGCGACCAGCTCGGCTGCACCGCGTCGCAGCCGCGGCCGAAGTCGGGACCGCCCACGCCCGGCACGGCGAGAGGTGTCTTCTTCTCCGTGCGCGTGTCGATGAGCCAGAGCTGGCTGTTCACGCCGTGCACGTGCGGCCGCAGCTCGATGGCGTGCGAGGCCACGACGATGCGCGTGCCGTCGGGCGACCAGCTCGGGTTGTGGCCGAAGTCGGTGAGGCGGCGCACCGACTCGCCGGTGGCACCCATGACGAAGATGCCGCCGCCGGCGCGCTCGGAGCGGAAGGCGATCAGCGAGCCGTCGGGCGAGAAGGCAGGCTCGCTGTCGTCGGCGGGCGAGTCGCCGGTGAGGTTGATCGGCGTGCGCCCGTCGACGCGCTGCAGGTAAATGTCCCGATGCCCCTGGTCGTCGTCCGACACGTACACGAACGACTTGCCGTCCGGCGCGAGCGTGGGGAAGAGCTCGAGGCCGTCGTCGACGGTGAGCTGCCGGAACGTGCGCGCGCTGGCCGGCTCCGCGGCGGCGCCGCGGTAACGCAGCACGGCGTAGCTGCCCGCGGCGGCGAGCGTGGTGGCCGCCAGCCCGATCGCCGCCGCGCGCCATGGAAACACGCGCCGCGGCTCCGGCTGCACGCGCCGGCTGTCGGCGAGGCTCCCCTGCATCTCCGGCAGCGTCCGCAGCTGGAAGGCGAGATCGCGCGCCGACTGGAACCGCTCCCGCGGATCCTTCTCCATGCAGTGCCGCACGATGGACTCGATGCCCGCGGGAAGGTCGGGGACGAGCGTCGACAGCGGCACCGGCTCGATGCTCATCACCGCGTGCATCGTCTCGATGGCCGAGTCGCGCTCGAACGCGGGCTGGCCGGAGAGCATCTCGTAGAGGCACGAGCCGAGGGAGAAGATGTCCGTGCGATGGTCGAGCGGGAGCGCGCGCACCTGCTCGGGCGACATGAAGCCCGGGGTGCCGACCACGATCCCGGCCGAGGTGAGATGCCTCCCCGTCCGCTGCTTCCCCTCGCTGTCCTTCGCCTCGGCCAGCTTGGCCAGGCCGAAGTCGAGGATCTTCACGCGCCGGTCGGTGGTGATGAAGAGGTTCTCCGGCTTGAGGTCGCGGTGAATGATCCCTTTCTCGTGCGCGACGGCCAAGGCCTCGGCGATCTGGATGGCGTAGTCGATGGTCTTGCGGAGCGGGAGCGGCCGCGGCGCGGCGCGGTCGATGGCGTCACGCACCGTCTCGCCGTCGAGCAGCTCCATGACGATGTACGGCGCGCCGTCGTTCGTGCCGACGTCGAAGATCGTCACCAGGCCGGGATGATTGAGCGCGCCGGCGGCCCGCGCCTCCTGCTCGAAGCGGCGCACCAGCTCGTCGCCGGCGCCGTACGAGTCGGCCAGGATCTTCACGGCGACGTCGCGGCCGATGCGCCGGTCGCGCGCGCGCCACACCTCCCCCATCCCGCCCGAGCCGATCGGGGTCAGGATCTCGTAAGGCCCGAGAGACACACCCTTCGCAATGTTCATCAGTGAACCGAGTTGCGGGAGATTATCGCAGCCGGCGCACGCTCACGATGTCACAAGGCCGGCACGCACTCGCCCGGCCGACGCGCGAGGGAACGCCCGGGAGGCCTTCGGCGGCCGGTGCGACCGGCAGCGCTGGTTGGCATGGCCGGGCCGCATGCTCATCGACTGAAGGACGCGTCTCGGGGACGCACGGGCCTCGTCAGCGCCGCCGGCCGCGCCGGCCCCGCCGGAAGCCTCTTCGTCGTCCCTCGTGTTGGCCGGGTGGCCGCCGCCTAATCCTTCTGCACGATCTCGGGGAAGCGCACGAAGTTGCCGTTCGAGTAGACGATGTCGCAGTCGGGATTCTCGCCGGCGCCGTCGTCGTAGTCGTCTCCCTCGTACTTGCCGTCGCGGCCGGAGGAGCGGATGGCGTAGAGCTTCTTCTCCGACCCGAACTGCAGCGGCCGTCCCCAGCCGTCCCATTTCGGGACGCTGCGCATGTAGGTGGGCGTCAGCGTGGTGGTGAGCTGGTCGAACGTGACCGCCGTCGGGAACGTCAGGCCGGCCGCGCTGTAGGAGCCCTTCTCGGAGTTCAGGCTCTCCCACGCCTGGGCGATCGAGCGGATGTCGGCCATGGTCCGCTTCTGGCGCGCGCGCTCGAGGGAGTTCAGATAGTTCATGATCGCCATGGCAGCGAGGACGCCGACGATGGCCACCACTACCAGTAGTTCGATCAGCGAAAAGCCCGCATTGCGACCGCGACGCATGAAAACCTCCCCCCAAAATGGACCTGAACGGCAGGTAAGCTACCACCGGACACGAAACCGATGCGATCGGCAATTCGTCAGTTTTTCGTCAAGGAAGGCATTGCGGCCCGACGGATCGTCGTCGCCGTCTCGGGAGGGACCGACTCGACGGCCCTTCTGCTCTCCCTGCACGAGCTGGGGCTCGACCTCGTCGCCGCGCACGTCAACCATCACCTCCGCGGCGCCGACTCGGACGCCGACGAGGCCTTCGTCCGCGACCTCTGCACGCGCCTCGGCGTCCCCGTGCGCGTCGCCGGCGGCACGCTCGATCCCGAGCGCGTCCGCGAGCGCGGCATCGAGGCCGCCGCGCGCGAGGTGCGCTACGCGCGGCTGACCCGCATCCGCGACGAAGAAGGCGCCGCGTACGTGGCCACCGCGCATCAGAAGAACGATCAGGCCGAGACGGTGCTGATGCGCCTCCTCACCGGCAGCGGCATCGCCGGACTGCGCGGGATCCATCCGCATCGCGAGGATGGCTTCATCCGTCCGCTCCTCGAGGTGACGCGCGCGGAGATCGAGGCCTTCCTCGCCGAGCGCGGAGTGGTGCCGCGCATCGATCGCTCCAACGAAGATCCGCGATTCCTCCGCAACCGCGTGCGCGCCTTTCTCCGCGAGATCGACGCCACGGATAACCTCGCACACATGGCCGCCCAGGCCCGCGCGCAGTGGCCGATCCTCGAACGCGAGATCGAAGCCGCCGAGCAACGATGCGTGGAAGTGCGCGAAGACTTCGCGCACTTTACGAGGTGGCCCGAGGAGGAGTGGCTGCGCGGCGCCATCCTCCAGCGCCAGATCCGCCGGCTCGACCCGAGCGCCAGAGACTTCGACGCCACCCGCATCGCCGGCGAGCTCGAGACCGTGAAGCGAACGAGCATCACCAGGACGCTGGAGCTCGTCCGCAAAGGCGACACCCTGCTGCTCCGCAAACGCCTCGACCCGACCCGGGAGTTCGAGCTGCCGCTGGCACCCAACGAAGACCTCTACATCGAAGAGATCGGGACCACGATTCACCTCAGACAACCGGCCACCGGCCACCGGCAACCATTCGAGCTCCCGCACGGCGCCGACCCCACGTTCACGGTCCGCAACCGCCGCAACGGCGACCGCTTCCACCCCCTCGGCATGCCGCACCCGAAGAAGCTCAAAGACTTTCTCATCGATCGAAAAATCGACGCCGACCTCCGGGACCGCCTCCCCCTGCTCATCTGGAACGGCGAGATCGTCTGGATCGCCGGCGTGGAAGTATCGGAACGTTTCAAAGTCCGCGGAGAAGGCGGCGTGTTGTGCGAGGTGTGGACGTCGTAACCTCACGCGTGACACATGTGGGGCGCGGCTTCAGCCCGCCCGCCCCCGGTGGGCGGCGGGAACCACATGCCTCGCAAGCCCCGGGGCGGGCTGAAGCCCGCCCCACATCAACACGAGCGTTTCGTTTCACGAGTGACATGTGGGGCGCGGCTTCAGCCCGCCCTCCCCGGTGGGCGGCGGAGAACCACATGCCTCGCAAGCCCCGGGGCGGGCTGAAGCCCGCCCCACATCAACGCGG
>DASUSL010000553.1:0-24641 GCA_036375135.1 Thermoanaerobaculia bacterium | reverse complement strand
TCTCTGAAACCCCCACCCTTCCCCCTCCACGTTCTTCCCCTGCACGAGCACGCGCATCTCCTCCCCGATCCCGTCCGGCAGCACCAGACGGCGCGCCGCCTCGCGCGCTTCCAGCAGTTCCAGCCCCTCCTCGGCGCTGGTGATGCCGGAGTCTTCCACCGGGGCGAAGAGCGGGTGGGAGGAGGCGCCGAGGGCGAGGAGGAACTTCGCCAGGCGATCGAAGTAGAGCGTCGTGCCGCCGGCGCGCTGGAGGTCGCCGAAGTTGACGTGTGCGGTCAGGTCCTGGAGACCGGGGTTGGCGAGCAGGTCGCGGGAGACGCGCTGGCCCGAGTACGCCGCGGCCGTGCCGAAGCGGCGCGCGCGCGGGTGGAACAGCTTCTCCGCGGGATAGCCGTAGTCGATCGTGACCACCAGCCCGCGCGACACGAAGTCGAGCACCTCCGTGTGAAACGCCTCCCACTCCAGCGACACGTCCGCGTACTGTCCCTCGGCCAGCTCGATCCCGTGCGCCGCAAAGTAGTCCTCGTACGGCGCCGGCGCCTCTCGCTCGGTCCAGTCCAGCACGCCATCGCGCTCCTGGACATACAGCTCGTACAGATGCTCGCCGCGGCGGACGAGCCTGGCGAACGGGAACGCGTCGTACAGCTCATTACTGAGGATGAGGTGCACGCCGTCGCGCGGCACCTCATTCAGCGTGCGGACGAAGGTCACTTCCCCGGGCGGGACGCGGTCCAGCGAGCGGTCCACGCCGAAAAATCTCACGTCGTCAGAGACATTTTCTGATGCGAGGGCGCGGATCAGGCTGCCATCACCGCAGCCGATGTCCACGATGGAGCACAGTACGCCCTCATTGCGGCGCACGAATTCGCGGACGAGGTTGGCTAGAGCGTACGAAAACACCGGGCTGAGCAAGGGCGCGGTGACGTAATCGCCGCCCCTTCCGACCGGGTTTTCGCGGCGCGCGTAGTAGCCCGACTCGGGGTGGTAGAGCGCGACCTCCATGAAGTCGCGGAAGGATAAGTCTCCGTACTGCAGCATGTTACGGAGCACGTCGCGCACGCCTGCATCGGCCGCCATGGCTGGGAATGGTACACCGGTGGCGGGCTGAAGCCCGCCCCACATGGGGTTTCATGACGTAGTTATTTGTGGTGTGGCAAACCCGTTGCGATGAGAGACCGCCAGGACAACAAGGAGACCAACCATGAAACGATTCATCGCAGCAACGCTCATCGCCCTCCTCGCGACCCCGGTGGCCTTCGCCGACGTCGCGACCGAGCGGGACAAGACGCGCAAAGGTGCGATCATCGGCGGTGTTGCCGGTGCAATCGCAGGAACCATCATCGGCAACAACAAGCGCCTCGGCGGTAAGGGCAGCGCCAAGCGCGGCGCCGTCGTCGGCACCGTGGCCGGGACCGCGGCCGGCGCGATCGTCGGCGCCATGATGGACCGCCAGGAGCGCCGTCTCCGCCAGATCGAGGGCATCGACGTCACCCGCACGGGCGAAGACGAGCTCAAGGTCACGGTCAACAACGAGATCCTGTTCGACTTCAACTCGGCCGGCCTCCGCTCCAGCTCGCGCGACGAGCTCCGTGAGATGGCGGACGTGTTCAACCAGTACGACGACACGACCATCGTCGTGGCCGGACACACGGACTCGGTCGGCTCGAACGCGTACAACCAGGGACTCTCGGAGCGCCGCGCCTACGCCGTGTCGAACTACCTCGAGGACCTCGGCGTCCGCGGCTCGCGTCTCGACTCGGTCGGCTACGGTGAGTCGCGCCCGAAGTCGAGCAACGACTCCTCGAGCGGCCGCCAGCGCAACCGCCGTGTCGAGCTCTACGTTCGCGCCAATGGATAAGCGGTATCAATGTTGAAGTACGACAAAGACGCTCGGCAACGAGCGTCTTTTTTATGTAGGGCGGGCTTCAGCCCGTCCGCTCATGGAGGCCAGATGCTTCGAAAAGTTTCAGTAGCAGTACTCATCGCCATCTTCGCGTTCGCATGCGCGTCGGGCACGGACGACCCGAACCGCAAGACCAAACGCGGCGCCGCCATCGGCGCGGTGGCGGGCGCCGTGGCCGGCGCGGTCATCGGCAATCAGTCGGGCAACAACCGCACGGGTGCGGTGGCAGGCGGTGCCGTGGGCGCCGCGGTCGGCGCGGCCATCGGACGCCGCATGGACAAGCAGGAGCAGGAGCTCCGTCAGATCGAAGGCGTCGAAGTGACGCGTCCGTCCGAGGGAGAGATCAACGTCCGCCTGTCGAACAACATCCTGTTCGACACCGACTCGGCGACGCTGCGCACCGCGTCGCGCACCACGCTCAACGACCTGGCGCGGAACTTCGCGCAGTATCCCGACAACGTGATCGCGGTCGAAGGCCACACCGACTCGACCGGCTCGGAACAGTACAACCAGCGCCTCTCCGAGCGCCGCGCCTCATCGGTGGCCGATTACCTGATCGACAACGGCGTCCCCGCCTCGGCGATCACGGTCTACGGCTACGGCGAGCTGCGGCCGACGTCGACGAACGACACGGTCGAGGGCAAGCAGCTCAACCGCCGCGTGGAGATTCACATCCGCGCGCGCGAGGCCGCGGGTCCATAACGAAAGGTGGCGGGCTTCGGCCCGCCCCACATCTTCGCCTGGCCGACGGCGATCCGGATGACGTTCATCGGACCGCGCCAGTGCCACGCCGGCGGCGTGGGCCGTTCCAGCCGCTCGCCGATCATCCACAGCGTCATGCCCGCCATGATCGCGAGATGGCCGCGCGTGAACAGCATCGGCAGCAGCATCAGCGCGAAGCACGAGCCGATGCACCACCACGCATGCACGAGGCCGAAGCGCAGCACGTCGCGATCCGCCTTCCATCCGAACGCGGCCAGCGCCGTGTGCGCGTGACTGCGATTCAGGCAGCGCTGCTTCAGCGGCGAGCATTGCCAGAACGCGACCGCGGCGATCGTCAGCGCGAGCAGCAGCGGCGACTCCTTCGACACGATCCATGACGCGGCCACCAGCAGCACCGCGCTGGCGACCAGCCACGGCACGCCGTATCCGAGGACGAACAACACCGTCGCGCGCGTGCGCCGGCTGGCGAAACTGCGCTCGCGCACGTGCAGCACCGGCGGGCCGATGAGCGGCGCCATCATCGCCGCGAACATGAGCGCCGACGCCGCAAAGAGCGACGCCGGCGTCCAGCGCATCGACGGCATCATGCAGACCGCCGCCTCGTGCGGTTGAATCACCAGCACGAGCCAGGCTGCCGCGCTCACGAGGAGCAGCGGCAGCCGGACCCGCATCCGTGCACGAGCGGCGGGCGTCACGCCGTCAGCGTCCCTGCCTCGAGACGCTGATGCGTCCGATGGTCACGTTCGCCTCTTCCGGCACGTGCCGCACCGGCTGGATGCGCACGTCGAGCGCGCTCGCATCGAGCTCGTTCCCGAGCTGCAGCTCGTCGACGATGCCCGAGATTTCCAGCACGAAGTTCAGTCCCGCGCCGCCGTGTCCTTCGTCCGTCGACGTGGCCTCGGTGACGCCGAACAGCGCCACGCTGCCCGCCGAGCGGCCGTTCACGAACACCTCGAAGGCCGCGACGTCCGACAGGCCGGTCACGTTCTCGAGGTTGAGGAAGACGCGATCCGGCTCCGCGCCGCCCGGGCCTTCCTGACCCGCACGGGCGATGCTTTCCTGCATCTTCCGGCGCGGCCCTTCCTCCATGTGCACGGTCGAGCGCGACTCGGCGCGGCCGGCCACCGGCACGGACTCGTCGTTCGCGCCGACCAGCTCCACGTTCTTGCCCCTGGTGGCCACGGCAGCTCCTCCCCGCGACTCCGCTCCCGCGAACACGCGGAGGCGGCGTCTCGTCTTCGCCGACGGCGCCACGCGCTCCGGCTGCATGGCGGATCCCGGCGTGTAGTCGTCGTACTCATAGTCGAGTTGTGCCAGATCGCCGACGTCGCCCGGCGTGTAGACGTAGTTCGTCCCGTCCGGCCACGGCATCACGAACTGGCGCTGGCCGCTGGCGGCCGGACCGTTCAGCCAGCTCGGCTGCGTCGGGTTGCCCTCGCTCGTCGGCTCCAGGATCCAGCTCTGCCAGAGGCGGTCGATGTTCGAGTGATGCAGATAGAAGATCGGGTCGAGGCCGGCCGAGGCGGGACTGGTCATCAGGCCGGGGAGATTCGGGTTCTGCGGATTACCGCCGCCGCAGAAGACGTGCACCATGTCGTGCGGCTGCGACTCGATGTCACCGTGCGTGCCGCCGCCGTGGGAGAAGCCGGTGTCGATGCCGCCGAAGCCGGGATCGCCGCCCTGCACGCCGGTGAACTCGGGGACGCCCATCGCGTCGAGATTCACCTGGTCGAGCGGGATGAAGACGTTGCCGTCGTCGTTCGGACCCCAGCGCTGCGTGACGAAGAGCGGGTTGCTGCTGCCGTCCGGCAGGGTCTGTTGCCCGAACGCCGGCGGCAACTGGTTCTGCGTGCCGCCGCCGAAGTAGTTCCAGTACGGCAGCGCCCAGTCCTGCGGCCCGCCGGCGGCAATCACCGCCGCGCGGATGTTCGCCTCGAGCGCCAGCAGATAGCCGCGATGCCACGGCAGGAAGTACCAGCTCCCGTGCTGGCACTGCCGCCAGAAGAGCTGCTGCTGCTGCGCCGACGGCATCTGGTCGGTGTTGGACAGATATCCGTCGATCGTCCAGAGCTGCGAGTTGAACCCGTGGATGCCGGCGTAGAAGCGCCAGCTCGTCGGCTCGGCAAGCGCCTTCGCCTTCATCGCGGCCACGCCGCGGGCGTACCAGAGAATGGTGGGATCGTCGAACGTGCCGCCGTTCGCCCACACGTTCTTGCGGATGAACTTCTGCGGCGTTTGCGGGGTCGGGTCCGGTTTCGGGGTCGGGGTCGGCTCGTCTTTGGTTTGATAACTCATGCTTTGCTCACCTCTGTACGACAGGAGAGCCGTTTGGGATTGTTTTCCCTACCCACGCCACAACTTCTTTACCCTCACGGCTCATGAAACGCGCCCTGCCGCTCGTGCTCGTCCTTCTGAGTCTCGCCTGCACCAAGCCGAAAGTCGACGAGCAGTCGCGCGCGCTGATCCAGCAGCTCACCGAAGCGATCGCGCAGCAGCCGGCGAACATGCCATGGATCTACGTCCTGGCCACGCAGCATGGCGCCACGGGCAACGAGGCCGAGGCGGTGAAGTGGCTGAATCGCCTCGACGAGCTGGGATGGGAGCACGGCGTCAACACGCTCGACTACAACGTGAGATCGCGCGCGCTCGACGACGTCGTGGCGCGACTCGAGGCGCGCGAGCCGCGCGTGAACCGGGCGCGCACCGCGTTCACCATCGGCGGCCGGCGCGACCTCGTGCCCGAGGGGATCGCGTACGACCCGGTGGACGACGTCTTCTACCTCAGCAGCCTCGAACAGAAGAAAGTCGTGCGCGTCGATCGCCGCGGCGCCGCCACCGATTTCGCTCCCGCCGATTACGCCACCCTCGGCATGAAGGTCGATGCGAAGCGCCGTCTGCTCTGGGTCGCGGCCAGCGATCAGAAGAGCGGTCAGTCCAACCTCACCGCGTACAACCTGAACGACCCGAGTCAGACGAAGAAGATCGTGGCCACGCCCGGCCTGCTGAACGACCTCACCCTGCTCGAGGACGGCAGCCTCTTCGCCACCGACATGGGACGCGGCAAAGTGCTCCGCCTCGCCGCCGGCGCGGATGCCTTCGAAGAGTGGGCGGACGACTTCCGCTACCCGAACGGCATCACGGTCTCCGACGACCAGCGCACGCTCTACGTGGCCGACTTCCGCGGCGTGACGCGCTTCGACGTGGCGCGGGCTTCAGCCCGCGCGCGGATCGAGCCGGCCTCGCGGCCCGACGGCCGCGCCACATGGCTGAACGGCATCGACGGCCTGAGCTTCGACCGCGGCTCACTCATCGGCATCCAGAACGCCATCGGCAAGACGCGCGTGATCCGCATCCACCCGGACGACGGCCGCGTGGAGATCCTGGAGTCGAAGAACCCGCTTTTCGAGATCCCGCTCACCGGCGCGATCGTGGGCGGCGACTACTACTTCATCGCCAATCCCGGCCTGAAGAAAAAGCCGGCCGGCGATCTGGTGATGCTGGCCATCCCGCTGCGCGATTAGAATCGCGCGGCGTTCATGTCCATCCCACGACTCCAGGAGTGGCTGCAGCCCGGGGCCTCGGTGATCGTCGCCACCGCCGACGCGGACGGCGTTCCCGCCGCCTGCCGCGGCCTCGCCCTCGCCGAGGGGAAAGAGCCCGACACACTCATCATCTATCTCCCCGCCGCGACGGCGCACGAGGCGCTGGCGAACATCGCCACCACGCGGCGCATGGCCGTCGCCGCGTCGCACCCGCTCTCGCACCGCACCGTGCAGGTGAAAGGCGTGACGCGCGGCGTGAAGCTCGCTCCCGCGTCCGACGAGGCGTTCGTGCGGCAGCGCTGGAATGCGTTCGCCGGCGTGCTCGACGAGATCGGCCTGCCGCGCGGCATCCTCCTCGGCATCGCGCACTGGCCGGCGTTCGCGGTGGAGATGTCGATCGAGCAGATCTTCGACCAGACGCCGGGACCGAACGCGGGAGCGCCGCTGTCATGAAGCTCTCCACGCTCCATCGCTGCTTCCAGGGGGTGATCCCGAGCATCGTCGCCACGGCCGACGCGCACGGGCTGCCGAACGTCACGTACGTCAGCCAGGTGCATCTCATCGACGACCATCACGTCGCGCTGTCGCAGCAGTTCTTCAACAAGACGCGACGCAATCTCTGCGAGAACCCGAACGCCGCCGCGGAGATCTACGACCCGGTCACGTTCCAGGCCTATCGCCTGCGCCTGCGCTTCCTGCGCTCGGAGAAAGAAGGGCCGCTCTTCGACACGATGAAGCTGCGCATCCAGGCCATCGCCTCGCACACGGGGATGGAGGGTGTGTTCCGCCTCATCGCCGCGGACATCTTCGAGGTGCTGCGCGTGGAGAAAGTGGAAGGCTTCCGCACCGAGGAGGCGCGCGTCGACGAAGCAGTCACGCCGACCGGCATGCGCACGGAGCTGCGCGGGCTGCAGCTCGTCTCGGACCGCATCAACCGCGCGGACGACCTGGAGACGCTCCTCGCCGCGACGCTCGACGCGCTCGACGTCTACTTCGGCTTCAGCAACACCATCGTCCTGCTCTTCGACGACCCGACGCAGCGGCTGATCACGCTCGCCTGCCGCGGCTACGGCGGCGGCGTCGGCGCGGAGGTGGCGCTGGGCGAAGGATTGATCGGCACGGTCGCGCGCGAGCGCCGCGTGCTGCGCATGTCCGGCCTCGACGAAGGCCTGCGCTACGGGCGCGCGGTGCGCCGCTCGGTCATCAACGAGAGCGGCGCCGTGCGTCCCGAGGTGCCGCTGCCCGGACTGCCGGACGCGCAGAGCGCGCTCATTCTTCCTTTGCTGATCGAAGAGCGCCTCGTGGGCGTGCTGGCCGCGGAGAGCCGCGATCCGTTCGCGTTCGGCGAATGGGACGAGGCCTACCTCGGCATCATCGCCAACCAGATCGCCCTCGGCATCGACCGCGTCATCGACGACGAGGCGCCCGCGGCCGAGGAAAGCGCGCCGCCGCCGCGCCCCGTGCCTCCCCCACCCGTCCGCGCGCGCCACACGCTGACCTACTATCGCGACGACGACACGGTTTTCCTCGACGACGAGTACCTCATTCGCAACGTCCCGGGCCGCATCCTCTGGAAGCTCCTCGGCGACTACAAGAAGTCGGGACGCACGACGTTCACCAATCGCGAGCTGCGCATGGACCGAACGCTCGGATTGCCCGAGGTCAAAGACAACCTCGAGTCGCGCCTGATCCTGCTGAAGCACCGGCTGCGCGAAAAGTGTCCGAACGTGCAGCTCACGCCCGCGGGGCGCGGCAAGTTCACGCTGGATGTGGCGGCGGAACTGGAACTGCTCGAGCGCTGATCAGCCGTTTCGCGCGCGGAACGCCATGTAGGCGAAGACGACCACCACCACGATCAGGACGACCCGGGCCATGCCCATCATCCGCGTGTGCGCCACCGGCCGCGTTCCCTTGGCTTTCATCCCGGTCACGGCGGCAATGGCCGTGATCACCACCGCGAGGCCGACCCAGAAGATCCAGTTCATGACAGGCAGACCCGCAAGACGCGAGCCACGCGTTACGATGCAGCTCGATCATGACTGCCATTCCGGGAAGCTGTCCGTATTGCGGTGAGCCCGTCGAGGTCTCTCTCGACGAGAGCGGCGGCGGCCGGCAGTCCTACGTCGAAGACTGTCCCGTCTGTTGCCAGCCGTGGCAGGTCCACGTCACGCGCGATGCGGACGGCGACTGGAGCGCCACGCTGCGGACGGCGGACGAATAGCTCGCTACAATGCCGGCTCTCCCATGGTCCCGGCCCTTCCACTGATCCTGGCTGCCGCGCTGACCTGGTCTCCGCTCCCCGATGCGCTCGACCGCGCGAAGGCCGAGCAGAAACTCGTGATCCTGCATCTGCGCATCCCGTCCGAGAAGGCGAACGCCGAGGGGGATGCGAAGCTGGCGAAGGCGCTGGAGAACGAGAACCTCGCGCTGATGCTGCAGCCGTTCGTCCTGGCGAAGAAGCAGGGACGCCTGCCCACGGTGAACGCGCAGCCGCCGCTGCTCGTGGCCATGGATCCCGACGGCCGCGTCCTGCAGTGGACGCGCGTCAACAGCGCGCAGGAGATCGGGGCGATGCTCGGCACCGTGCGCGAGCACGGACCGGAGATCCTCCGCTCGTGGGAGCTGCGCAAGACCGACACGCAGGCCGCGGCCGACGTCGTGCTCGGACGAACGCTCGTGCGCATGGGCGCGGGGATGCGCGCGGCGAAGCTGCTCGCGGACACCGCCGACGCGCTGCGCCGCGAAGGGAAGCACGGCCTGGCGCTCTACGCCGACATGTGGATCGGCGTGGCGCAGTTCGGCGCCGGCTTCAAGCCGTCCGGCCGGAACGCGGTGACGAAAGTCGTGACCAGTAAGGATGCGCCGCCGATGGTCGTGGCCGAGGGCTACAGCCTCCTCGGCGAGATGGCCATCGTCGACCGCCGGCGCATGGAAGCGGTCGCGCATTACCGCAAGGCGTACGAGCTCGCGCCGGCCGGCTCGCCGCTCCTGCGCCACGTGCGGCGCGAGCTCGAGACCTACGACCGCAATCCGCTCCCGCCGAAGGGGGAGGAGCGCTTCGCCGCGGTGCGGCTGATCACGCCGCCGCGGCGCGCGATGACGGGACGGAT
Organism: Thermoanaerobaculia bacterium; assembly: GCA_036375135.1. Classification (GTDB taxonomy): domain Bacteria; phylum Acidobacteriota; class Thermoanaerobaculia; order Gp7-AA8; family Gp7-AA8; genus QHVT01. Next base: position 15,363 of record DASUSL010000553.1, on the reverse strand, counting down.
GGACGTGGTGGTCGAAGCCGATCCGGGCGTGGCCAGCGTGCAGTTGTTCCTCGACGACGCCCCGGTGGCCACGGACGACTCGCGGCCGTTCCGCCTGACCGTCGACGTCGGACCGGCGGCCATGATGCGCACGCTGAAAGCGATCGGCTACAACGACTCGGCCGAAGCGATCGGCGAGGACGTGGCCACGATCAACGACCGCATCGACGCGTTCCGCGTGGCCATCACCTCGCCCGCGGAACAGTTCGTCCGCGGCCCCTCCTCCATCGACGTCGACGTGCACGTGCCGGAAACGCGCAGGCTGGAGCGGGTGGAGCTGTACTGGAAGGAGCGGCTCGTGGCCACGCTCGACCGTCCGCCGTTCCGCGCGCCGTTCACCTTTCCCGACGAGTTCGGGTACGTGCGCGCCGTGGGCGTCCTCGACGACGGCACGACGATCGAGGACGCGCGCATCCTCAACGCGGAAGGCGCGAGCGCGAGCGTCGACGTGCGCGCGGTGACGCTCTACGCAACCGTGACCGACGCCGCCGGCAACCGCGTGGAAGGGCTGACCGCGGCAGACTTCGTCGTCGAGGACGAAGGCGCCGCCGTGCCGTTCCACGTCATCCGCGCCACCGACACGCCGGTGACGATCGGCATCGCCATCGACAGCTCCGGAAGCATGAAGGACTGGATCTTCCAGGCGCTGGAGCTGGCGAACGGCTTCGTGCACAGCGGCGAGGGCTCGCCCGACCGCGCGTTCGTGACCGCGTTCGACAGCGTGCCGCGCATCGTGCATCCGCCGAGCAGCGACCTGGCCAGCCTCCGCCAGCACATCCTCGGCATCACCGTCGCCGGTGGCACGTCGATCTTCGACGGCGTGATCTTCACTCTGCAGCAGTTTCAGGAAGTGCCGGGCCGCAAGGCCCTGCTCCTGATCAGCGACGGGCGCGAAGGCTTCAGCAGCCAGTCCTCGGCCGCCGCGATCCGCACGGCGCGCGCGGCCGCCATCCCGATCTACACGCTCTCGCAGCGCGAGGCGAAGTCGCTGACGCTGCTCAGCGAGTCGACCGGCGGCACGTCGTTCCACGGCGTGCGCGAAAACGAGCGGCAACCCGTCTTCACCCGCATCCGCGACGACGTGCGCGGCCAGTACCTCATCACCTTCCAGCCGCAGCCGGGCAAAGCGGGCAAGTGGCGGAAGCTCGAGGTGCGCACGAAGCGCCGCGACCTGAAGGTGCGGACCGTGACCGGGTATTACGCGCGGTGAGTGTCCCCTCGGGATGACGCTCGGGACATCGATTGAGTCAACGCCGGTGTATTCGAAATCAAAGTCGGTTCATTCGAAATCAAACCCGCTTCATTCGAAATCAAACTCGCTTCATTCGAAATCAAACTCGCTTCATTCGAAATCAAACCCCGGTACATTCGAAATCAAACCCGGTACATTCGAAATCAAACCCGGTACATTCGAATGCAACGCCGGTACATTCGAAATCAACCGCCTCTACATTCGGAGTCAGCGGCGTTGCTTTCGAAATCAACGAGCTCAGAGATCGAAACAACCTCGGTGCTTTCGAAATCAACGAGCTCCGTATTCGAAATCGGCAAAGTTGTCTTCGAAATCAACGGCATTCAGCGCGCTGCGAGAGGGAATGCTCCGTGCCAGGCCACGCTTCCGCCACATCGCCGGCGTCCGAGCGTAGCCTTCAGCGGCGGGCGGCCCCGAACTTCCTCCCGAAAAAATCCCCCTCGTTCCAGCGCGGCCGCTCCTTCGCGTTGGCGATGGCCACGGCCAGGTCGAGATTCGTGCGCGCCCAGCGCGCGCCGCTGTCGTAGTCGAGCTTCTGCTCCGGCCCGTCCGCCGGCGAGTGATAGACGTTGCGCAGCCAGTCGCGCGTCAGCTTCTCGCCGTCGATGGCGGGATCGGCGCTGGCGAAGCCGCCCTTGTACGTGATGGCCGGGATCCCTTTCTCCACGAACGGGTACTGGTCGCTGCGGATGAAGCGCACTTCCTCGGGCAGCGGATCGTCCTGGATGGCGAAGTCATTGCGCTCCGCGGCGGCGCGCGCCAGCGGCGCGAGCGTGGTGTGCTCGAGGCCGAGGATGACGAGGCTCTTCATCGGGAACAGCATCGTGATCATGTCCATGTTCACGTTCGCCACGATGGTTCCGCCGATGCTCGGGCGGTCGGCGAAGGCCATCGAGCCCTGCAGCCCCTTCTCTTCCGCCGTCACCGCGGCGAAGACGATCGAGCGGCGCGGGCGCGGCTTCATCGCCGCGGCGGCGCGGGCCATCTCGATCAGCGCGGCGATGCCGGAGGCGTTGTCGAGCGCGCCGTTGCGGATGCGGTCCGCGCCGCGGTCGGTGATGCCGAGGTGGTCGAGGTGCGCGGTGACGACCACGTGCTCGTCCGGCAGCTCGGAGCCGCGGACGATGGCCACGACGTTCGGGCTCGTCGCCGCGCCGACGGTCGTCGTCGTGCGGATGGCCACGCGCTTCTGCAGCGCGAACGGCTGCGCGATGCCTTTCTCCGCGCCGGCCAGGATCGCCTCGAGCTCCGCGCGCTCGCCGGCGAAGAGCGCCTGCGAGGCGACGGATCCGAGGGTGGCGCTGCCGCGGAGCTGCGGGAACGTTTCCATCGGATTACCGTCGCGGTCGAGCGCGCGCATGCTCACCGACTCGCCGCTGGCGATCGTGCGCGCCCACGGGAAGCGGCGCTCGGACTCGAGCGTGCGGATGAGCAGCGTGCCGACCGCGCCGCGCTCGGAGGCGTTCGCGAACTTCACCGTGCCACTGGAGTAGTACGCACGTTGACTGTGCGGGAAGCGCGGCGGCGCGCCGGCCAGGTACGCCACGACCTTGCCGCGCACGTCGAGGTTTGCGTAGTCGTCGTGGCCGAGGTCGGGTGCGACGATGCCGAAGCCGGCGAAGACCACCGGCGCGTCGACGTCCTGCGCCGCTTCCAGTCCGGAGTAGATCAGCACATCCTTGCGATGCGCGAACGGCTTGCCGCCGATGGCCAGGGACGACTTCGCGGGATCGAGCAGCATGGTGCGGAAGCGCACCTGCTGGTAGTACGTGCCGCCGTCGCCGGCCGGCTCCGCTCCCACGGCCTCGAACTGCGCCGCGACGTATGCCGCCGCCACGTCGTAGCCGCGCGTCCCCGCCTCGCGTCCTTCCAGGACGTCGCTGGCGAGAAACTGCACGTGCGCCCGCATCGCGTGCGGCGTGACGGCGAGGAGGAACGCGAGCGCGGCGAGCATGACCGTCATTGTACGAACGCGTGCGCGGCGGCGGTGCGACCATCCGGTGACGCAACGCCGGGTAGGGATTTCCGTCTCTCCGCCACTCCTCGGGTTGAGAGAAAGGAGCCTCCGTGAAACGAATCGCAGTATCCGCACTTTTCAGTGGAATCGTGCTCGTCGCCTTCCTGGCCACGCTCGCCGCATGTGCCAGGAAGGAGGAGACCCCCGCACCGGCCGCGCCCGTGGGCGGCGCCGCGCCGACCGACACCGGCCAGATCACCGCCGTCTACTGCACCGACACCAGCGTCACCGCTCCGTGCGCGAAGATGCCGCACGACGTGCCGACGCAGGCCGGCTACAGCACGGTCAACATGGTTCCGGCCGTCCAGACGGAGTTCGACAACTTCTCCTGGCAGTCGTTCGTGGCGCTGAACTGGCCCGCCAACCCCGACGGCAGCGCGAACGGCAACGCCTCCCTCGGCAGCGCCGGTCCGACGGTCTTCGACTACTACAAGGCCGCCAACGACGTCTTCCTCGCCGACGGCGCCACGCCCGACAGCAACTACCCGACGAAGAACTTCCCGCCGCCTCCCGCCGTCTGCACGCAGGCCAACACCCTCACCGGCGGTGCGTCGCCGCGCGTGCTGACGATGTCCGCCAAGGAAGACTCGAACACGAACTTCACGGACTCGTTCAACGAGGCCGCGGTGAACGTCCCGCTCATCGACAGCAACGGCAACTTCGTCGTCTACGACGTCTCGATGAACAGGGACGAGTTCCAGTACATCTTCGGCAAGGGCTACTACAACTCCGGCAACCAGCCCGCGGCCACGGTCACCGACCCGGCGCAGGTGATCTCCTTCCCCGAAGGAGCGATCGGCGGCGCGGAGGGAGCCATCGAGCTGAAGTCGGCGTGGAAGATCCTCGGCGCGAACGACGACGCCTCGGCCTACATCACCCGCACCATGCAGATCTACATCCCCACGCAGCTCTTCTGCACGCCGCCGCTGAAGATGGGACTGATCGGCCTGCACATCATCCACAAGACGTCGCACTCGAACGCGTGGATCTGGTCGTCGTTCGAGCACGTCAACAACGCCCCGCTCAGCTCCACGCCGCTCGCGGCCGACGCGAAGCAGGCCGCCGGACAGTGCGCGCCTCCGTCGAACGCGCAGGCGATGTCGCTGTACAACCCGCAGTGCACGCAGCAGGACGGCACGCCGTGCCCCCTCAATCAGCCGCCGTCGAAGCCGGGACAGCCGATCGTCTGGGCGCGGCAGCAGCCGTACGCGAAGCAGTACCTCACCAACGGCAAGTACGGGACGCAGGTCGTGCGCTGCTCGGCGCTGTACGGCCCGACGGAGACGCTGAACGCACAGTGGCAGCAGAAGCTGCCCAAGCCGTTCTCGAACTACATGCTCATCGGCTCGCAGTGGTTCGCCGCGTCCGACTTTCCGCCGGGCGGCGGGACGACGCCCAACCAGGTCACCACCGTCGCGAACGCGACGACGTACGTGAATCCCGACTTCCCCCCGAACGCCATCGCGGCGCCGCCGTTCCTCCAGAACACCGCGGCCGAGACGTACCTGCAGAACGGCACCACCCTGCAGGGCTTCACCATCGGCTCCTGCCTCGGCTGCCACGCCGGCGCCACCGGCGCGCAATGCGAGCCCGCCGACTTCAGCTTCATCCTCGGCCGCGCCAAACCGCGGGTGAAGTGTCAGGACGAGGGACACCAGCGGACCTTCGCCGCGCTGAACGCCGCGCATCCATGATCGCTGCCGATGAAAGGAGACGGGCCGCCAGCCCGTCTCCTTTCACAGCGCAGCGCCGCCGTCCCGGCGGCTGCCGCGGCGGCGTCTCGCCGCCGCGCGCGGACAGGTGCGCAGGCGGGACGCCTGCGCGGCAGCCGGCCAGGACGCCGGCGCTCCGCCGAAGTGGCGGCTGCGCTGGGTTTCGGCTAGAATCCGCGCGCCCTGGAGACCTGCAGCCACGGGAGAGGCACGCCTGAGGCCTCGCCAGCGGGTCGACTTTTCAGCCAATTCACGGAGGAATCAATGAAGTCCTGGACCCTGCGCGTACTCATGGTCGCGCTGATCAGTAGCCTCTCGCTCGGCGGAGCCGCCGTCGCGCAGGAGGCACATCCGTCCGCGGATCCCGCGGTCGCAGCGGATTCGGCCAAGCTGGCCGGCCATCCGACGACGCACAAATCGGAAGCCGAGCTCGTGCTGCCGGACCTCGGCAGCGTGCAGTTCCTCGGGATGGGCGGCGACCGCCTCCTGCTCGGCGGCCTGTTCATCTGCGTCCTGGGGCTCCTCTTCGGCCTCGTCTTCTACATGCAGCTCAAGAAGCTGCCCGTGCACCGGGCCATGCTCGAGATCTCGGAGCTGATCTACGAGACGTGCAAGACGTACCTGATCACGCAGGGAAAGTTCATCCTCCTGCTCGAGCTCTTCATCGGCGCGATCATGGTCATCTACTTCGGCATGCTGCGCGGCTTCGACGCCACGCGCGTGACCATCATCATCATCGCCTCGCTGGTCGGCATCGCCGGCAGCTACGGCGTGGCGTGGTTCGGCATCCGCATCAACACCTTCGCCAACTCGCGCACGGCCTTCGCCTCGCTGATGGGCAAGCCGTTCCCGACCTACTCCATCCCCCTCCGCGCGGGCATGTCCATCGGCATGCTGCTCATCTCCACCGAGCTGCTGATCATGCTGGCCATCCTGCTGTTCGTGCCGCGTGACTACGCCGGTCCGGTCTTCATCGGCTTCGCCATCGGCGAGTCGCTCGGCGCCGCGGCGCTGCGCATCGCCGGCGGCATCTTCACCAAGATCGCCGACATCGGCTCCGACCTGATGAAGATCGTCTTCAACATCAAGGAAGACGACGCGCGCAACCCCGGCGTCATCGCGGACTGCGTCGGCGACAACGCCGGCGACTCGGTCGGCCCGACCGCCGACGGCTTCGAGACCTACGGCGTCACCGGCGTCGCGCTCATCACCTTCATCCTCCTCGCCGTCACCGACCCCACCGTGCAGGTCCAGCTCCTGGTCTGGATCTTCGTCATGCGCGTGCTGATGGTCGTCACCTCGGCGGTCTCGTACTTCATCAACGAAGCCTTCGCGAAAGCGCGCTACGGCAACGCCGACAAGATGAACTTCGAGGCGCCGCTCACGTCGCTGGTGTGGCTCACCTCCATCCTCTCGGTGGCCGTCACCTACGCCGTCTCGTACATGCTCATCCCGAACCTCGGCGGTGACACGTCGATGTGGTGGAAGCTCTCCACGATCATCACCTGCGGCACGCTGGCCGGCGCGATCATTCCCGAGCTGGTCAAGGTCTTCACCTCCACCGAGTCGCGCCACGTGCGCGAGGTGGTCACCGCCTCCGCGGAAGGGGGCGCGTCGCTGAACATCCTCTCCGGCTTCATCGCCGGCAACTTCTCGGCGTACTGGATGGGACTGGCCATCGCCGGCCTGATGGGCGTCGCCGCCTGGATCGCCGGCACGTTCCCCCTCGGCGCCGGCGCGCTGATGATCGCCCCCGCCATCTTCGCCTTCGGCCTGGTGGCCTTCGGCTTCCTCGGCATGGGCCCGGTCACGATCGCCGTCGACTCGTACGGCCCCGTGACCGACAACGCGCAGTCGGTCTTCGAGCTCTCCACCATCGAGACGCTCCCCGGCATCGACGAGGAGGTCAACCGCGACTTCGGCTTCCGCCCGCAGTGGGAGCGCGGCAAAGAGCACCTCGAGGAGAACGACGGCGCCGGCAACACGTTCAAGGCCACCGCGAAGCCGGTGCTCATCGGCACGGCGGTCGTCGGCGCGACGACGATGATCTTCGCCATCATCGTCATGCTCACCAACGGCCTGACCACGGACATCGACAAGCTGTCGCTGCTCCACCCGCAGTTCCTGCTCGGCCTCGTCGTCGGCGGCGCGGTGATCTACTGGTTCACCGGCGCGGCCACGCAGGCCGTCTCCACCGGCGCCTATCGCGCGGTCGAGTTCATCAAGAAGAACATCAAGCTCGACACCGGCGCGACGAAAGCGAGCGTCGAAGACTCGAAGAAGGTCGTGGCCATCTGCACGCAGTACGCGCAGAAGGGCATGCTGAACATCTTCCTGGTGGTCTTCTTCTCGACGCTGGCCTTCGCCTGCTTCGAGCCGTTCTTCTTCATCGGCTACCTGATCTCGATCGCGCTCTTCGGCCTCTACCAGGCCATCTTCATGGCCAACGCCGGCGGCGCCTGGGACAACGCCAAGAAGATCGTCGAGACGGAGATGAAGATGAAGGGAACGCCGCTGCACGCGGCGGTGGTCGTCGGCGACACGGTCGGCGATCCGTTCAAGGACACCTCCTCGGTGGCCATGAACCCGGTCATCAAGTTCACCACCCTCTTCGGCCTCCTGGCCGTCGAGCTGGCAGTGGAGATGAACCGCGCCGGCCAGGGCCGCCTCACGCTGATCCTGTCGGCCGTGTTCCTCCTCATCGCGATGTTCTTCGTGTACCGCTCGTTCTACGGGATGCGCATCGGCACCCGCGAGACCGACGCAGCGTCGCACGCGGTCGCGCACTGATCTTCCGGCTCTTCCCGAGAAAAGCCCCGGCAAAGCCGGGGCTTTTCTGTTTTAGGATCGTGGCATGCCCGAGCAACGTGTCGTGAACATTTCCATCGCGGACGGCGACATCCTCAAGCACGACGCGAGCGTGGCCATCTTCAAGTACGCGCAAGGCCTGCACGGCGCCGATCGCGTGGCGTTCAACACTCTGACGAACGGCGGCGTCCGCGTCGTCCTGCCGGTACAAGGCGCGTACACCACGATGGAGACCCGTGGAGTCATCTCGCCCCCCAAGGTTGTCTTCATCGGCGTCGAGCCTCTGCAAAACTTCAACTACCCGGAGATTCGGACATTCGCACGCTTCGCACTGCGGGCCGTGGCAGATGCCGATCGGGAAGCAACGACGGCGTCGATCACGCTCCACGGTCCCGGTTACGGCCTCGACGAGGTCGAGTCGTTCAACGCCGAGATTGCGGGACTCATCGACGCACTCCAAGCAGGCGAAGCGCCGAGACGACTCGCGCATATCGTCATGGTCGAGATGAATCGTGATCGCGCCGTGCGTCTGCGGCGGCTGCTGTCGCAGTTGCTTCCTGACGGAAACCTCGTCATCAGTTCCGGCGGCAATCTTCGGGCGCTGCCGAAGGAACGCGCCGAGATCGTCCGCGCTGCCGGTTTTGAGGCGACGAACAAAGTCCACGTCTTCGTGGCCATGCCCTTCACGAAGAAGATGGAGGACGTGTTCGAGTTCGGCATCAAGACACCGGTCAACGACTTGGGCTACCTCTGCGAGCGCGCCGATCTCGCCACCTTCGTCGGCGACATCAATCAATGGGTGAAGGAGCGCATCGCCGCCGCGGACCTGATCGTTGCCGACCTCACCGGCGCCAACGCCAACGTCTATCTCGAAGTGGGGTATGCGTGGGGAGCAGGTCGTCCGACCGTGCTCGTCGCCGAAGCGGGAACAGAATTGCTGTTCGACGTGCGCACGCAGCGATGCCTGATTTACGAAAGCATCAAGGACCTCAAAGCCAAACTGACGCATGAGTTGCAGGGGCTCGAGCGCAACGCCGGAGCGCGAGCGGGTTGACCTCCCGCACTCCGGCATTCGCAAATCTCAGAACCGGAAGCGCACTCCCGCCGCGAAGGTGACCGGGTCCACCTCCACCGCCTCGTCGAGCACCTCCCCTTCCTCCCTCGCCTCCCACGGCACGTACTTCATCTCGCCCGTCAGCGCGAAGTGATCGGTCAGGCGCACGTTCGCGCCGACGGCCGCGGCCCACGTGAATTCGGACTCGAGGTCGAGCGTCTCGGCGTCGGGATCGAGATCCGAGGCGATCTCGAACTCGCCGCCGATGAACGCGAGTCCGCCGCCGACGTACGGCGCGAAGCGTCCGTCGCGGTTGAAGTGCCATTGCCCCATGGCCGTCACCGACGTGATGCGCAGCTCGCCCGCCTCGAAGATGCCGACCGACATGTCGGCGGCGTACTTCTGCAGGGCGAGCTCGGTCGAGAAATGGCCCATCCAGTGGCGATTGAACGAGAAGCCGTAGCCGGCCTGCTCGTCGAAGTCGACCTCGATCGATTCCCCCTCGTCGACGATGGTCGACGTCGAGAGCTCCGAGTCGACGATCCAGAGCGCGACGTCGGACGACTGCGCGGCTACACGCAGGCCGGAGAGGATGAACAGCACGAACAGCACACGATAGAAAATTCGGATCACGGTGGATCCCTCCTTGATTTTGTCGGGTGCCGGTAAGGGCGAGGGAGCTGCCACCGTTTCCCCGCGCTTCCCAGAGAGGAAAGGACCGCGGATGAGCGCGTGAGTGTCTGGTTCCGCGCACAGTCGTGTACGGGACGCCCGACGCTTTTCGGTATCCTCTGGCCTTGCATCTCACCCCCGGCACACGCCTCGGCGCTTACGAGATCGTTGCGCCCCTCGGCTCGGGCGGCATGGGCGAGGTCTACCGCGCCCACGACGTCCGCATCGACCGCGACGTGGCCATCAAGGTCCTGCCGCAGAGCCTCGCCCGCGACGCCGACGCCCGCGCGCGACTCGTGCGCGAAGCCAGGGCCGTCGCCGCGATCTCGCATCCGAACGTGCTCGCGCTCTACGAGTTCGAAGAGGAAGGAGGCATCGCGTACGCCGTCACGGAGCTGCTCGAAGGGGAGACGCTGCGCGCCGTCTTCAACCGCGGCCCGATGCCGTGGCGCCGCGCGGTGGAGATCGGCGCCGCCATCGCCGACGGCCTGGCCGCCGCGCACGCGAAGAACATCATCCACCGCGACCTCAAGCCGGAGAACGTCTTCATCACCGACGACGGCCGCGTGAAGATCCTCGACTTCGGCCTGGCGCGCTCGCGACCCGCGCCGGCCGCGCCGCTCGACGACCTGCAGCCCACCGCGCCGCTGCTCACCGGCGACTTCGAGAGCGACCGCACCGTCATCGGCACGGTCGGCTACATGTCGCCCGAGCAACTGCGCGCCGAAGCCGTCACGCCCGCCGCCGACCTCTTCTCCCTCGGCTGCATCCTCTACGAAGCCGTGACCGGCCGCGGCGCCTTCCGCGCCGACACCGCCATCGACACGATGACCGCGGTGCTGCGCGACGAGCTGCCGCCACTCACCGACTCCGGGCATCACGTGCCGTTCGAGCTCGATCGCATCATCCGCCGCTGTGTGGAGAAGAGTCCGGCCGCACGCTTCCAGTCCGCCGGCGACCTCGCCTTCGCCCTGCGCGCCCTCGGCAGCGGCGCAGGCGTCATCGACATCCCGCTGTCCGAATCGCGCCACCGCAGGAAACGATCGCTCTGGTGGCTGGCGCTGCTCATCCCCATCGTCGTGGCGATCTTCCTCACGCGGCGCCCCGCGCGCGACGCGCCGATCGAGTCGCTGGCCGTGCTGCCGTTCGCGAACGACACCAGCAATCCGGCGAACGAATACCTCAGCGACGGCATCACCGAGTCTCTGATCAACGACCTCTCGCGCGTCCCCGACCTCGCCGTCGTCTCGCGCGCGTCGGTGTTCCGCTACAAAGGCAAGGACGTCTCGCCGCAGGCCGCGGCGCGCGAGCTGAAAGTGCAGGCCGTGCTCACCGGACGGATCATCCGCCCGCGCGACGAGCTGGTGATCAGCACGGAGCTGATCGACGGCCGCACGAACCGCCATCTCTGGGGACAGCAGTTCCGCACGCGGCTCGACGACCTGGCCACGGCGCAGGCGAAGATCTCGCGCCAGATCGCCGAGCAGTTGCGGCTCGAGCTGAGCGGCGCCGCGCGCGAGCAGGTCTCGCGGCCGCGCACCGGCAGCGGCGAGGCGTACCGCCTCTACCTCCACGGCCGCTACGAGTTGAACAAGCGCACCGGCGGCGCGTTCCAGCGCGCCATCCGCTACTTCCGCGAGGCCATCGCGCGCGATCCGAACTACGCGCTCGCGTACGCCGGCCTGGCCGACTGCTACATCCTGCAGTCGATCTACAACGAGGCGCCGCCGTCGACGGTGCTGCCGCTGGCGCGCGAGGCCGCGTCGCGCGCGCTGGAGCTCGACGAGACGCTGGCCGAGGCGCACACGTCGCTGGCGTACTTCGAGATGAATTTCGGGAGCGATCTGCAGAAGGCGGCGCACGAGTTCGAGCGCGCCATCGAATTGAATCCGAGCTACGCCGCCGCGCATCAGTGGTACAGCCGCTGCCTCGTGGAGATGCAGCGCTACGACGAGGCCATCCGCGAGATCCGCCGCGCCGAGCAGCTCGATCCGCTGAGCCTCATCATCATCGCCGAGCTGGGAGGCGTGTACGCCGACGCGGGCCGCCTCGACGAGGCCGTGGCCGAGTGCAGCCGCGCGCTGGCGCTCGAGCCGGAGTTCGCCTTCGGCCACTACGTCCTCGCCGGCGCGTACCTCAAGCAGCGCCGCTTCGACGACGCCGCGCGCGAGGCGATGGTGGCGTGGGAGCTCGGACGCGACCCGCGCTCGCTCGTGCGCGTCGGCCTCAGCGAAGCCGCCGCGGGCGACCTCGGTTCCGCGCGCGCGATCCTGGAACGGCTCGAGCAGCTCTCGCGCGAGCGCTTCGTCTCGTCCTATGCGCTGGCGACTTTACTCGCCGCCACAGGCCGCAAGGACGATGCGTTCGCGCGGCTCCAGCGCGCGGCGTCCGAGCTGCCGCCCGGGCAGTATCAGCGGCTCCTGCGGAACGATCCGCTGCTCGCGCCGCTGCGAAGCGACGCCCGCTTCGCGACGCTCACGGCGTCGCGGTAGCCGTGCGCCTCACGTAGAACCCTTCCCACTCCCGCATCCACGTCTTCCCCTCGTCGCTGGAGCGCTCGAAGAGCTGCCGCACGCGGTCGGCGGTCTCGCGGATGAACGTGCTGCGCACTCTCGCCGCGCCTTCGCGCAGGTAGACCAGCCGCTCGCCCTCGAACCCGCCGGTCCAGAGCGTCGGCTCGCCGCGGCTGTCGAGGTACGTCTGCCGCCACGTCGCCGCAGCGGGATCGAAGTAGTGGAACGCGGTGGCGGCATATGCGGGAGGATTCGTCGTCGTCTCCTGCAGGCCGCAGCCGCCGGCGACCGGCTCGACGCGCGTGCGGCCGACCTCGCGGCCCTGCAGGTTCTGCTGCGACCAGTCGCCGATGAAGAAATCGAACTGATGGAACGCCTCGACGTCCGCGCACGACAGCGGGCCGCGCATCGTGACGCGGATCCAGTCGAGATAGCTCGACACGCGCACGTAATACTCGTCCACGCCGTACACCCCTTCTTTCCCCGTGGCGCGATCGTCCTGGCCGGAGCTGACGCCGGCCAGCTTGCCGTCGAGGAATGCCGGTCCGCCGCTGTCGCCCGGCCCGCTGATGCCTTCGAGCTCCGTCCCCTCGGGCGGCGCATCGAAGCGGAAGCGCAGCCAGTTCTCCAGCGCGCGGTCGATGCGGTTCGTCGCCGCGCGCAGCACGCCGTCGCGATCGACCAGACCGGTCAGGCCGTCGCCGCTGAAGCCGGGGCCGGCCACGACGATCTCCTTTCCCTCCTCGTCGCGCGCGGCGTAGAGCGCCGCCGGCTTCGCCTTCACCGGCCTCGCGAGCTGCACCAGCGCCAGGTCGATCTTCGGATGCGGAATCATCCGCTTGATGGCCACGCGCTCCCCGCCGGCCGTCACGTCGTGCGGCAGCTTGATCAGCTCCGTCACGTGCTTCGCGGTGAGCACCCACTCCGGCGCGATCAGCGTGCCGGCGCCGCGCGGCAGGTTCATGTTCACGACCGCGTCGAGCCCTTTCGCGCGCGCGACGTACGTCGCGTCGTTGCGATCGTGGCGGCGCACGATGGCGTTCGCATCGAGCGCGACGCAGAGCAGCAGCGCGACCAGGACTCTCATCTGGCCTTCACGTACAACCCGTCGAACACCGTCGTCCACGTCTTGCCGTCATCGGTCGACTGCTCGGCGTGCTGGCGCACCTTGCCGCCCTCGACCTTCGACCACGTCCAGCGGTTCAGCGGCTTCACGCCCGCGGGCGACTGCAGCACCATCGCGCCTTCGACCAGCCCGCCGCTCATCGGCATCGGCGTGCCGTCGGGAGCGGCGGAGAGTGGCGCGGCGTTGCCGTTCGAGTTGACCCAGAACTGGTGCCAGCGCTTCGTTGTCGACTCGTAGAAGTTGAAGCTGTTCCCCGTGCCGCCGCGCGCGTCGCGCCAGTTCTCGTACACGACGCAGCCGTCGTTCGTCGTGGTGATCTCGTTGCGCCCGATCTTCTGGCCGGCCGGGTTGAAGACGTCCCACTCGCCGAGCCAGAAATCGAACTGCCGGTACTCGGCGCCGCCGCATGGACGGAGCGTGTCGACGAAGCGCGCGAACTCGGCGTCTTTCCTGACGAGCGCGTCGAAGCCGGTGCTGGTGCGGACGAACTGCAGCGCCGGGATGCTGGCGTCGCGCGCTCGGGTCAGCCCCGCGATGGCCGCTTTCGTGTCGCCGCGGGCGATGGCCACCCGCGCCACGCCGACGATCGCACGCGCGGACGTGGCGTCGAGCGCGAGCGCTTTCTCGTACGCGGCGGAGGCGGCGTCGATGCGGCCGAGGTTGAGCTGCGTCAGGCCGAAGGCGGCCCACGCGGAGGCGTCGTTCGGATTGGCGCGCGTGGCCGCGTCGAAGATGGGCGCGGCCTCGGCCCACTTCGACTGCGCGATCAGCGCCTCGCCGGCCTGCGTCTGCGCGAGAAGTTGTGCGGTGAGAAGAATGGTTGCGAGCATGCCGAGGAGATACGCCCCGGCGCGCCGCGCGCGCTATGAAAAAGTTGCTCCCTGCCGGTACGCCGAGGGCGTGAGGCCGAAGCGTCGCCGGAACGACACCGTGAAGTGACTGTGATCGGTGAAGCCGAGGTCGAGCGCGATCCCGCTGATCTCGTCGGACGTGTCGCGCAGCAGCTCCAGCGACGCGTGCAGCCGCAGCGCGAGGCGGTGCTGGTGCAGCGTCACGCCGGTGGCGCGCTTGAACGTGCGCGCGAGATGGAACGGTGATGTGCCGACCGCGCGCGCGATGCGCGTCAGCGACCAGTTGCTCCTGAACGTGCGGCTGAGGAGCTCCGCCGCGTGGAGGACAGGCAATCCTGCCTGTCCGGACGGGGTGGACAGGCAGGATTGCCTGTCCTCCACCAGCATGTGCCGGAAGACGCGCGTCATCGTCTCCTCCACGAACAGCGCGTCGTTCCCGCCGGAGAAAAGATGCTCGACCACCGCGCGCTGGCGCAGATAGTCGCGCGGCGCGACGGGCGCGAACGGCGCGCGCAGCGGACGTTCGTCATCCGAGGAGACGAGCTCGCGCAGCGCGCCGGGCGCGATGGCGAACCAGTCGCAGAAGTCCCCCTCGGGACTGAGCCTGCGGCGCCGGTACTCCTGCCCGCGGTTGTACAGCGGCGCGAGCGCGGGCGAGCCGACGAAGCGCGCGCCGCCGGCGTGCTCGATGATCGTGCTGTTGCGCGGGAAGACCACCAGATACGCGCTGGTCGGCCCGTACGACTCGAAGCGCGGATCGTCCGCGGGCAGCCGGTGCGTGCCGACGGCCAGCGTCTCGCTCGTGAAGAGCAGCCGCTCGAACGGCAGCACGCGCAGGCCGGTGAAGTCGCTCACCATCGTTTCCTGCAGGCAAGATACAGCCGCGAGAACTGATCGCGCAGCGCGAACTCGGTGTCGATGTCGTACATCCCGAAGAGCTCGTGCACCTCGTGGAAGCCGGAGTGGTACAGCGCACGGATCAGCGAGCGGCGCGAGAGCCACATGGAGCGCGCGTTCGAGATCGCGGACCACATCCTCTCTTTCAGGTCGCCTGCGGACGGCTCGCTCCACCAGCGGCCGTCGTACTCGTGCTCGCCGTCGCGGAAGGTCACCGGCCCGGACAATGACGCCTCGTGCGTGGCGTAGCGCACCGCGTGCTCGTCCGGCGCCACGTGCGTGTCGAGGAAGAGCAGCCCCTGCGGCGCGAGCAGCGACTCGAGCTGCCGCAGATGCGCGACCGGCTCGTCGAGGTGATAGAGCAGGCCGCAGCAGAGGATGACGTCGAACGTGCCGTCGCGCTCCGGCGTCAGCTCCTTCAC
>DASUSL010000552.1:0-3311 GCA_036375135.1 Thermoanaerobaculia bacterium | reverse complement strand
ATGGGACGGGCTGAAGGCCGTCGCCACATGGGACGGGCTGAAGGCCGTCGCCACATGGGCGCTCGGTCAGCTTGGCCACGCCGAAGTCGACGATCTTCGCGCGGCCGTCGTGCGTGACCATGATGTTGTCCGGCTTCAAATCGCGGTGGACGATGCCCGCGTCGTGCGCGCGCGCCAGCCCTTCCGCGACCTGCGCCATCAGCTCGACGCGCGCGGCCACGCTGCGGCGCTTGCGCTTCCACTCGGAGAGCGGCACGCCGTCGATGAGCTCCATGGCCAGGAAGTGCACGTCGCCGACGTTCCCCGCGTCGTGCACCGCCACGATCGACGGATGGTTCAGCGCCGACGACGCCCGCGCCTCGCGGACGAAGCGCGCCACGCGCTCGGGATCGGAAGTGCGGTGCCGCGGCAGGATCTTCAGCGCCACGCGGCGCCCGAGGTTCGAGTCGTGCGCGGCGTAGACCTCCCCCATCCCGCCTTCGCGGATGAGAGACTCGATCTCGTAGCGCCCGACGCGGGTCCCGGCCGGGACGGAGCCGCTGGTCATGTGAACCGGTATACGGATGGGGCGATGGAAAGTTGGAGTCTCAGACCTTCAGCGGCGGGAAGGCGCTCTTGGTGAGGAAGTGCGGAATGAGCCTTCCGCCCGACTTCGCCGCGAGCTTTTCCACGAGCGACTCGAGCTTGCGCATGTGCGGCCGGTTCTTCACGTCGGTCACGCTGCTGTGGCTGTTGAACCAGAAGTGAAACCTGCGGTCCGGCGCGTTCGGCGAGCGCTCATTGCCCACGCGTGAGTCGAAGAGGAGCTGCACCACGTCCAGGTCGGGATTCTTGTGTGCGCCGTTGCCGCAGAAGACGTAGTGATCGGCGCTGATGCGGTCGGTGAAGTCTCTGGCGATGTTGTGCTCCGAGCCGTGATGCTGCACCTTCAGCACGTTCACGTGCAGCGGATCGCCGCGGTCGATGACGCCCGCCGACTCCAGTCCGTCGAGCACCGTCTGCCAGTGCCCGTCGCCCGTGAACAGGATGGTCTTCCCATCCTCTTCGGCCAGCACCATCAGACTGGCCAGGTTCGGCGCGGTGACGCTGGCGCGGTCGCCGAGCTTCTGCGCCTGGATGAGCATCTGGTCGGTCAGATCCTCGAACGACGCCGCGGTGATGGCCTTCGCATCGTCTTTCGAGCGCGCGCGCAGCCGCTTCACGGCCTGCTTGCCGACGTTCGACTGCAGCCACTCGTTCCACTTCTTCTTCAGGTCGCGCAGCTCGTTCGCGAACGGCCCGATGATCGTGAACGAGATCGGTCCGACGTTGATCGGCCGCTGCTTCTTCTTCGCCATGAGCAGCTTCCCGCGTCCCTGATTCACCTTCAGCCCGAGCTGTTTGATGCCGATGCGCGCCGAGAGCTGCAACGCCTCGGGGATGCTGGTCGCGTACTCCTCGTTGCGGATGGCGGCCTCGCGCAGCTCCTCGCGCGCGCTGGCGATGTTGGCCGTGGCGATGAGCATGTCCTCGACGTCGCCGGCGTTCGCCGAGACCTGATCGTGAAAGGCGTTGTGCCAGACGGCGCGGATCTCGGGCGGCTCCGGCGACTCGGGCCGCGGATGCGCGTCGCCGCGCTTCTGCCGCAGGCGGAACAGCTTCCAGTCGAAGGCGTCGTCGATCAACTGCAGCACGCCGCTGATGTGGTCCTGGTCGATGTGCGAGACGTAGACGAGATCGAGATGCGGGAGCCGCGACACGGCCCTGGCCACGTGATCGCGGTACGAGCGGCGCATGCCGCCGTCGACCAGCACGTGCGTGGCCGCGGCGCCGGAGCCGGAGCTGAGGAGAAGGCAGTCGCCCTTCTCGCTCTGAAAGATCGTCAGCTTCATCGCGTGCGGTCCTTCCGCAGGTGCACGTTCGCCGCTTCCTCGAGACAGCGGTCGGGGTCGATGCGTCCGAAGCCGGCGTCGTTCTTCCAGACGAACGTCGCGCCGGGGAGCGGCTGCGCGGTGCGCTGCATGATCCCTTCGATCTGCGAGCTGGTCAGCGTCGGGTCGATGCTCATCATCAGTGCGGCCACGCCGCAGACGTACGGCGCGGCCATGCTCGTGCCGGTCATGCTCACCCACTGCTGTCCGGGCGAGAAGCCGGAGGCGGCGACGATGTTCGTCCCCGGCGCGGCGATGTCCGGCTTGAAGCGGCCGTCGCGGGTCGGTCCCTGGCTGCTCGTGTAGTGCACCGTGTCGGCGACTTCGTCGAGATTGGCCACGCTGATGAGAAAGCGTCCGCAGGCGAGGCTGCTCACGCTGCTGTCGTCGACGTTGCTGCGGTCGCTGAAGAAGCTGGGGTAAGACCACGCCTCGCGCTCCGCGGCGCGTCCGACGCGGCGCGGATCGTCGCGCTCGATCCAGCCGTGATAGCGGCCGTCGCGGACATCGCGCCCGATCAGACGCACGGTCCACTTGCCGGCCGGCACGCCGACCACTCCTTTCGGATGGAAGAACGGCGTCAGATAGAGGCTGATGTAGTTCGCGCCGTTGGCGGGGTGATAGAGCTCGTTGTAGATGCTGACCATGCTGCCGTCGGGCAGGCGGCGGTTCTCGACGAACTCGCGCGGCTCGATGGGACCGATGCGCTGGCCGTCGGGCGTGCGCAGCTCCACGGCGAAGCGGTCCTGCGGCCCGTACCAGAGCTCCAGCTCGTTCTCGCTCACGTCGACGCGGCCGTCGCCGGCCACGACCCAGTCGATGTCCTGGTACAGGTCCTTCGCCGCCACGATGCCGCTGGTGTGGATGCGTCCCATGACCCAGCCGATGTCACCCTCGTAGCGCGCCGCTTCCTGCCCGGCGTTGCCGGCGGCGACGGTCACGCAGCGGCCGGGCGTGGCCATGGCGTGATCGATCCAGCGGCTGATGGCGCTGCTGGCGTCGTGCGCGTGTCCGTTCGCGCCGAGGCTGATGTTGATGGAGACGGCCTTGAATCGATGCTTCTCGGCGAGCTGCAGGATGTAGTCGACCGCGTGCGCGAGGCGCGTGCTGTCGTAGAAGCTCCTGCGCCGGTCGCGCTCCTCCCTGGGGATGTTCACCAGCACGCCGGCGATGGCGGCGTTGCGGCAGATGCCGCTGTTCCCGGCGGCGATGCCGGCCACGTGCGTGGCGTGGCTGCCGGGGACCATCGACGACTGCTTCTCGATCAGCGTCGCCGGCGCGCCGAGCGTCCTCGCGTCGGCGAGGGCGTCGTTCATCATCCGCGCCGTGATCTCGGAGCCGTAGTCGAATCCCTTCGGCGCGGGACGGCCGTTGCCGCCCTGGTCCCAGATGGCGAGGAAG
>DASUSL010000551.1:0-17050 GCA_036375135.1 Thermoanaerobaculia bacterium | reverse complement strand
TCGCGCAACTCCGCCGCGCGCTCCTCGCGCGGCCCCGACGCGAAGATCTGCCGCGGCGCAAAGTCCTGCCCCCGCAGCAGGCCGCGAATCATGGCCTCGGCCATGTTCCCGGCGCCGATGAAGCCGATGGTGCGGGTCATGGATGCCTCCCGACGAGAGGAGACGACGAAGAACGCCTCCGGGCCGCCACGGGCGACAGCGCTGGTTGGCCCAGCCTGAACGCGCGCCGGTCGCCTGAATCAGGCACCTCGCTACGGAACGTGCCTCGAAAAGCGCTGCCGCCCGCAGCGGCCCGTCGGAGGCGCTGCCGTTCCTCCCCGATTCGCCGGACGGGTGCGATGTCGGGCTTACACAACGTCAAGCGTCTCCGCCGAAGTGAGAATCGCACGCTGGCGGCAGGGATTGACGCTCTGCTCGACCCCGCGCCTCGTGAGCAGATCGACCTTCCGGCCGAACAAGGTTTCCAACTCGTCTTTCATGTCGACCAGATCAAAGAGCGGCCAATGGGAATCGCCCTCGAATTTGTCTTTGTCGATCTCGATCGCGATGGTGCGGCCGTTACTCATGCAAGTGCCTTTCGAGCGCGTCAATCAGTGGAGGTAGCGCTTCGTGAACTGTTCGCCAGATGCGCGGCATCTGCAGCTTACGATAGTGGTGAATCGCCACATGCCTTTGACCGATGACCGCTGCCCACGGCACGGTCGACAGGCGCGCGCGTGTTTCGTCCGAGATCTGATTCGCGGCCTCACCGATGACTTCCAGCGACCGGACGACCGCATGCTGCGTTTTCACGTCTCCGAGAAACTCGTCCTGAGACATGCCCGCAACGAACGTCAGGGCCAGCCGCGCTTCTTCAAGCATGTCCTGAAGGAAGCCATGGTCAGGCAACATCGAGCTCCACCACGCTTTCGAGGATGGACCGCTTGCGGAAGCGATTCGTGCTGGTTTCCACGGCTTCGCGCTCGACGAGGTCGACGTGGCGGCCGAAGATGGACGCCAGTTCGTCTTCCATGTGCACCCAGTCGAACAAGGTCCACGGCGCATCGGGCTCGAAGCGCGCGAGCACGTCCACATCGCTGTCCGCGCGGAACTCGTCCGGACGCGTGACACTCCCGAAAAGCGCAAACTCCGTGATCTTCCACCGGCGGCAGAAGTCACGGAGTCTGTCTTTGTCGATCTCGATCGCGATGGTGGCCATCGCGGGTGATTCTAAAGCCCTTCCGGTTTGGCTCCCAGGTTCGCGCCGAGGTAGGTCGTGTCGTTGGTGACGTTGTCGGTGAGCGTGGCGTAGGCGCCGATCTGCTGGCCGTCGATGATGTCGATGATCAGCAGCGCCGCGGCCGGCGGGGTCAGGCCGCGCGAGCCGAAGATGTCGTTGATCTGCATGCCGCCGCGCGCGGGGATCTGCACGGAGAACGTGTCCAGGATCTTGCGCTTGTCGTCGATGATCGTCAGCCGCACCGTGGCGTTGCGCGGGCTGTTGTCGTTGAGGTCGACCAGGCCGACGTTCGTACGGAAGCCGCTGCCGTTGCTGACGCCGAGGATCTCCAGGCGGTCGCCGAAGGTGCCGATCTGGAAGCTGTTGAGTGGCGGCACGAGCGAGCCGTACGTCGCGCCGCTCGGCTCGACGGTGTACGTGCGCGACGTCGCGCGCACGCCTTCGCCCGGCTCGAAGTCGTTCGTCGAATAGCGCAGGCGCGCCAGGCCGTCCATGCCGAACAGCGTCCGCAGCGCGTCGGGGACGACGCGGCTCTCGTTCGGCAGGAGCGTGAAGTTCACGGTGCGCTGGCCGTTCGAGTCCCACGCCTTCGCCATGAGCGTCACCGTGCGGGTGCGGTCGCCGGGGTTGTAGAGATAGAGGTCGGAGCGGAAGCGCGAGCCGTTCGCGCCGTCGAGGTGCCCGATGACCGGAATCGCGCGCGGGATGCTGGCGCCGAGGTCGGGCGGGAAGAGGGTCGCGTCATTGGTGCGGTTGTCGATGGCCACGACGGTGGCGATGGCGGTGCCGCGCGTCGGCTCGACCAGCAGGCCGCCTCCTTCGCGCGAGTGCAGCCCGACCGTCGGGCCGACGCTGTTCACCTGCACCGTCGACTCGGCCGCCGTCTCCACGCCCATGCCCGGCGTGCCGAGCGCGCCCGTGACGCCGAAGCCCTTCAGGGTCGCGTGCGTGCCGCGTCCCGAGGTGTCGGTGAGGAGCATGTTCGTGCGGAAGTTGTCGCCCGGGAACGCGCCGGCGAACGACAGCGGGAAGCGCGGCCCGGCGGCATTGAAGTAGTCGATGGCCTGCATGCCGAAGCCGAACGTCCCCTCGCCCTTGCGGCTGTACGTGCGCGCGGTGACGTTGATGCCGACCGCGGGGAGGAAGTGCAGCGTGCCGCCGGCCGACTCGAGGTCGAAGAGCGACTTGAGCGCGTCGGGGATCGGGCGGATCTCGTGCGGCTCGAGCGTCAGCGTGGTCGACGACAACTGTTGCGTGCCGAGGGGATTGAAGCGGATCTCGACCTGCTGCTTCTCGTCGAGCGGGTTGTAGACGTTGAGGTCCGTCATCCAGAACGAGCCGAACGCGCCCGGCAGGCGGGCCACGCCGGGCAGCACGAGCCGCTGCTTGAGCGAGCCGCGCACGACGCCCCACTCCTGGATCACGTCGCCGCCGCCGGAGATGGGCGGCGAGACGCGGCTCACGGGCGGAGCCATCTCCTGGAAGCCGGAGTTGAAGACGAAGGTCTTGCCGGCTTCGACCTCGTCGACGTCGATGTAGACGAAGCCCTTGTTCCAGCTCTCGTTCAGATAGAGCTCGTCGTACGACTTCGGCGCGCCCTGGCCGACGCGCCAGACCGCGAGCGCCGGATCGATGAACGGGCGCTGCAGCTCGGCGCCTTCACGCTCGCGGTGCACCTGCACCAGCACCGTCTGGCCGGAGTGGCCGGCGATGAGTGCCTCGACCTGCGGGCCGGTGACGTCGCTCCACAGTGGCTGCAGGTTTCCGATCGTGTGCTTGAGCATCGTGGTCGGCTTGCCGGCGTCGCGCTGGATGATCCACGCGCCTTCGAAGTCGTGCGTCGGCACGGCGAAAAAGCGCATGGTCGGCTGCGACATAGGCGGCGCGCCGATCGGCGGCGCGTTGCTGTTGTACGGTCCGGCGATGAACTGCAGGGCAGTCGTCCCCGGCGTCGTGATGTGCAGGAACCGCCCCTCGGCGCGCAGCATCTGGATGTACGCCGTTCCATCCGAACGGATCCATCCCGCGTAGGCCCCGGACGAGTCGACCACGGCGATTCTCGTGGCCGGACCGTCGACGGTCGTCGACCAGATGCCGGACATCGAATAGATGAGGAAGCGGTCGCCGGCGCGGTTGCGGCCGATGACGCGGGCGTCGGCGGCGTTGTAGATCTTCTTCGCCGTGCCCTGCTTGTTGATGGCCCAGACGCCGTTGTTGCCGAGCGTCACGATGAACGGCCACGTGTCGTTGCCGAGGACCACCGGGGCGTAGAGCCCGTGGGTGTAGGGTCCGCCGGTATCGACGTCGAGCACCGGCGGGACGGTGAACGTCCCGAGGAGGTTCTCCTGCACGGTGTGCCAGATGTCGCCCCCTTCGCTCACGGAGAGCGTCGGAGAGATCGCCCACCAGTTGGGCGCGAGGGTGTTGCGGCCCATGGTGAGGAGAATCGGCGCGGCGCCCGGCTTCTCGTAGAGCGCGACCTGCTCGTAGAAGATGCCGGCGCGGGGACGGACGACGCGCGGCTCATCGACGCCGGTGGCGTCGTAGAGCACGACCTCGTTCGCCGCTGCGGCGCGGAAGACGGTGTCGCCCGGCGCCGCCTCGATCAGCGCGAAGTGCTGCGAGGTCCGCTCCTGGAACGAGGCCGCGGCGACGCGATTGGTATACGGCGCGTACGAGACCACACGCGCGAACATCGGTACGGCGACGAAGGCCAGCGACAGCAGCGCAGCGACACGTTTCATGAATTCCTCCCCGGATTGTTCCTACATAACTTATGCGGTTATGCCATAGAAAGCAAGCTGGGGGCGGGGGGTAGTGGGACCGCCGGCCTCCCGGCCGGCTGTCTGTGGCGCCGTCCCGGCGCCACCCGCGTGCGGGCGAGACGCCCGCATAGACAGCCGGCGTGGACGCCGGCGGTCCGCTCAAGGCCGGCCGGGAGGCCGGCGCTCCGCTACGCGGCGTTGATGCCGTGGCACTTTTTGTATTTTTTGCCCGACCCGCAGGGGCAGGGATCGTTGCGTCCGACCTTGGCGGCCGTGCGCTTGGTCGGCGCGGCGGCTTCCTTCGGGCCGGTGTACATCACCTGCTCGCGCGGGGCGCGCGGGGGCGGCAGTGCGCGGGAGACGCGCTGCGACTCTTCGCGCTCGGACTCGCGGCTGCCGCCGGCGAGCTCGATCTTCCAGAGCACCTTCACCACGCGGTCCTGGATGCGCTCCATCATCGACTGGAACAGCTCGAACGACTCGCGCTTGTACTCGATCAGCGGATCGCGCTGGCCGTAGCCGCGCAGGCCGATGCCTTCCTTGAGGTGGTCGATGTTGAGCAGGTGATCCTTCCACTGCTGGTCGATGACCTGCAGCAGGAGGTACTTCTCGTTGAGGCGCATGTTCTCGCTGCCGACGAGCGATTCCTTCTCGTCGTAGCGCTGGTGCACGGCCTCGACGATCTTGTACTTCAGCTCATCGCGGCGGTCGGCCTGCAGGTCGGCATTCGCGCCGCGCAGGTCGAGGCCGAAGTAGTCGTACAGCTCGGCGTTCAGCTCCACCTCGTCCGGCACCTGGCGGTCGCCTTCCGGGTAGTGCGTGTCGATGAGGAAGTCGACGATCTCGTCGGCGGCGTTGAGGATGTACTCCTTCCCCTCGCGCCCTTCGAGGATGGAGCGGCGCAGCGTGTAGATCGACTCACGCTGCTTGTTCATCACGTCGTCGTACTCGAGGAGGTGCTTGCGCGCCTCGAAGTTGCGGCCTTCGACCTGTTTCTGCGCGCGCTGGATGGCGTTGGTGACCATGCGGTGCTCGATGGGAACGCCTTCCTCCATCCCCAGGCGCTCCATGAGGCCCATGATCCGGTCGCCGCCGAAGATGCGCATCAGGTCATCCTCGAGCGAGAGGTAGAAGCGCGAGGAGCCGGGGTCGCCCTGGCGGCCGGCGCGGCCGCGGAGCTGGTTGTCGATGCGGCGCGACTCGTGGCGCTCGGTACCGACGATGTGCAGGCCGCCGAGGGAGACCACCTCTTCGTGATCGAGCTTCCACTGCTCGCGGATCTCTTCCTCGATCTTCTGGCGTTGCTTCGGATCCTCGAGGTCCTTCGTCTGCTGCGCGGCCTGGAACTCCGGATTGCCGCCCAGGAGGATGTCCGTGCCGCGGCCGGCCATGTTCGTGGCGATGGTGACGGCGCCCTTGCGGCCGGCCTGCGCCACGATCTCGGCCTCGCGCTCGTGGTACTTCGCGTTCAGCACGACGTGCGGGACGCCGCTGCGCTTGAGCGCGGTGCTGAGCGCTTCCGACTTCTCGATGGAGATCGTGCCGACCAGCGACGGCTGGCCGTGCTCCTGCTTCTCCTTGATGTCCGCGACGATGGCGTCGAACTTCTCGCGCTCGGTGCGGTACACGAGGTCGGGCATGTCGCGGCGGACCATGGCGCGGTTCGGCGGGATGACCACGACGTCCAGCTTGTAGATCTTGTCGAACTCCGCCGCCTCGGTGTCGGCCGTACCGGTCATGCCGGCCAGCTTCTCGTACATGCGGAACAGGTTCTGGAAGGTGATGGTGGCGAGAGTCTGGTTCTCCGACTCGATGCGCACCCCTTCCTTCGCCTCGACCGCCTGATGCAGGCCGTCCGACCAGCGGCGGCCCGGCATGAGGCGGCCCGTGAACTCGTCGACGATGATCACTTCGCCGTCGTTGACGACGTACTCGACGTCGCGCTTGTAGAGCGACGCCGCGCGCACGGCCTGATTGACCGCGTGCAGCATGTCCATGTTGGAGGGGTCGTACAGCTCGATGCCGCCGAGGAGTTTCTCCGCGTGCAGCACGCCCTCCTCGGTCAGGACGGCGGTGTGCTGCTTCTCGTCGACCTGGAAGTCGGTGCCGGGCGTGAGCTTCGGGACGATGCGCGCCGCGACGTAGTACTTGTCGGTCGACTCTTCCGAGGGGCCGGAGATGATGAGCGGCGTTCTGGCTTCGTCGATCAGGATCGAGTCCACCTCGTCGACGATCGCGTAGACGGGGTCGCGCTGCACCATCGCCTCGAGATCGAACTTCATGTTGTCGCGGAGGTAGTCGAAGCCGAACTCGTTGTTCGTGCCGTAGGTGACGTCGCAGCGGTAGGCGACCTGGCGCTCGCGGTCGCCGTGCGGGTTCTGGATCACGCCCACGGTCAGGCCGAGGAACTTGTAGAGGCGGCCCATCCACTCGGAGTCGCGGCGGGCGAGGTAGTCGTTCACCGTCACGACGTGCACGCCGCGGCCGGTGAGCGCGTTCAGGTAGACGGGAAGCGTGGCCACGAGGGTCTTGCCTTCGCCCGTCTTCATCTCGGCGATCTTGCCGCGATGCAGGACGAGGCCGCCCATGAGCTGCACGTCGAAGTGCCGCATGTTGAGCACGCGCTTGCCGCCTTCGCGGCAGACGGCGAACGCCTCGGGGAGGATCTCGTCGAGCGCGGCCTGCAGGTCCGCCTGCGCGGCCTTGATGGCGATCTCGTCGCGCGGGATTTCCTTCTTCACCTCTTCGAGCGCCTGCACGGCGGGGCGGAGGCGTTCGCGGAACTCGGCGGTCTTGGCGCGCAGCTCGTCGTCCGAGAGGGCGCTGATCCGCGGCTCGAGCGCGGTGATGGAGTGGACGATGGGCCACATCGCCTTCACGTCCCGCTCGTGCTTCGAGCCGAACATCATGGTCAGAAATTTGTCGATCATTGCAGTCGAAACCTTATCAAATCACTGGCGGAGCAGGTCCAGCCGGCTCCACGTCATCCAGGCCTGGTGTCCCAGAAAGATCACTAACGCGAAATAAAGGACTGCAATTGCCGCGCGCTGCCCGCCGGTGATCTCGTAGAAACGGGGGTCGCTTTTCTCCCGCTCGATCGAGGCGTACACCTGAAACGCGGCGAGCACGGCAATGATGATGGTCAGCGGGTTCGGCTGGTCGAAGACCTTGTAGACGATCAGGCCGCCGCCGAGGACCCACATCCACTTCGAGATGGCGGCGGAGATGCGGCCGCCGTCGAGCATCCCGATCGGCACCATGTTGAAGAGGTTCAGCGCGAAGCCGAGGAACGCGATCAGGAGGTAGAGCGGATCGGACGTCCACTTGTAGACCTGCAGCACCGCCAGCGAGGCCAGCGTGCCGAAGAACGGGCCGGCCAGGCCGATCAGGGCGTCGTCGAAGACGCTGTGCGGCTGCCCCTTGAGCGTGACCGCGCCGCCGATGAACGGGATGAAGACCATGAAGCCGGCCCGCAGCCCTTTGGCGCGGATGGCCACCGCGTGTCCGACCTCGTGGATCAGCGTGATGCCGACGAAACCGGTCACGACGCCGAGCGGGTACTGCGTGGCGTAGGCGGCGATGGTGACGGCGAACGAGCCGCCGGCGATGGCGTACTGCATCGCGCCGAATCCTTCGAAGGGGTTCACGAAGAGGACGCGCACCTTCTCGAAGAACAGCAGGAACAGACCCTTGGTCTTCAGCGCCGCGACGCCGATGAGCAGGATCAGCCCTGAGAGGATTTTCGGCAGCGAGCGGCGGGAGGCCATGCGGATTGCCGGCGTGTAAAACATGGCGCGAGCACGGCTATTCCGAGTGATGAGGGATGAACGATGAGCGTTGAACAGCTCTTGCGGAATGTTCATCGCTCATCTCTCATCGTTCATCACTCGCCGTATGATCCGCCCCGTGTCCGAAGTTGATTCGCTGCGGCAACAACTGAAGGAACGCGGCTACCTGACGCACGGGATCGAGCGCTGGTTCGCCCTCGATCCCTTCCGTTCCCGCGCCTTCTGGCTGGAGCTGACGCTGGTGGCGCTCAAAGCGGCCGTGCTCATCGCCGCGTTCGGCGCGCTGCCGATGACCGCGATCATGCTCTTCCGCAATGCGCCCCTCGGCGCGCTGGAGACGCTCGGGCTGTTCGTGTCGTACGCCGCGGTGTGGCTGGTCGGGGCGTTCCTCTTCGTGGTGGCGGTGGCGCTGATCCTCAAGCTGCGGCCGGCGCTGCCGATCGACACGCCGCGCGCACTGCTGGCCATCTCCTTCGCCGCCAGCGCGCTGATCGCCGCGCCGGCGGCGTTGTGGTGGTACCGGTTCGACACCTCGCCGGCGACCGCGGAGCTGGCCGCGGGCGTGCTGCTGATGACGCTCTTCTTTCTCGTGACGACCGTGGTCGTCTCGGCGGCCCTGCTGTCGTTCTCGATTTACGAATTGCACCGCATCCCGGCCATCCATCAGAAGCCGCGCGGCGTGCCGATGCTCGTCGCGGCGATCGTGCTCGTGGCGGCGCTGTTCGTCCCCGCGTACGCCGACCGCGAGCGCGTGACGCCGGAGCCGATGATCGTCACGGCGCCGACGAACGCGAAGATCGCACTCATCGCCGTCGACGGCCTGACGCACGAGATCCTGCAGTCGCGTCCCGACCTGGCGCGCACGTTTCCGAACGCCGCGCCGGTGAGCATCCTCCCCGGCGATTCGACGACCGAGCGCTGGGCCTCCCTCGGCACCGGCGTGCGTACGGAGGCGCACGGCGTGCGCGCGATCGAGGGAGTGCGCTTCCGCGGCGGCGCGCACGTGCTGCAACGGATCTCGCGCGGCGACTTCGTGCTGATGCGCGTCGCGCCGCTCCTCGGCATCGCCCGCCGAGAGCCGCTCCCGCCGACCGTGCGCCGCCGCGATTACGTCTGGGAGATCGTCGCCGCGCGCGGCCTGCCGAGCGTGGCCGTGAACTGGTGGGCCACCGCGGATGCGCGCGCCGGAGCGCTCGAGACCATCGGTCCCGAATCGGTCTTCGCCTCGGCGAAGGGCGATGCGCTGCGCGTCGACGCGACGGCCTCGTCGCGTTTCCTGCAGTCGCTGCAGCGTTCGCCGCGCTTCGCGACGGTCTATCTCCCCGCGCTCGACGTCGTGTTGAACCGGCTCGAGCTCGATCAGTCGACGCAGCTCGCGCAGTCGCTGCGCGCGCTGGATGGCCTCGCGCGAACGATCGAGGCCGTGCGGGCCGGCGGCTACGACGTCGTCCTGGCCGGCATGCCCGGCGACGGCCAGCGCGGCGCGGCCGTCATCGCCGCGACGCTGCCTCTGCAGAAGGCGGCCAGTGAGTTCGACGTCGCGCCGACGCTGCTCGACCTGATGGGCTTCCCGCTCTCGCATGAGATGCCTGGCC
The DNA here is from genome assembly GCA_036375135.1 of Thermoanaerobaculia bacterium. Taxonomy (GTDB): domain Bacteria; phylum Acidobacteriota; class Thermoanaerobaculia; order Gp7-AA8; family Gp7-AA8; genus QHVT01. The sequence continues at coordinate 7,683 of DASUSL010000551.1, read as the reverse complement.
AATCGCTCGCAAGCAGATCGAGCGAGCCGCGCATCGCCTCCTACGGCAACCGCAGTTCCAGCGCCGCACCGGCGGTTTTGAACCAGGAGTATTACGAGAATTTGAAGTCGTTGGGGTACATCCGTTGAAGTCGCAAAGTCTCAAAGGTGCAAAGCCTCAAAGCGCGCGTTCCTTTGAGACTCTGCGACTATGAGACTTTGAGACTCCTCAGGAGCACGAATGAAAAAACTCGCCCTCATCCTCACCCTTGCGCTGAGCGCCGCCGCGCAGCGCCCGATCGCCTACGAAGACCTGGCCGCGATGCAGCGCATCGGCGCGCCGGCGCTGTCGCCCGACGGGAAATGGATCGCGTACGACCTGACCACGACCGACATGGAGGCCAACAAGCGCAACACCGCGGTCTGGCTCATGCGCGCCGATGGCACCGGCGGCAAGGAGCTCGCCGCGGGCGACTCGCCGGTCTGGTCGCCGGACGGGAAGACCATCGCCTTCACCAGCGGCGGACAGATCTCGCTGTACGACGTCGCCACCGCGAAGGCGCGCAAGCTCGCCGAGATCGCCGGCGGCGCGTCGGCGCTGAAGTGGACTCCGGACGGGAAGGGACTGCTGGCCGTGTCCGAGGTGTCGATCGGCGAGGAGTCGAAGACGAAGGCGCGCGTCATCGACAACCTCCTCTTCCGCCACTGGAACGCCTGGTCGGATCCGAGCAAGCGCTCGCACATCCTCTACGTCCCGCTGACCGGGAAGCCGCGCGACCTCACGCCGGGGAACTTCGACGCGCCGCCGTTCTCGGTCGGCGGCGGCAGCGAGTTCGACGTCTCGCCGGACGGCAAGGAGCTCGTGTTCGCGCGGAACACCGACGAGCGTCCGGAGCGCTCCACGAACGCCGACCTCTTCCTCGTCCCGCTGGCCGGCGGCGAGCCGACGCGCATCACCAGCCGTACCGGCGCCGACACCGCGCCCGTCTACTCGCCCGACGGCCGCTGGATCGCGTATCGCTCGCAGGCGCGCGCGGGGTACGAGTCCGACCTGTGGGAGCTGTGGCTGTACGACCGCGAGACGAAGCGGTCGCGCCGTATCGGCGAGACGTTCTCGAACGACCTCGAGTCCGTGGCCTGGACGCCTGACAGCAAAGCGATGTTCGTCACCGCGCCGCTGGAAGGACGCAACGTCATCTACGAGCTCACCCTCGACGGCCGCATGACCCTCGTGCACAACGCCGGCTACGCCGACGCCATCGAGATCGCGCCCGATGCGAAGACGATCTACTTCCAGATGTCCACGCTCGCTCGTCCCGCGGACATCTACGCGATGACGCACTTCGGCGGCACGGTCAAGCGCCTGACGAAGCACAACGACGCGCGCCTCGTGCAACTGCAGATGGCCGCGTACGAGTCGATCACCTGGAAAGGCGCCGACGACGCCCGCGTGCAGGGCTGGCTCCTCCGTCCGCCGAACTTCGACGCCTCGAAAAAATATCCGGCGGTCGTGCTCATCCACGGCGGGCCGCAGGGGGCGTGGGGCGAATCGTGGTCGTACCGGTGGAACCCGCAGATGTTCGCCGCGCGCGGCTACGTGGTGCTGATGCCGAACCCGCGCGGCTCGACCGGCTTCGGCCATGAGTTCGTCGAGCAGATCTCGAAGGACTGGGCCGGCCGCGTCTGGACCGACATCATGAACGGCGTCGACGTCCTGGCCGCGCTCCCCTACGTCAATCCCGACCGCCTCGGCGCCGCCGGCGCCTCCTACGGCGGCTACATGGTCAACTGGATCCTCGGCCACTCGAACCGCTTCAAGGCGCTCGTCTCGCACGCCGGCGTGTACAACCTGGAGTCGATGTACGGCGTGACCGAGGAGCTGTGGTTTCCCGAGTGGGAATTCGGCGGGCCGCCGTGGGAGAACGAGGAGATCTACGCGCGCCTGTCGCCGCACAAGTACGCGAAGAACTTCAACACGCCGACGCTCGTCTCGCACGGCGAGCTCGATTTCCGCGTCCCGATCGGCGAAGGACTGCAGCTCTTCACGGCGCTGCAGCGGAGGGGCGTGCCGTCACGGCTGCTTTACTTCCCGGACGAGGGGCACTGGGTGCTGAAGCCGCAGAACTCGAAGGTGTGGCACCAGACGGTGCTGGACTGGCTGGACCGGTGGCTGAAAACGTAGGGCAGGCTTCAGCCTGCCCCCAATGGACAGGCTGAAAGCCTGTCCTACGTTGCTGAAAGCCTGTCCTGCGTTTATGTCCGCGTCGTACCCGTGGGCGTGGCCACCGTGGTCGCGCCCACGCCGCCTTCTCCCGGCCCGAGGGCGGGACGGGCGACGGTGGAGGTGATGCCGACCGCTTCGGCGTACTTCAGGTACGTGTCGATCGAAGCGATGACGACGCGCGCTTCAACCGTGATCAGGTCGATGCCGACGAGGGAAATGCGGACCCACGCGTCGACGACGATGCCCTTGTCGAGAATTCGATCGAGGACATCGATAAGACTGGTTCCGCCTGGTGCGCGTTCAACAGCCATGTCGAATTACCTACCTTTCCTCTCTCCCGGCTTCCCCTCCGCGGGAAGCGCACGAGCGTTGAGCTGACGTTCGAGATCGGCGATGCGGTTGCGCAGCTCGTCGTATTCGGCTGCCTGCACCGCCTTCGGATCGCTCGAGTAGAAGCGGTCCGATCGCCACCAGTTGATGCCGATCGCCTCCGCCTTGTCGATCGAGCAGATCACGAGGCGCAGCTGGATCGTCAGGAGCTCCACGTTCGCCAGCGACACTTTCACGTCGCCCGCGACCACGAGTCCCTTGTCCAGGATCTTGTCGAGGATGTCCACGAGACCCTGCGGCTGGCGCTGGAGTGGTCCTCGATCTTCAATCGGCATACGGGCTTCCGTGTATCACATCACTCCCACATCTTCAAAGGTCCGAGATTGAGATTCAGCTCGTCATCGCTGAGGCCGAATGAGCGCTTCAGCTCGGACATCTTTTCCTCGAGCTTCATCAGCGCGTTGCCGAGCCGCTCGATCTCTTCGTCGGACAGATTGCCCCGGTCCATGCGCCGGAGGGCCTGCTTCTCGAGCAGCCGCCGCACGAGCTCGACGATCGACAGCACCAGCTTCGCCAGCCCGTTCTCCACGATCTCCGCATCGGCGGAGATGCGCTCGGGGACGACCGACTCCGTGAACGTCAGCGCCTGCCGCAGCTCTTCTTCTTCATTGGTGATCATCATCGGCAAACACCTCCAGCGGCCATGGTCCCGACAGCAGGAACGGCACGTCCGTCCGTTTCAGTTGCTCCCCCGCCGCGCGCACCGCGTCCAGCTGCGCGCGATCGATCAGCGCCGCCAGCTCGACCGACTTTTCGTCGCGATGAATCCAGCGGTGCTTCACCGCCAGCGGGACGATGAGCGACTCCGCGGCTTCCTTGAACGCGGGATCGATCGCAGCCGCCTGCGTCGCCGCGTGCAGCGCGCGCAGATACTCCGCGCCGCTGGTGAAGTCGTGACGATCGGGACGCGGCGTGCGCGTCGTGGCGGCCACCTTCAACGTGATCTCCACGTGCTCGCGATGCGCGGCCAGGAGGCGCTTCCAGCGCGCGTGATGCTCGAGCGTTTTCGCCAGCGCCGCGTCGGCGCTCGCGAACGTGAACCCGTAGCGCAGCGCGACGAACGTCGCCACCTCCAGCAGCTTCGCTCGGATGCCGGCCACGCGCACGAGCAGGTCGCGGTCGCCGAGCGGCTGATCGTCGTGAATCTCGACGGCGCTGAGATAGAGGTCGCCGACCGGGACGGCGTCCGCGAGCGGCTCGACGTCGTCGCGAAGGAGGTGCGCGCCGATGGCGATCGACTTCATCGCTTGGAGACGCGCATCACCGCGTCGACGTTGGCCAGGACGATGTTCAGTCCGAGGTAGAGAAGATCGACGTCGCCGATCGAGATCACGGCCTCGCCGGCGATCACCACGCCCTTGTCGAGCAGGTGATCGAGCGTCTCGAGCAGGGGCAGCTCTTCGAGTTGTTCAGCCATGTCGCGAATCCGAGTGATCGGTGATGAGCGATGAGCGATGAGCAGGTCTGCGGCCGTTCATCGTTCATCTCTCATCGTTCATCGCTGCAAATGTGTACGGCGGCCACGGTCCGGTCAGCCCGAGGGTCACGCCCTCGGCGGCGTAGCGCTCGGCCAGCATCGTCTGCAGCTCCTGCAAACGCGCTTCCTCATCGCGCTCGATCAGGACGTTGATCTGCGGGAAGGCGCCTTCGCGCCGCTCGCGCGTCTCGGCCAGCGTCTCCGAGCGCAGCTTGTCGAGGACGAGCTGCTCGATCTCCGCGACCACCTGCTGTTCCGCTTCCTTCGACGAGCGCTTCTTCTCGTCTTCCAGCTTCTTGCGCAGCAGAAACGCCTTCCCCGGCGCGGCCGATTCGATCTCGCGCTGCAGCGTGCGCAGCGACTCCACGCGCGACGCCAGCGACTCGCTCCAGCGCGACGGCTCGAACTCCACCTGCAGCGTCCACTCCTGCTTCCCGTCGAGCCGCTCCAGCACTTTCTTCAACGTCTCCGCGTGCTCGCGCAGATAGCTTCGCAGCGCCTCCTCGGACGAGAAGAGCGTGAACGCGCGCAGCGGCACGATGGCCGTGCGCTTCATCAGATCGGCCACGACGTCCTGATGCCGGTAGCCGATCGCGCCGAGCCATTCCAGGTCGCCCGCGCGGCGGTCGATCACCTCCTGCGAGAACTCGTGCGGGTTCACGCAGGTGTAGACCGCGGAGATGCCGTCGATGGAGGCCGTGGCGAAGCGGCGCGTCCCGTCGACTCCTTCCGTCTCCGGAATCACGTCGTCGCGGGTGACGCAGTAGACGTAGATCACGTGCAGATGATAGTCGCGGTCACGACCGCGACGCTCTGCGCCGCGGCCCGGAGCCCTGAATCGCGAACGTCACCGTGGACGTGACCGGGGCGTAGACGTCGTTGCCGCCGTACTCGACCTCGATCGTGTGCGCTCCCGCGGCGAGGCCGGAGAGACGCAGCGTGGCCCGCTGATCGGCGCTCACCGTGGCGGTGCCGACGACGGTCTGGCCGGAACGGAACGTAACCGTGCCGGTGACGGGGCGGAGAGTGAGATCGCCGACCAGCGTCACGACCAGCTCCGCATCCGTGCCGGTGACGTTTGCGCGCGTCGAGATCCGCGGCGCCTTGCGCGACGACACCTCGACCACGAACGTTTCCGTGCTGCTGGGGAGATAGTTCTCGTTGCCGCCGTAGTCGACCCGCAGCTCGTGGCGCCCCTCGACCAGCGAGGAGTAGCGCAGCCGTGCGAGACCGTGCGGAACGACGAACGACTCGGCGGCGATGGCGCCGTTGTCCATCACCCGCAACGTGCCGGTCGGTGCATCCAGCCTGGCCGGATAGTCCGGCACGACCGAGACGATGAAGGTGAAGACCTCGCCCGGACGGAGCACCGGCGGAACGAAGTTCTCACGCATGATGCGCGACTCGCCTTTGGTGACGCTCTGCGCCGCGTCGGCGGCCGCATCGGCGAAGTGAGGATCGCCGCGAAACTCCACGCGCAGCGTGTGCGAGCCGACGGTGAACGCGATCGGGAACACCGCTTTCGCGCCCGCGATCGGAGCGCTGCCGTACGTCTGGCCGTCGATGACCAGTCCCACGCGCGCCGTGTGGACCTGCAGCGACGCCGGCGTGGTGCTCGCGGTGACCGCGACCTCTTCGCCGTAGCGCGACGGATTCGGCGCGGTGGCGAGCTGCAGCGGCATGGCGTGCGTGCCCGCGGGCGAGATCCGCGTCCGCAGCACGTTCACGCCCGACCCGCCGTCGATGCCGAGGAGATCGAGCGAGCCGTTGCCGTCGACGTCCGCGGCGGCGAGGAGCTCCTGCGGCAGGAACGGGAACGTGACGCCGCCACCGAGTCCGCCGGTGCCGTCGCCGAAGAGGAAGTGCGTGCCGGCGGCGAGGTCCGCCAGTCCGTCGCCGTTGAAGTCGGCGATGGTCATCTCCGTGTCGTCGTCGCCTCGCAGGTCGAGCCCCGCCGCCCACTGGCGGCGCATCTCGAACGTGCCGTCTCCACGGGAAAGCAGCACCGTCGCCCAGCCGAAGGCGACCTCGACGAGGTCCGCGCGGTTGTCGCGATTCAGGTCGCCGAGGGCGGGGCGCGTCAGGAACGCCTGGTCGAAAACGACCGGCGCGCGGAACTTTCCGTCGCGTTCGTGGATCACGATCGTCCAGCCGAAGTTTCCGCCGCAGACGACGTCCGCGCCGCCGTCGCCGCTCACGTCGCCGAACAGCAGCTCGCGGCATCCGCTCAGCGACACCGGATTCGCGACCGTCGCGCCGAATGTTCCGTCGCCCTGATTCAGACGAACGTTGCCCGCGGCATCGACCAGGTCCGGCGCGCCGTCGCCGTTGAAATCCGCCACGCCGATCAGCGCGCCCGGCATCGAGAGCCGCAGCGGCGCCGCGAAAGTCATGTCGCCGCGCCCCGCGTGGATGGCCACCGAGCCTCCGTCCGCCGTCACCAGATCCTGCTTGCCGTCGCGGTCGACGTCGGCCACGCCGAAGAGCTGCGATCCTTCCTCGAGCGGAATGCCGACGCGCTCGGCGAAGCCGCCCTGTCCGTCGTTGCGCAGCCCCTCGATGTGCGGGAACTGGCCGCCGAACGCGATCACGTCGGGGCGCGAATCGGAGGTGAGGTCGGTGGCGAAGAGGCGCATCCGCTGGACGTGCGCGAAGCCGCCGATGCCCACCTCGAAGCGGTAGAACGGATGCGTGGCGAACGTACCGTCGCCGTTGCCGGAGGCTACGAAGAAGCGGCCCGGCTGCTCGCCGCCCCACGCGGCATCGACGCGGCCGTCGCCGTCGAAGTCCGCCAGGGCCACCGGCGTGATCGCCGTACCGGACAGCGACCAGACCGGCTCACGCAGCGCCGCATCGCGCTGTCCGCGGTGCACGGCGATCTGCGGTCCTTCGTTGATGACCGCGTCGCTCGTGCCGTCGCGGTCGACGTCGTGCAGCACGAGCGTGCCGTTGACCGAGTACGTCCAGATGCTCTGGGGCGCTTCCCACGCGAAGACTCCACTGCCGGGCACGACTTTGAACGAATACTCCGAGTCGAACACGACGTCCGGCTTCGTATCGCCGTTCATGTCGGCGACGCTCACGCGCCGGCCGCCCGCGGGAATCAGTGCGCGGTACTGCCGTCCGCCGCGCAGGGTGTAGACGAGCGTCGACCCGAGATCGGTCGACAGCAATTCGGCCCAACCGTCGCCGTCGAGGTCGCGCAGGAACTCGTAGCGATGCGACTCGTCGTACCACTGCGGCTGCTGCGGCCGCCGGCCGTCGCTGGTGACGCTGAGAAACGCGCCGTTGGCGCCGGTGCCGGCGACGTCCGGAAACTGGTCGCCGTTCGCATCCGCCACCGTGAGCTCGTGCGCGTCGCCGCGGAACGTCACGATCCCCGCCGGCTCCGGGGCTCCTCCGCCGCCGACGCTGATCGTGACGATGGTCAGGAACCCCTCGTTGTACGAGCCGACGGCGAGCAGGCGCCTGCCGTCCGCCAGAGGCTCGCCGATGGCGCTGAGATGCGTGCGCCCCTCGGTCGCGAAGCGCTGGCGCTCGACGAACGTGCCGTCCGCGGTGGCATAGGCGAAGACGATCGCGTGCGACGTGACGGCGATCAGATCGGTGAAGCG
>DASUSL010000550.1:0-12373 GCA_036375135.1 Thermoanaerobaculia bacterium | reverse complement strand
GCGCTTCACGTCGGTGCGGTACTTCGGGTAATCGAGCTCTCGGAACAGGCCGGGATGCACGATGGGGATGTGATAGCCCTCGAGGTAGTTGTCGACGTAGACCTTCCAGTTGCAGTCGAGCTCCCACGTCTTGCGGTGCGCGAGCCGGAAGCCGCGGTAATCGTGCGGCGGCATGTCCTGCAGCAGCTCGCCGAGGAAGGCGGTGAGGGACTCGGCGTCCGGGTCGAGATTCACGAACACGAGCTCGTTCCACACCTCGACCTGGAACTGCGGCAGCCTGCAGCTCGCGCGGTCGAAGTCCTGCACGCCGTCGAGCTCCGGCGTCGTCTGCAGGCGTCCGTCGAGCGAGTACGTCCAGCCGTGATAGCCGCACTGCAGCACGGGACGCTTGCCCTCGCCGCGCGCGATGGGGCCGGCGCGGTGGCGGCAGACGTTCGACATCGCCCGCAGCACGCCGTCGTTGCCGCGCACGATCAGCAGCGGCTCGTCCGCGACGACGGTCGTGAAGAACTGCCCCGCCTCCGCCACCTGCGCGGCGTTCCCGACGAGCTGCCACGTGCGGCCGAAGACGTGGCGGTTCTCCTGTTCGAGCACGGCCGCGTCGAAGTAGAAACGCGACGGGAGCGTGGAGGCGTATTCGAGGCGAGGATCGATCATCGTTTCCGGATCAGGAAATACACCGGAACGCTGATCGCCAGCAAGCCGAGGGACCAGAGGCTGCTGCGCGTGTCGCTGGCGGTGGCGCCGGCGAGGAAGGCCACCGACGCGAGCAGCGCCAGCGCCGTCGTCCACGGATGCCCCCACGCGCGGTACGGGCGGTTCGCCCGCGGCTCGCGCGCGCGCAGCACGAAGAGGGTGAGGAACGAGAGCGCGTAGTTGGCGACGAAGAAGAAGGCCAGCTTGGCGATCACGGTCTCGAACGTGTTCGTGACGATGAACGCCGCGGCGAGCATGCTGCTGATCATCAACGCGACGTCGGGCGTGCCGCCGCGGTTGACCTCGCGCGCCGCACGCCAGAAGAGGCCGTCCTGCGCCATGGCGTAGATCACGCGCGGCGCCATGAGCACGTTCGCGCTCACCGCGCTGAGGAGGATCAGCACCACCAGGCCGCGCAGGATGTTCTGCCCCGCGGCACCGAACATCCGCTCGACCACGACTCCCGCCGCGAAGTTGCTCCCCGCGATGGTCGGCAGCGAGACCACGGCCAGGAACGCGACGTTGATCAGCAGGTAGAGGACGGCGATGGTGACGACGCCACTCAGCATCGCTCGCGGGATGTTGCGCCCGTGGTCTTTCACTTCCTCGGAGAAGTAGATGACCGCCGACCAGCCGTCGTACGTGTAGATGACTGCCTGCAGCGCGATGATGAACGCGAGCAGCATCGGCGCCTCGGCGCTCACGGTCATGGCCGTCGGCGCCGCCGGCGAGCGCGTGCCGAACCAGAAGCACGCGGCGATGAAGAGCAGCAGCGCGCCGGCTTTCATCAGGCTGGTGACGTTCTGCACCGCGCCGCCGCTGCGCACGCCGAACCATTGAATGATGGTGAAGATGGCCACGACGATCAGCGCCACGACCTGCTGCGTCCGCGCCTCGGGGAAGAGGCTCACCGAGTATTCGCCGATGACGATGGCCACGGCGGCGGTCGTGCCGCAGGTGGAGATCCAGTCGCTCCAGCCAACGACGAAGCCGGCGTAGTCGCCGAGGCCGTGGCGCACGAAGACGTACTGCCCGCCGCTGCGCGGAACGAAGGTGGCCAGCTCCGAGAGCGCGTTCGCGCCGAGGAGCGCGTAGAGCGCGCCCGCGACCCAGACCAGGAGGTACGGCCAGAAGGTGGGGATCTGCGTGGCGATGACGCCGGGGGTGCGCAGGATGCCCGCACCCACGGCGTTGCCGATGGTGACCGCCAGGCCGAAGCCGACGCCGAGAACGGCGAGGAGGTGGCCGCGGGAGGCGGTGGTCACGGAGCCGCAGTTTAGCCGCAGTTTATCCCGAGCGTAGCGAGGGATCTCGGGGGCACCTGCGCGGCACGATCGCTCACACAGCGCAGGTGCACCCGAGATCCCTCGCGTTCGCTCGGGATGAACTGGAAGACCTACTCGCCCTTCACCGTCACCGGTCCGTTGACCGTCGAAAGGCGCACGTTCACCGGACCGCTTCCGAGCTCGATGCGGCGCGGCTCGTCCCAGTCGTCGTCGTGATTGCGCCAGAAGCGCTCGCAGCCGTCGGCGCGGCACCGGATCGGGCCGCGGCCGCGCGCTTCGACGAGCACGCCGGAGCCGTAGCCGTTCGGGACGTTGACGCTGAGGGGACCGTTCTTCGTCGACGCGTCGAGCGTGCCGTTCCACGAGCGGCCTTCGAGATCGACCGACAGCGGGCCGTTGGAGGCCGAGACCTTCATCGTGCCGGAGCCGCCGGAGATGCTGATCGGACCGTTGTGCGTCTCGGCGTCGACGGTGCCGTCGATGTCCCGGAGAGAGAGCGGGCCGTTGTGCGAGCGCGCCACGATGTTTCCTTCGACGTTGGAGATCGAAAGCGGGCCGTTCTTCGCGGAGAGGTCGAGGTCCGCGCCGCGCGGGACATTCAGGTGGTAGAGGACCGTCCAGCGGTCGTGGTCGGGACCGCTCCCCACCAGCTCGTTGCCGTCGAGCGTGACGCGGATCAGGTCGAGGTCGGACGCCACCTCCGCGGCCTTGCAGACGACGATGGAGTAGCTCGCGGCGCCTCCTTCGACACTCACCGGCGCGTTCTTCACGCTGACCTTGAGCGAGCGGATGTTGCCCGGCTCGATCACTTCCTTCTTCACGAAGCCGTCGTCGTTGCCGAAGCGGATGTTGCGCGGCGAGCAGTCGTCGGCGCTGTTGCGGATGTTGAGGCCGCGGCCGTGCGCGAGCGCGGAGGTGGCGGTGAGAGCGAGTGTCAGTGCGAGTGCGATTCTTCGCATCGGTGTGAGTCCCCTTTCCTTTGTGGTGGGTAGACGCGAGGCGCGAACAAAAGTTAGTCCGCCCCGTAAAATGCGCTCATGAAGCGAGCTTTGTTGACCGTCTTGTTGCTGATGGTGACGCTGTCCGCCTCCGCGGCGGAGTGGTACGAGCAGTACGAAAAGGGCGTGCGCCTGATCGAGCAGGGAGAAGCCGAGGCGGCCAGAGAGGCGCTGCAGGCGGCGCTGCAGGCGCGCGCGGCGGAGGGGGTGCAGGTGCCGACGCGCCCGCAGCAGTACATCGACTACCTCCCCCACCTCTATCTCGCCATCGCCAGCCAGATGACCGGCGACGTGGAGCGCGCGCGCAAGGAGCTCGCCCTCGCGGAAACGTCGGGGATGGCCACGCGCAGCGAGGTGGGACGCCCACTCCTCGTCGCCTATCAGCTGCTGCTGCGCGGCGCGGGGAGCTACGCGGTGTACGAGCAGAAGCCGCCGGTGCTGACCGAGGAAGAGTTCACTCTGCTGCGCAACGACGTGTTGTCGAAGTGCGACCTGCCGCTCGACACGAAGCTGAAGAACGCGCCGTGGTACGCGAACTACGAGCTCGGGCTGCAGCTCGAGCGCAAGGGTGATTACTCACGCGCGCTGACGCACTTCATCGACGCCGTGGCCGCGCGCCCGAATCCGCAGAAGCAGGCGCGCATGTACGGCATGTGGCTGATCGACTACTACCCGTACTTTCACATCGCCCGCAGCCACGTGCGCCTCGAGAACTGGCAGTGCGCGAAGAACGCCCTCGACATCTCGCAGCGCCTGGCGGAGGTGCCGACCAGCGCGCCGGAGATCAACGAGCTGGCGTCGCTGCAGCGGCTGACGGAGCAGAAGCTGGCGACGGCGAGGTAACGCGCAGCGTCTGGACTGCGGCGGCAAAGCCGCCGCTTTCGAACGTAGGGCAGGCTTCAGCCTGCCCTGGACAGGCTGAAGCCTGTCCTACGTTTTGAGACAGCCTCCAACGCTGCCGCAGTCCAGATTAGCCGCCGAGATAGGCCTTCTTGATCCGGTCGCTGGCCAGCAGCGCCTTGGTGTCGTCGCTGGCGGTGATGCGGCCGGTTTCCATCACGTAGCCGCGGTGGGCGGTGACGAGGGCCATGTGCGCGTTCTGTTCGACGAGGAGGATGGTCGTTCCTTCCGCGTTGATCTCGCGGATGACGCGGAAGATCGTCTGGACCATCTGCGGGGCCAGGCCGAGGGACGGCTCGTCGAGCAGCAGCAGCGCGGGCCTGGCCATGAGCGCCCGGGAGATGGCCAGCATCTGCTGTTCGCCGCCGGAGAGCGTGCCCGCGTTCTGCTTGATGCGCTCCTTGAGCACGGGGAAGAGCGTGTAGACGCGCTCGAACTCCGACTGCTGGATCTTGTCCTTGCGCAGGTAGCCGCCCAGCTCGAGGTTGTCGTGCACCGTGAGATTCGCGAAGATGCCGCGCCCCTCGGGCACGTGCGAGATCCCGCGTCCGGTGATGATGTGTGGCTTCACCCCGGTGATGTCGGTGCCGTTGAACGAGACCGTGCCCTCGCGCGGCTTCAGCAGTCCGGAGATCGTGCGCAGCGTGGTCGTCTTTCCCGCGCCGTTGGCGCCGATGAGTGTGACGATCTCGCCCTTGTTCACCTCGAGGTCGACGCCGTGCAGCGCCGGAATGGTGCCGTACGACACGACGAGGCCGCGCACCGCGAGGACGGTCATATGCCCGCCGCCTCCGCCGGCTCGCCGAGGTACGCCTCGATCACGCGCGGGTCCTGCCGGATCTGCTCCGGCGGTCCCTCGGCGATGGTCTTGCCGAAGTTCAGCACGACGATGCGCTCGCAGATCCCCATCACCAGCTCCATGTTGTGCTCGATGAGGAGAATGGCGATGTCGAAGCGGTCGCGGATGTCGTGGATGGTGTTCATCAGCGCGCGCGTCTCCGAGTCGTTGAGGCCCGCGGCCGGCTCGTCGAGCAGCAGCAGCTTCGGACGCGCGGACAGCGCGCGCGCGATCTCCAGGCGGCGCTGATCGCCGTACGGCAGGTTCTTCGCGTCGTGCTGCGCGCGCGAGGAGAGGCCGAAGATCTCGAGCAACTTCATGGCCTCGCCCTCGGCGGTGTCCTCCGCCTCATGGAAGCGGTTCGTGTGCAGCACCGCGGACGTACCGGAGTACTTGTAGTGGATATGCCCGCCGATCTTCACGTTGTCGAGCACCGAGAGATCGCGGAAGAGGCGGATGTTCTGGAACGTGCGCGCCACGCCGAGGGAGGTGATGTGGTACGGCTTCATCTCCTTCGTGCTCACGCCGCCGATCCTGATCTCCCCCTCGGTCGGCTTGTACACGCCGGTGAGCATGTTGAAGATCGTGGTCTTGCCGGCGCCGTTCGGGCCGATCAGGCCGAGGAGCTCGTGCGGACGGATGGTGAGGTTGAAGTTCGACACGGCCGTCAGTCCGCCGAAGCGGATGGTGACGCTGTTCGCCTGCAGAAGGATGTCGTCGGCCATGGGTCTAGGTCACCGGCGGGCCGGAGTCGCGATCGAGCTTGTCGCCCGAGTCGCCCTCGTCGCGGCCTTCCTTCGGAATCGTATCCTTGCGTTTCGGGAGGAAATCCCACAGCTCGCGGCGCCCGAACAGCCCCTGCGGCCGCGTGAGCATCAGCACGATCAGCATGATCGAGTAGATGACCATGCGCGGGTCGCGCATGCCCGGGTAGATGTCCTTCACGTAGCGCAGTCCCTCGGGGAGGATGGTCAGGATGATCGCGGCGATGATCGATCCGGTGATCGATCCCAGTCCGCCGAGGACCACCATGGCCACGACCTCGAACGACTTGATGAACGTGAACATCGTCGGGTTGAGGTACGCGGGCGAGTAATGCGCGAAGAGCGCGCCCGCCACGCCGGCCAGGCACGAGCCGATGATGAACGCCTTGACCTTGTACTTCGTCGTGTCGACGCCCATGGCCTCGGCGGCGATCTGGTCTTCGCGGACCGCGAGGAACGCGCGTCCGACGGACGACATCACCAGGCGATGCGAGATCAGGATCGTCAGTCCGGCGAAGAAGAAGACCCAGAAAAAGTTCGACCAGGCGGGGATGCCGGTCAGGCCGCGCGCGGCGCCGACGGCTTCCACGTTGAGGATGACGACGCGGATGATCTCGCCGAAGCCGAGGGTGACGATGGCCAGGTAGTCGCCGCGCAGGCGCAGCGAGGGCAGTCCGACGATGTAGCCGGCGATCGCCGAGACGATCGCGCCGACCCCGATGGCGAGCAGCAGAAAGACGTTCTGCCAGACGATCCGCTGCACGCTCTCCGGCGGGAACTTGTTCACGAACGGGCCGAACCAGGTGACGGTGAGATACGCGGCGCCGTACGCGCCGATGGCCATGAAGCCGGCGTGGCCGAGGGAGAACTGGCCGGCGTGGCCGTTGATGATGTTCAGCGACACGGCCAGGATCACGTTGATCCCGAGCAGCACGATGATGCGGTTGTAGTAGCGCATCACCGGCCAGTAGACCGCACCGTACTCGAGCGCGATCCACGCGAGGTAGATCACGCCGATGTAGAGCACGAGCAGGATGAGGTCGCGGAGCCACCAGGTGCGAGGCAGGAGGCGCATCAGGAGCGACCTCCGCGATTTTCAATTTTCCCCCGCATCACACCTTCTCCGGCTCGTACTTGCCGAACAGGCCGCTCGGCCGGAACAGCAGGATGACGATGAGGATGATGAAGGCGATGGCGTCGCGCCAGTTGGAGAACTGCGAGCCGCCGACGAACGCCTCGACGATGCCGATGATCAGACCGCCCACGACCGCGCCCGGCACGTTGCCGATGCCGCCGAGGACCGCCGCGACGAAGGCCTTCAGCCCGGGCATGATGCCCATCAGCGGATCGATCTTCGGATACGAGAGGCCGTAGAGGATGCCGGCGACGGCGGCCAGCACCGAGCCGATGATGAACGTGGTCGAGATCACGCGGTCGGTGGGGATACCCATCAGCGACGCGGTCTCGAAGTTGAACGACACGGCGCGCATGGCGCGGCCGAACTTCGTCCCGTAGACGATGTACTGCAGAAGGCCCATGAAGACGACGGCCACGCCGAGCACGATGAGCTGGTAGTTCGTCGTGACCACGCCGCCGAAGTTGATGACGTTCTTCTCGATCAGCGTCGGGAAGAACTTCGGATCGGGACCGAAGACGAACTGGCCGCCGTACTCGAGCAGGAACGACACGCCGATGGCGGTGATGAGCGAGGCGATGCGCGGCGCGTTGCGCAGCGGGCGGTACGCGATGCGCTCGTTGAGGAAGCCGAGCAGCGCGCAGACGATCATCGCCAGCAGCATGGCGATGGCGGCGTTGACCGCGGAGGGGGCGTCGCCGTTGTGCTTGGCGAGGTAGTTGCCGGCGTAGAAGCCGACGAACGAGCCGATCATGAAGACGTCGCCGTGGGCGAAGTTGATCAGCTTCAGGATGCCGTACACCATGGTGTAGCCGAGCGCGATCAGGGCGTAGATCGAGCCGGCGGCAATCCCGTTCAGCAGGTTCTGAAGGAGCGTCTGCATGCGGAAAGAAAAAGTCCGGCGAAAACTACTCGCCGGACTGTGAGATGTAAAGTGTTTTTCCGGTGACGCGTTACTGCGTGCGGGCCGTGCTCGTGACCGTATCGGTGGTATCCGTGGCAGCGGCCGTGGTGGTGGCCGCGGCCGCCGGCGGCGCACTGCCCGCCATCGGATCGACGACGTCCTTCAGCGCGAGCTTGCCGTTCTGGATCTGCAGCACGACCAGCTTCTTGCCGATCGGGTTGCGATCCGGACCGAGGGTGATGTTGCCGGTCACGCCGGAGAAGTCCTTGGTCTGCGCGATGGCGTCGCGGAGCTTCGCGCCGTCGGTGGTGCCGGCGCGCTTGATGGCGTCGACGAGGACGCGCGCGGAGTCGTAGCCGAGCGCGGCCAGCGAGTCGGGCTGAGCGCCGAAGCGGGCCTGGTACTTCTGCACGAACTCACGCACGGCCGGCGACGGATCGTCGACGTGGTAGTGGTTCGAGTAGAAGCTTCCTTCGAGCGCCTTGCCGCCGATCTCGATGAGCTTCGGCGACTCCCATCCGTCGCCGCCGGCCAGCGGCTGCTTCATGCCGAGGTCGCGGGCCTGGATGGCGATCTGGCCGATGTCGTTGTAGTAGCCGGGGACGAAGAGGACGTCGGGGTTGGTGCCCTTGAGGGTGGTGAGCTGCGCGCGGAAGTCGCTGTCGCCCTTGGCGTAGCTCTGCTTGCCGACGATGCGGCCGCCGTTGGCGACGAAGGTGCGCTCGAAGTTCGCGGCCAGGCCGGTCGAGTAGTCGCTCTTGACGTCGACGAGAATCGCGGCCTTCGTCAGCTTGAGGGTCTTGTAGATGTAGTTCGCCATGGCTTCACCCTGGTACGGGTCGATGAAGCACATGCGGAAGATGTAGTCGCCGACCTGCGTGACCTTCTCGTTGGTGGACGAGGGGGTGATCATGGGGCGCTGGTTGGACTGGCAGATCGGCGCGGCTGCCAGCGAGTTGGAGGACGCCACTTCGCCGAGGACGGCGACGACGTTGTTCTGCGAGATGAGCTTCTGCACCGCGCTGGCCGCTTCTTCCGCCTTGGACTGGTCGTCCTCGGTGATGACGCGGACCTTGCGGCCGTTCACGCCGCCGGCGCCGTTGATCTCGTCCATGGCCAGCATGATGCCGTTGTGCGTCGACTGACCGAAGGTGGCCTCGGCGCCCGTGAGCGAGCCGTACTCGCCGACGACGATGTCCCCTTCCGTGCCGCCCGTACCGGTAGTCGCCGTTTCCGTGGTCTTCGGCGGGCATCCGAAGAGCACGAGCGAAAGGATCGCCGTCGTGGTGATAGTCAAGAATTTCTTCATGGCGGGGATTCTAACGTGGTTGGCGGTTGTCGGTTGACGGAGGGCCGTCCGTGATGGCGCGAGCGGTGAATTTTCGGGTACGACCGGTGCTGCCGGCCTCTCACCGATAGCAGTCATCAAACCAGTCGCGCGGTAGACGGATGAATGAGTTGACCGCTCCAGCGAGTTGAGCACCGGGCAGCAGCGATGCAGCGTAGACCTTCTTGTTCAGCTTCCTCACGGCGTCAACTGCCGGGGTGTAGTCGCCGTCGGCGGTGAGAAGGTAAGCCGCATCGTAGGCATCGCCGATCGCCAGCGTGACGAAATCGATTGCCAGAAACACGTCGACCGCTTTCTCCACGAAGACCATCGTGTCGGCATGACGGTTGGCAATCTCGCTGAGATCGGCAAGGACTGTCGGATCGAGCTTACTCCCCACTCTCGTGAGGTACTCCCGGAGGTCATGCGCTGCCGCGTTGCTGACCACTCGCGATTCGATTCGACCCAGGTGCACGGAGATGCGCGGATCTGACTTCGCGAGACCAGAAAGGAAGCTTCGCTGCTGAGCGTACAGCGACGGGTTGTGTTTCTGGTTGATCTGACCGATGTAGTAGCGAGTCTCGATCCACTCTCGCGGGCCTGTCAGCTTCTCTGAAATCTTCTTGTAATCCAACCGCCCGCGATCTTCGACCTGCGCCTGGCAGAGTCCGTGGAACCAGTTGTTACCGTCGATGAACAGAATCGCTCGGTCCGCCACGCTCCACCTCGCAAAAAAAACCCCGGCGTGTGGCAGCGCCAGACACCGGGGGGGTTAACGGGCGTGCCCCGGAGGGCGGCCCGTCACCATCTAAAACCGATCCGCGGGCGATGTCAATTCCTGGCGCCCGACGCCAACGGCTACAAGTTCACCCACACGCTCTTCGTCTGCGTGTACTTCTCCAGCGCGTCTCTTCCCTGATCGCGGCCGAAGCCCGATTCCTTGAAGCCGCCGAACGGGAGCGCGGGGTCGTAGAGGTTGTACGTGTTGACCCAGACCGTGCCCGCCTTGATCGCCCGCGCGATGCGGTGCGCTTTCGACACGTCCCTGGTCCACACGGCGGCGGCCAGGCCGTAGACGGTGTTGTTCCCCTTGGCGATGGCGTCCTCGGCATCCTTGAATTTGATCGTGGCCAGGACGGGGCCGAAGATCTCTTCCTTCGCGATGCGGTGCTCGGGCTGGACGTCGTCGAAGATGGTCGGCTTGACGAAGTATCCCTTGCCGGTGCCGATGTCGACGCGCTCGCCGCCGGCGACGAGCTTCGCGCCGTCGCTCTTGCCGGCCTCGATGTAGGAGAGGACGCTCTCCATCTGTTCCTTCGAGACGATGGCGCCGAGGCGCGTCTTCGGATGGAGCGGGTCGCCGGCGACCATCTTGTTGGCGCGCTCGATGACCTTCGACATCAGCTCTTCGTGCGCTCCTTCCTCGACGAGGAGGCGCGAGCCGGCGGCGCACACTTCTCCTTTTCCGTAGAAGATCGCGTTCAGCGCGCCTTTCGCCGCGGCGTCGAGGTCGGCGTCGGCGAAGACGATGTTGGGCGACTTGCCTCCCAGCTCGAGGGCCACTTTCTTCAGAGTCTTCGAGGCGCGGGCCATGAGACCGCGGCCGACTTCGGCGGAGCCGGTGAAGGCAATGGCGTCGATGCCGGGATGGTCGACGATGGCGTTGCCGACGACGCTTCCGCGTCCGGGGACGACGTTCAGCACGCCCTTCGGCAGCCCCGCCTCGCGCGCGTACTCGGCGAACTTGAGCAGCGAGAGCGAGGTGTTCGACGCGGGCTTGCAGATGACGGTGTTGCCGCACGCGAGCGCCGGGGCGATCTTCCAGACCGCCAGCATCAGCGGGAAGTTCCACGGCGTGATGGCGCCGACGACGCCGACCGGCTCGCGCAGCGTGTAGGTGAAGGCGTTGTCGGCGACGGGAATGGTCTCACCGGTGACTTTGCCGGACCAGCCGGCGAAGTAGTAGAGGCACTCGGCGGCGGCGGGGGTGTCGACGAACTGCGACTCGAAGATCGGCTTGCCGTTGTCGATGGTCTCGATGCGGCCGATCTCGTCGGCGCGGCTGCTGAGCAGGTCGGCCAGACGCCACAGCACTTTCGCGCGGTCGCGCGGCTTCATCTTCTGCCACTCGGAGCCCGGCTCCATCTGCGCCCGCGCGGCCTGCACCGCGGCGTCGATGTCTTCGGGGCCGGCCGAGGCGACGTCGGTGATCTTCTCTTCCGTGGCCGGGTTGTACGTGGCGAAGGTCTCGCCGGAGCGGGCGTCGACAAAGTCGCCGTTGATGAAGAGCTTGTTCTGGAAGGTGGATTCGGCTGCGATGGCGGTCATGGGTGCGGATGCTAGCGCAATCGCGAGGCATCGAGCGCCCGTCGCGATGCACGAGGGAACGACGCGAGGCCTCCGGCGGGCCGGCGCGGCCGGCAGCGCTTGTCGGCCTGGCCGGGCCGCACGCCTGTCGCCTGAGGTGCGCGTCTCGTGAACGCGCGCGCCTCGACGGAGCGCTGCCGGCCCCGCCGGTCCGCCCGAACCCGTCATCCGGCGTTCACGACGACGAGATCGGAACTTCGAACTCATCGGAGCGCCACGCCGCATAGGCGAGCGCTTCGGAGATGTCTTCGGGCTCGAGGTACGGATAGAGGCGCAGGATCTCCTCGCGCGAATGACCGGCGGCGACCAATCCAACCACCGTCCCCACGGTGACGCGCAACCCGCGAATGCACGGACGGCCACCCATCACTTCAGGGTCCGCGGTGATCCGTCCGAGCGTATTCACGAATGAAAGGATACGTGCGGCCTACGCCGTCACCCGACGTTCACACGAAAACGTCCGGCAAAGGGGACGTTCGTGAAGTCGCGCACTTCAACGTTGAAGTGCGCGACTTCACGCTTGAAGTTGCGGACTTCAAGAATCGAGTCCATCGATTGCATGCGCGAGGTGCAGGCATGCCGCAGGTGAAGTCGCGTATGCCAACCTAGCGACGCGCGGCGTCGATCGTCGGTCGTTTTGCGCCAGACGTGTGAACGTTGATCCCAGGCGTGGGGTGCGTCACGTCAACAGTGTGGCTGCTGCACCACACCCGTGAAGTCGCGCACTTCAAGCGTGAAGTCGTGCACTTCAAGCGTGAAGTCGTGTACTTCAAGCGTGAAGTCGCGTACTTCAAACGTGAAGTCGTGCACTTCACGCTCGAGGTCGCGCACTTCACGCGTGGAGTCGGGGACTTCACGCTGGGAATCGTGGCCTTCGCGCGTGGAGTCGCGGAGTTCGGGGGTGACGTCGGCCACCCCGCCCGCCGTGGCGGCGCGGGACGCCGCCACGGCAGCCGGCGGGACGCCGGCGCTGCGCTGCTGCCACGGCAGCCGCCACGGCAGCCGGCGCTGCGCTATGCGGTCTTCTCTTCCACGTACGGCGTGATGTCGAAGTTGCGGGTGTAGAGCTCGTGAATCCGCTCCATCTCCTCGTCGGTCAGCGGGTCGTATTTCGAGGCCTCCGCGAACTCGGTGAGCTGCGCTTCGTCGTAGATGTTC
>DASUSL010000549.1:0-7624 GCA_036375135.1 Thermoanaerobaculia bacterium | reverse complement strand
CGGGGGCGGCGGCGCGGGACGCCGCTGCGGCAGCCGGCGGGACGCCGGCGCTCCGCTGGCGCAAGTCGCCCAGCAACGGTCCCTGCAACGCCGCCATCACCTCGCGCAGCTCGTCCACCGCGAGCAGCGAGTCCGCCAGCGTGAGGCACTCGCGTGGCGAGGCGGTGCGCAGCGTGATGCGCGAGGTCACGCGCTCGAGGTCGCAGATCTTCTGCAGGCGCGCGGTCATCTGTTCGAGCACGGCGCGTGTGCGCGTCAGCTCGTCCACCGCGTCGTGACGGTCGAAGATCGCCGCGGCGTTCTTCAGAGGCCGCGTGAGCCAGCGGCGCAGCGTGCGCGTCCCCATCGGGGAGCGCGTGGCGTTGAGCACGCCCCAGAGCGTCGCGCGCGGCCGCGCCACGTCGCGCGACTCGCACACCTCCAGATTGGCCAGCGTGGCCGCATCGAGCTGCAGGTAGTCGGAATCGTTGTCGACGCGCAGCGCCTTCACGTGCTCGAGCGAGCGCTTGTGGCTCGCCGAGGCGTAACGCAACGCGCCGCCGGCGGCGCCGATGCGCACGTCCTCATCCTCGAGACCGAAGCCGCGCAGCGACTGCGTCCCGAAATGCTTGACCAGGTAGTCATGCGAGCCGCGCACTTCGAAGAGCGACGGCTCCACGGACGTGACCGGAATGGTCAGCGCGCCGTTGGTCTCGGTTTCCTTCGGCACGATCGCCTCGCGCGGCGCGAAGCGGGCCATGTCGTCGTACAGCCTTCCGTCGGACAACGAGCCGTACGCGGTGACGAAAAAGTCTCCCGTCGACACGTCGAGATACGCCGCGCCGACCGTCTCCGCGGACGGCACGAGCGAGACGAGGTAGCAGCTTTCGCGCTCGACGATGGACGATTCCGTGGCCGTCCCCGGCGTGACGATGCGCACGATCTCGCGCCGCACCAGCCCCTTGGCCTGCGTCGCCTCCTCGGTCTGCTCGCAGATGGCCACGCGCAATCCGTGGCGGATCAGCTTCGCGATGTAGCCGTCGGCCGAGTGGTACGGCACGCCGCACATCGGCGTCTCGTACTCCTGCCCCTTGTTGCGCGCGGTCAGGACGAGGTCGAGCAGCGGCGCCGCCTTCTCCGCGTCCTCGAAGAACATCTCGTAAAAGTCGCCGAGCCGGTAGAAGAGGATCGCGTCCGGCACCTGCCGTTTGATCTCGAAATACTGCTCGAGCATGGGGGTGAGTTTCATAAGGAGTGATGAGTGATGAGAGATGAGCGATGAACGAATCGGAGCATGATAATGCTCACTCGGGCTTCCGGATTCGCAGCAACGTACCATCCTCGACCTTCAGCTCGACCACCACCGCGTGCCGCAGACGCGTATGCGGCACCTGGTCGAGCAGCACCACCCAGCGGTCCTCGGCCGCCCCCTCGTTCTGCCGCGCGCGGGCCACGTGCACGACCTCGTAGCCGCGGATGCCGCGCTGCTGCGCGATCGACAGCGCGCGCCGTCCCGCCTCGATCGACAGGATGCGTCCCTTCGGCCGCGACGGGTCTTCCATCCCGCGCAGCGCGAAGAAGAGGATCACGCAGACCAGCAGCCACGCCGGATAGAGCCAACGGAACACGGTTGCTATGATACGGGCCGTGACGCGCAGCGAGATCCAGGAGCAACTGATCGCCATCGTGCGGCAGGAGAAGAACATCCCCGAGGATCTGCTGCGTCCGGAGACGGTGATGGCGGAGGCCGGCATCGACTCGCTCGACTCGCTGACGATCCTCTTTGCCATCGAGGAACAGTTCAAGATCTCGATCCCCGATCCGGAGGCGCGCGCGGTACGCACGTTCGGCGATCTGATCGACATCATCGAGCGGCGCACCGCGTGAACCGCGTCGCCATCACCGGCCTCGGCATCGTCTCGCCGTTCGGCCGCGGCCGCGAGGCCAACCTCGACGCACTCCGCAACGCGCGCAGCGGCATCCGCACCATCACTTCCATCGATCCAACGATGCTGAACTGCCGCATCGCCGGCGAGGTGCCGGGCGAGCTGGCCGAGCATCGCGGCCATGACCGCTTCACGCGCTTCGCATTGATGGCCGCGGAAGAAGCGGCGGCGCAGGCGGGCGACCTCGGGCTCGCGCCGGAGCGCGTCGGCGTCCTGATCGGCACGGGCCTCGGCGGCGCGGAGACGCTCGACACCAACTACCGCCGCATGTACGGCGAAGGGGGCCGTCCCCTTCCCCTGGCCATCCCTTCCTCGATGTACAACGCCGCGGCGGCCGCGGTCTCCGCGAAGCATGCCGCGAAGGGCGTGTCGTACGCCGTCGTCTCGGCGTGCGCGTCGAGCGCGCATGCGATCGGACTCGCGGCACAGGCCATCCGCACGGGACAGGCGGACGCCGTCTTCGCCGGAGGCGCGGACGCGCCGCTGTCGGTCGGCATCGTCCGCGCGTGGGAAGTGCTGCGCGTGCTGGCGGTCGACAACGAGCATCCCGAGCAAGCGTGCCGCCCGTTCAGCGCGGACCGCAAAGGGATGGTGCTGGCCGAGGGGGCGGCGGTCTTCGTGCTGGAATCGATGGAGCATGCCGAGCGGCGCGGCGCGGAGATCCTCGGCGAGATCGCCGGTTTCGGCGCGACGAGCGACGCGGGACACGTGACCGACCCTTCCGCGGACGGCGCGGCGCGGGCGATGCGGCTCGCCCTCGGCGACGCCCGCTGGAACACGGCCGGCTACGTCAATGCCCACGGCACCGGCACGCGGGCGAACGACCCGACGGAGACGCAGGCCATCCGCGCGGTCTTCGGCAGCGAGCCGCCGCCGGTCAGTTCGACCAAGTCACTGCACGGCCACGCCATGGGCGCCTCGGGCGCGATCGAGATCGCGGCGTCGCTGCTGGCGCTGCGGGACGGCTTTCTGCCGCCGACGGTCAACCTCGTCACGCCGGACCCCGCGTGCGACCTGGATTACGTCCCGAACGAGCCTCGTCCGGCGCGGGCAACCACGTTTCTTTCCAATTCGTTCGGGTTCGGTGGGATGAATGCCGTCGTGGCAGTCCATTTGCTACGGCGAAGTTGAATTCGGTTCGGAGGCGTTGTGATCGTAGAGAAGAAACACCTGGACAACTTCACGATTCTGTACGTGGAAGGTCTGATCAAGCTCGGTGAAAGCGCCGAGTTCTTTTCCTCCGCGCTGGAGAACGTGCTCAAGAACGAGAGCACGAACGTCATCATCGACTTCACCAAGATCGACTACATCGACTCGACCGGCATCGGTGAGCTGGTCGGTTACCTCGGCAAGTTCACGAACCAGAACCGCAAGCTGATCCTGGTCAACCCGTCCGAGCGGATCCAGAAGCTGCTCAAGCTGGCCAAGCTCGATGCGGTCTTCAAGATCTACAACACCGAAGAGGAGGCCATCGCCTCCGAAAGCGGCACTCCGGCGCGGGCGTAAGTCGTGGGCGCGGTGACGGAGCTCGCGCGCATCCGCGAGCAGCTCGGGCGGATCGGCACGCTGTGCGGCGACGCGCGCGTGCTCGACGTCAACGAGCGCGTCTCGCACTGGTCGCCGGCCGAGCACATCGACCACCTGCTGAAAGTGACGAAGTCGGTCCTCGACCGTTTGCGGTCCGAGGAAGCCGCGCCGCGCGGCATCAACTTCATCGGACGGGTCATCCTCGCGCTGGGCTGGATTCCGCGCGGCAAGGGACGCTCGCCGAAAGGGCTGACCGGGACGCGCTGCACTCTCGAGGAGTTGCAGGCGCGGCTCGCCCGCGTGAACGCCGCGGTGGACGCGGCCGACGTCGCGGCCATCGAGAGGTCGCGCATCCCCAACGTCCCCCACCCGCGCTTCGGCGGCCTCACGCCGTCGCAGGCGCTGCGCTTCATCACCGTCCACACCGAGCACCACCTCAAAATCGTCCGCGACATTTTAGGAGTGCGGCGGCCTTAGCCGCCGCTTTCCTACCTCGCTCGCGACACGCTTGCCAAAGCGGCGGCCAAGGCCGCCGCACTCCTATACACTCCCTCCCCGATGTCCGTCCCGCTCGCGCACGTCTACCGCGGCCCCTACCTCGAGTCAGTCCATCGCGGCTCGATCGCCGTCGTCGACTCGCGCGGCACCCTCCTCGCCTTCGCCGGCGATCCCGCGCTCCGCACCTGCCTCCGCTCCGCGGCCAAGCCGTTCCAGGCCATCCCGCTTCTCGAGTACGGCGGCTTCGAAGAATACGAGCTGACCTCCGAGGAGATCGCGCTCACCTGCGCGTCGCACGGGGGCGAGCCGCATCACGTCTCCACCGCCGCGGCGCTGCTGCGCAAAGGCGAGTTCGACGAAGAAGACCTCTTCTGCGCGCCGCACGTGCCGTTCGACGACAAGGCGGCGGCCGAGTTGCGCGGCGAGCCGCCGTCGGCGCTGCACAACAACTGCTCCGGCAAGCACGCCGGGATGCTGCTCGCCACGCAGGTCATGGACGTCCCGTCGTCCGGCTACGCGGAGCCGGAGCATCCGCTGCAGGTGCTGATGCGCTCCACGCTGGCCGACTTCGCCGGCATCGCGGCGGACGAGATCCCGATGGCCATCGACGGCTGCGGCGTGCCGGCCTTCTTCCTCACGCTGCACCGCGCCGCGTTCGCATACGCGCGGCTGATGGCGGGCTCGATCGAGCGCTACGCCGAGAGCGGCGCGCGCATCATCGACGCCATGACCAGCTTCCCGCACTACGTCGCCGGCAACTGGAGCATGACCACGCCGCTCATGGCCGCGTTCCGCGGCGAGCTCCTGGCGAAGGAAGGGGCGGAAGGCTTCTACGCGATGGCGCTGTCGCCGGAGCTGTGCGCCGAATTGACCGCGAGGCTGCGGCTCGCCGATGATTGCTCGGTCGGCATCGCGTTGAAGATCGACGACGGCTCCATGGAGCGCGGACGCAACCCGGTCATCCTCCGCCTCCTCGAGCTCCTCGGCATCGACCTCGACGCGCGGCCGGAACTGCAGCCCTTCCGCCACTGGCCGCTGCGCAACCACGCGGGAACGCTGGTCGGAGACGTCCGGACGGAATTCGAGCTCGAGGTTTTATGAAAAAGACACTGATCGTTCTCTGCCTCCTTCTCGCCGCCGCCGGCTGCAAGACCGTCGGCGTCTCCATGACTGCCGGCGGGTACGCCGAGGTCTCCCCGACCGTCGCCAACGAGATGATTCTCGACTCGCGGCAGGTGGTGCTCCTCGACGTCCGTTCTTCCGAGGCGTTCCGAGGGCCGCAGGGATACATCGCGGGTGCGCTCAGCGCCCCGTTCGGCACCATCGAGAGCCAGTTGCCGGAGCTGCTGCCGTATCAGAACCAGACCGTGCTCGTCTATGGCGCGAACGACACGGACGGGCCCGTCGCGGCGAAGCTCCTGACCCTGGCCGGCTTCCGGAACGTCGTGCACATCTCCGGCGGGCTGGAAGAGTGGATTGAACGCGGCTATCGGACGGTTAACGCCCACTGATGAAACGCGCCCTCTTCGCCGTCACGCTCCTCGCCGTCTCCACAGTCGCGCACGCCCAGGCCCGCGTCGAATCGAACGCGGCCCTGAAAAACTACGTCGCCAAGGTCCTGCCGCGCTGCCCCGGCGGCGCGCTCACGCTCGAGGCGATGGGCACGCAGGGTCCGGCGAACTTCACGCCGTACGTGGCCACGCTCCGCTCGAGCGACCAGTACTGCGGCTCGCAGAAGTACGTCCTCTACTCGCCGAAGTCGCAGCAGGTCATCGTCGGCACGGTCATCCCGCTGCCGAAGGACCAGCGTCCGACCACGGTCCGCGTGACGGAAGAGGCGAAGCGCCTCATCGGCAAAGAGGTCACCTCGGCCGTCGCGCCGTTCTCGCTGCCGGACGGCCTGAAGGCCGTGACCATCACGCGCCCGACGCAGTGGGGTCCGTTCGCGTACAACGCCTACGTCGACGCCTCCGAGCAGTTCCTCATCGTCGGCTTCCGCGGCCTGATGAACACCGATCCGGCCAGGACGCTGCGCGACGCGATGAACGTCGCCGCCGGCGCGCGCCGCGGCTCGGCCACCGCCAAGGCCGAGATCATCGAGATCTCCGACTTCCAGTGCCCCACCTGCGCCCGCGCGCACGAGCGGATCGAGCCGCTGCTGCAGAAGAACCTCTCGAAGGTGAACTACATCCGCCTCGACCTCCCGCTCTTCGAGCATCACGAGTGGGCCATCCCCGCCGCCCTCGGCGCCCGCGCGCTGCAGAAGATCGCCCCGGCCAAGTACTGGTCGTACGTCGACTTCATCTTCAAGAACCAGGAAGCGATCGGGAAGCGCAAGATCGACGACGTGGTGAAGGAGTGGATGGAAGACAACGACGTCGACTGGGCGGCGGTGTCGAAGATCTACAACTCCAAGGCGGAGCGTCAGGCGATCCTCGATCAGGTCAGCCGCGCGTTCGCGGTGGGAGTGGTCTCCACCCCGACCTTCATCGTGAACGGCCAGATCATGGGCTTCGGCCCCGAGGGCTCGTTCACCTTCGACGCGATCAACAACGCCATCGGCGTCGCGCCGGCCAAGCCGGCGGCGAAGCCGACGAAGTAGCGACGAATGTGGGGCGGGCTTCAGCCCGCCCCGCCCCGTCAAGCCGCCGACTCGAGGTTCTCGCGAATGATGCGCGGGTGACGCGCCGCAATCCGCAACAACGCGACCGCCGGCCCGTCCGGACGACGGCGTCCCTGCTCCCAGTTGCGCAGCGTGTGAACGCTGATACCCATCGCCTGCGCGAACTGTGTTTGCGTCAGCCCGACGAATCGCCGCAGGGCTGAGATGTCATCTCCCGATTCGAACTGTCCGAGCATGAGTCGCTTGCGCAACCGCGCGGGGATGGCTCGGGCCAACTGCTTTGCCGTCAATTCCGGGATTTCAGTCATGATGTCTGGTCCAGGTGAGCGCGGTACAGGGCCTGTTCATGCGCCGTTGCCCAGCGCGCGCTGATGATTCGAATGGTCTCCTCATCCCGCTCCGTCCAGACGATCAGCACCAGCCCGCTTCGAATGGGACCGATGGCAATGAAACGATCCTCCGTGACGGAATGCTCGTCGTCGAAGATTTCCAGATAGTCGACACCTGATCGGAAAAGTTCGCCGGCTTCCTCAAAACTGACGCCGTGTTCCGAAGGTTCGCGCGGTTCTTCGCTTCGTCCCACGCGACCTTCACGAGAACACTGTAAGCGATCAGACTACTAAGTCAATGGCTTACCAGCGTCAGAACCCGAAGCTCACCTTCGCCGCGTAGCTCCGCTCCTCGCCCTGCGTCGCTTCCACCACGATCTTCGGGATCAGCAGCGAGAGCTTCACGCCCACGGTAATGCGGTTGGAGGTCGACTCGTCGACGAGGGTGGTCGTGCCCACGATCCCCTCGGCGTCGCTACGGGCGATGCCGATCGCGCCGTACGGCGTCACGGGGCCGAAGCCTTTCGAGAGGAAGAGCTCCGCGCCGTAGGTGTTGAGGTCGAAGTCGTCGACGCCCTGCAGCATCGCGTACGAGCCGCGGATGGCCAGCGTCGGCCTGACCACGCCGCCGCCGACGATCGGCACGTCGAGCGAGGCGCCCAGCATCTTGATGTCGCTGTCCGGCACCTGCGAGTACATCGCGGAGATCGTCGCCACCGACA
>DASUSL010000548.1:0-9009 GCA_036375135.1 Thermoanaerobaculia bacterium | reverse complement strand
ACGGCCTCGCGGAACGCGCCCGTGCGATAGAGCCCGACCGCCGCTTCCGCGAGCACCTCGCGCGGCGCGCCGGTGGAGTTGGCGAGGCCGCTGTAGATGCGGACCGCCTCGGCCACGTTGCCGTTGCCCGCCGCGGCCTCGGCCGTGCGCAGCGCCATCAGATACTCCTTGCGCGCCGCGGCTTCCGCCTCGGTCACGCGCGCCGTGGCCGCGCGCTCCGCGGAGGCGCGCTCCTCGGCGATGCGCTGCTCGGTCAGTTTCTGGATCTCGGCGATGCGCGCCTCGGCCTGCTTCTTCGCCTCCGCCTCGATCGCCGCCGTGCGCTGTTCCGCGTCGCGGCGGGCGGTCAGCACCTGCGCCTCCGACTCCGCCTCCGCCGCGGCCACGCGCTGCTTCGCCGCCGCTTCCGCCGCGGCCACGCGCGCCTGCGCGTCGGCCTGCAGCGCGGCGATCTTCTGCTGCGCGTCGGTGGAGGCGGCGCTCACGCGCGCATCGGCGGCGCGCTGCGTCTCGGCGATCTTCGCCGCGGCTTCCTTCTCCAGGCGATCGCGTTCCGCGGCGATGCGCGCGTCGGCTTCACGCTGGATGCGCTCCCGCTCGATGGCCACCAGCTCGTCGATGAGCTGCTGGCGCTCGGCGCGCTCCTCGGCGATGGTCTTCTTCACCGCCACGCGCTCCTTCGGCTGAATCGGAGGCAGCGCGCGGTTCGGGTCGTCCTGCGCCACGTGCACGTTGCGCGGGAGCGGGTTGCCCGGCGTGAGCGCGGCGGCGAGTGACTCGATCTCGGCCGCCTCGGCGCCGAGGTTCAGCGTCGCGTAGGTCGGGTTGATGCGCTCGGCCGACTGGAGACGGACCAGCGTCTCGCGGGCGTCGTCCTCGCGTCCGAGGCGGAACTGGGAAAGCGCAAGGTAGACGAGCGACGTCTCGAACGACTGCAGCCGGTCGAATTTACCGGTGTTCACGTAGGCCTGCATCTGCTCGGGCGAGAGGAACCCCTGTGCCGCTGCCTGCAGGTCGGTAATCGCCGACGAGTAGTCGGCCGACCTGTAGGCTTTCAGGCCGCGGTCGAGCAGCGACTCCGGCGTGATCGCCGTCTGAGCCAGCGCGGACGCGGCCATGAAACACGCAAACAGGAGAACGGCGGTCTTACGCACGATGAAACCTCCCGATCGAAATTGTGGGAAAACCCGAGTTGCTGAAGCCGGCAAACTTCCGGCCTTGCGGACACTGCATTCAATTTTGCTGCCGAGCCGGGCGCCACGTTTGCACGCAGGGGCTCCGGGTGCATGAGAATCTCCTCCGATTCCTGAGGCAGCGCTCGGACGTTTTCCCGTTCCGCCGCGAGCTGGACCTCCGTCATTTCGTGGCCGACACGATCGGGCGCGCCGCGGCGCAGTTCCCCGTCCCGGCAAAAATTTTCCTCCTCGATGAGCTGGAGCCGAAGGGCTTCGGCTTCCCGCTGATGAAGTCCCCGGCCATCGACGAGCTGGAAATGCGCCTCCAGCGATGGCTCGACGAGGAGCTGACCGCGCACGGCATCCCCAGCGTCCGCGCGAACGACCTGCTGAACGCCTACCGCGAGCAGCTCCTCAAGCTCGCCAAGAACGCGCTCGACTCGAGCGTGCTGGCCGACTACCACTCCGTCTTCTGGCTCCTGCACACGCAGCAGACCGGCCGCCTGTTCGGCGCCTTCGTGCGCCGCGCGGTCGATGCCGGCATCCCGCGCGAAGACGCCGAGCGCCTCCGCTACGCGCTGTACGGCCGGTGGGTGAACGCCGTCCGCGAGCATGCGGACGTGCGCGGCTTCGTGGAGCTCGTCCTCGACAACCCGCTGCTGGTCGTCGAGGAGTTCGTCAGTCCCGACCTGCGCGAGCTGCGCGGCTACTTCCTGCACATCCGCCGCGACTACGCCGGGTTTCGCAAAGCCTTCGACGGGCTGCGCTCGATGGCCGCGGACTTCATGGCGCGCGACAAACTCTTCCGCCGCGCGCTCACGCTCCTCGGCTATCCGGAGGCAGGCGTCATCCCCGTCGTCGCACTCCTCGACTGCCGCGTACGCGAGCTGCTCGAGGCGCATCCGTCGTACCGCGAGCCGGGCGACGTCTCGGTGCTCGACGTCGTCTCGCGCCGCCTGCTGGAGCTGTTCGTCGTGCAGAGCCTGCGGCGCGGCATCATCTGGATGTCGTCCACGTCCGAGGGAGAGAACCTCGGTGACGACGGCACCGCGTACTCGCGCGCGATCCGTCCCATGAACTTCGGACGCCGCGGCGTCGTCGAGCCGATCGTCTACCGCTACGGCCTCGTCTACGACATCACGTCCTTCACCGAGACGCTCGGCGAGATCGCCCGCGGCGGC
Organism: Thermoanaerobaculia bacterium; assembly: GCA_036375135.1. Lineage (GTDB taxonomy): Bacteria > Acidobacteriota > Thermoanaerobaculia > Gp7-AA8 > Gp7-AA8 > QHVT01. Next base: position 6,653 of record DASUSL010000548.1, on the reverse strand, counting down.
AAGGGGGAAGAACAGACGTCGTACCGGCAGATGCTGGAGTTCCAGCGCGAGCTGGTCGAGATCACCCGCCGCTTCGGCCTGCAGTTCGAGAAGTTCCTCGGCGACGGTGCGTTCTACACGTCGCGCCGCGCCACGCGCTCGATCCACGCGGCCATCGCCATCCAGCAGTTCTATGCCGAGCAGCGTCGCGACGGCTTCGCCTTCAACCGCGGGATGCGCATCGCGCTCAACTACGGCTACTACCGCCTGCTGCCGATGCAGGTCTCGGCCGACGGCACGCAGCTCATGGAGTTCTACGGTCCCGGCATCGTCGAGCTGTCGCGGCTGACCACTGGCAAGACCACGAAGGACGTGGAGGACTTTCAGCACCTCCTCCTCACCCACGGCTACGACCAGAACGACGTCTACCGCTTCTTCGCGCCGCTGTCGCGCAGCGCCGACAGCCTCGACGCCGCGCAGCAACAGCGCGAGTTCTACGCGTACGTGAACGAGAACGGGCACCTCATCAACGAGGGAATCGTCGTCTCCATCCCCTTCATCCGCCAGCTCTCGACGGAGATCATCGAGGACGGGCAGAAGCTCTATCGTCTGATCACGCCGTGGGGCGTCTACCTCGGCTTCCCCACCGGCGGCGACGCCGACGGCTACATCGGCGTGCGGCTCCTCGGGTCGGTGTCGCTGAAGGGAATCGGCGCGCAGGACATCGGCGAAGTGGTCTGGACCACGCCCGAACAGGCCGAGATCTCGATGATCGACGAGTCGAAGCCGCTGCTGCAGCTCCTGCAGCTCGAGCGGCACCGCAGCTCCGCGCACCGGGTCGGCACGGCCGCGAACCTCGACGACGCGACCGGCACCGCGGACCTCGTCGTGTGCGAGGCGCAGAGCGAGACGAACCCGGTGATCCTGGTCGGCGAATGGGATCCGGTGGCCGAGGAAGTGCGCCGCCCCATCCGCCTCGACGGCACGGACGCGGAGCGCTACGGCCTGGCCGTGCCGCTGACCGCGGAAGCAGTCGAGCTGCAGATGGTGGCGTACCAGAAGCTGTACAAGAAACTGAGCCGCCTGGAAACGCTGCCGAGCTTCAGCGTCGACGCCATCCGCCACAACACGAACTTCAGCGGGTTCATCATCGGAGCGACGGTGGAGAGGCTGTAGTTGAGTGCTGAGTGCTGAGTGCTGGGTGCTGGGTCACGCCTTTCAGCACTCAGCACCCAGCACTCAGCACCGTTCAATTCGCTGTTCGCGTCCAAGCCACGACGCCGGCGACCTTCTCCAGCTCCACCTGCCGCTCGAGGTACTCCCAGATGCCGAGGACTTCTTCGCGGTCGCGCGGTCTGGGCGGGGCGATGCGGCGCACGTGCTCGTCGGAGAGGGCGAAGCGGGCGCGCGAGTACCAGCGGCTCGCCTCCACCGGGTCCTGCGCGAACTTCTGGATCGCGGCGGTGACCATCGCGATCTCGTCGTCCGAGGCGCCGGCGAACATCGACGTCACCTCGTCGCTGCGGCGGTTGCGCGCGCGGCGCTCCGGCTGGAGGTCGTGCGTCATGAGCAGCGAGTCCACGGCGCGCTGCAGCCGCTCGCCGTGCTCGATCACGCGCAGGCCGCTGATCGAGAAACGCTCTTCGCCCGAGCGCGCCAGGCTGGTCCAGACCACACGCGCGCGCACGACGATCGAGCGCGCCGGCTTGATCAGCGCGAACGTGAGCTTGGCCTCGCTCCCCGGCAGCAGCGGATCGCGATGGCGGATGCGCAGCCCCGTCGTCGAGATCTGCATGATCGTGAACTTCACGTCCTCGAACATGCCGTCGATCTGGCGGCGCGGGACGTAGCGCTGCGTGCGGCGCTGGTCGGGGAGCGCTGCTTTCGGCTCCGCGGCGACCAGCGGTGTTGCTGGTTGCTGGTTGTTGATTGCCGGGGGCTCTTCGGGTTCGGGTTCGGGTTCAGGCTCAGGCTCGGGTTCGGGCTCGGGTGCTCGCACCGGCGCTTCGACCACGCGCGCGGCCTCGCGCGGCGGCTGTCCCTCCGCCGCGTACAGGCGCATCAGCGAGTCGCGGAAGAGCTCCTCGAGTTGCGCGAGCGGGATGCGCGGCTCCCCTCCCTTGACGTGGCAGAGCACGCGGCCGGAGTCGAGGAGTGCATCGATGGTGGCTTGCGGAAGGTCGAGCAGCTCGGCGACTTCGGAGGGGGTCAGAGTCGAGGTCAGGGGTCGCACGCCCGAGGCGTCTATGCGACAGAAATGCCTGACATGCCGGAGGAGCCGCGGCTGATGCTCAGGCAGCGGCGCACGGAGGCGATCAGCTTGCCCGGCATGACCGGCTTGGACATCGTCTCGCAGATCTCCGGGAAGAGCTTGCGGATCTCCTTCGGCTCCAGTCCCGACACCACCACGATCGACGCCAGCACCTCGGGGGTCGTGCTGGCGATGTACTCCATCACGTCGGTGCCGCTCATCTTGGGCAGCGCGATGTCGAGGATGATCGCGTCGTAGCGGCGCTGCGCCAGCGCGCCCACCGCCTTCTCACCGTCCGGCACGAGGTCGAGATCGCATCCTTCGAGCTCCAGGATGCGACGAAACGCCTCGCGGGTGGAGACGTCGTCTTCGACGATGAGGATGCGGGGGCGCATGTCCGGATGTCACTCTAGCAGTAACGCCGTGACAACGGGAAGAAGGAAATGCGCTAATGTCCCAAAGTGAACAATACTGCGCACTCGATGGCGCGATCAAGTCCCCCTTTGAGTGAATGATCGCCCCCCTCGATCCACTTCACTTCGATCGACGGCGAGAGCGTGTACGTCGCGACCTCGGGCGGCGTGCCGAACGTGTCGCGCGTCCCCTGCACGATCAGCGTCGGCGTGCGCAGCGTCTCCAGATGCGCGACGCGCAGGTTTTCGGGCTTCCCCGGCGGATGAAACGGATAGCCGAAGCAGACCAGTCCGCGCACGTTCAGCTCGTCCGCGACCATGCTCGCCATCCGCCCGCCCATCGACTTCCCGCCGATGACCACGCGCCTGCCGCCGCCATGCTCCTCGATCGCGCGGCGCCACGCATCGAGCAGCACCGGCTGCCGGTCCGGCACCTTCTTCCCCGCTTCCATGTACGGAAAGTTGAAGCGCACGACGCGAATCCCTTTTTCTCCCATCTCGCGCGCCACGCGCACCATGAACGGATGCGTCATCGGCGTGCCCGCGCCGTGGGCGAAGAGAAAAGTGCGTTTGGCTTTTTCGGGGCCGTCGTAGAGGTAGTGCATCGGGTGCCGAACGTAGGACAGGCTTCAGCCTGTCCCGGGCAGGCTGAAGCCTGCCCTACGTTTCACCATCCTCGCACGGGGCGCCACTCGTCGACGATCGCACCGTCATCGATCACGTGATAGCGGTCGTACATTGCCGCGGTCAGGCACGAGTGATTGGGCAGGATGCGCAGCCGCGTCCCCACCGGCACGTGGATGCGCGACTCCACTTTCCCATGCTCCTGCGACAACGCAATGATGCGCATCGGCAGCGGATTGAGGGCGAGATCGCAGACCACGCCGTAGCCGAACTCCGGGTCGATCTGCGTCGGCCCCACGTCCTTCGACAGCGCCAGCGCGCCGGCGTCGACGATCAGCGCTCCGCGCTCGGGGTACGAGCCGACCACCGTCGTCAGCACCGAGACCGCGACGTCGTGGCGCGTGCACGAGCCGAGGGTAGCCTGGAAGGCGTCGAAGAACACGTAGTTCCCGGGACGCACTTCGTCGCACTCGCCGAAGCGCTCCACGACGGCGAGCGTCGGCGTGGAACCGATGCTGCGCAGCGTGTCGATGCCGAGGAGCGCGCGGAATCGCGTCAGCGAGGCAGCTTCCTCCGCGGCGATGCGGCGCACTTCCTCCACGTCGCGCACGTTGTACGAGTGTCCCGCGTGCGTGAGCAATCCGCGGAAGCGCACCCCGTCCGAGGACGCCATGTTCAGCGCGAGGCGCGCGCTGTCCGGACTCTCCGGATCGACGCCGGCGCGGTGATAGCCGCAGTCCACTTTCAGAAACACATCGAAGACATGCGAGTGCGCTTCCGCCGCGCGGAACGCCTCCTCCGAGTCGACGAGCACGTTCAATCGCTCGATGCGCCGCGCCAGGGCCGCCGCGCGGTCCAGCTTCGCCGGCGAGACCGGCACCGCGTACGTGATGTCGCGAAAGCCGCCGTCCGCAAAGTACTCCGCCTCCGCCAGCGTCGACACCGTGATCGGACCGATCGCGCCGCCGTGCTGCATGCGCCCGAGCTCCACGCACTTGTGCGTTTTCACATGTGGGCGGAATAGCACACCGGAGGCGTGTGCCTTATCGCGCATCCGCGCGCAATTCCGTTGCACGACTGTGCGCTCGACGAGGAAAGCGGGGGTCGAAATCTCGGTTAGCATCGGACTGAGTGAGGAAGATACTCCACATCGACATGGACGCCTTCTACGCGTCCGTCGAGCAGCGCGACGACCCGTCGCTCAAGGGAAAGCCGGTCATCGTCGGCTGGCCCGGCGAGCGCAGCGTCGTCTGCGCCGCGTCGTACGAAGCGCGCAAGTTCGGCGTGCATTCGGCGATGCCCGCGTCGCGCGCGAAGCGGCTCTGCCCCACCGGGGTCTGGCTGCCGCCCGACTTCGAGCGCTACCGCGCGGTCTCGCATCAGATCCGCACGATCTTCGAGCGCCACACGCCGCTCGTCGAGCCGCTCTCGCTCGATGAGGCCTACCTCGACGTCACCAGCGAGCTGACCGGCATCCCTACGGCGACGGAGACCGCGGAAGCGATCCGCCGCGAGATTCGCGAGGAGACGCATCTCACCGCCTCGGCCGGCGTCGCGCCGAACAAGTTCCTCGCCAAGATCGCCTCCGACTGGCGCAAGCCCGACGGCATGTTCGTCATCAAGCCGCATCAGGTGGAGCGCTTCCTGGTCGGCCTGCCGGTGCGCAAGATCCCCGGCGTCGGCAAGGCCACCGAGGCGGTGCTGACCGACATGGGCATCGCCACGGTGGGCGACCTCTATCAGTTCGACGTCCCCGCGCTGACCGCGCGCTTCGGCAAGTGGGGCGTGCGGCTGTGGGAGCTCGCGCGCGGCATCGACGAGAGCCCGGTCGAGCCGTCGCGCAAGCGCAAGTCGTGGTCGAGCGAGAACACGTTCGCCAAGGACGTCACGAAGGAAGAAGCGGCGGAGTGGATTCGCGGCGAGGCGCAGAAGATCTGGAAGTCGCTCGAGGAGCGCTCCATGCGTGGACGCACGGTCACGGTGAAACTGCGCACGCCCGACTTTCAGACCGCCACCCGGCAGCTCTCGCCGCCCGAGCTGCCGTCGACCGCGGACGACGTGGCGCGCGTCGCGGTGTCGCTGCTCGACCGCTTCGACTTTCCGGCCGAGGCGCGCTATCGCCTGGTCGGCGTCGGCGTCTCGAATTTTCTCGATGAGGATGACGCCCGCGAGGTCGCGGTGGAGCCGTCGCTGTTCGCGACCTGACTCATGGGCATCGACCTCCAGATCCGCGGCCGCTACGCGCGCTTCGCCTTCCTCGCCGCGGATGCACAGACGTTCCTGACGCACGTGCAGGCGTGGTGGGCGGAGCATCACGGCGAGCTGCTGATCGAGCGCAACGGCTTCCTCGGGCTCTGGAACGGCACGCCGTCGCTCGGCCTCTCGATCCATCCCGGCGCGGAGAACGTGGCCTTCACGGTGCCGCGGCGCGGCTTCGTCGAAGTCACGGCCAAGACGTCGACCGCCGGTCCCGGCTACCACATGTTCGTCTGCGACGCGCTGCACGCCCTCGGCGACGCGCTGCGCATCCGCTGGGACGAGCCGCACGAGCAGTCGTTCGACGAGGGCTACTACTTCTACACCCGCAACTCCTCGGACATCCATGAGGAGATGCGCAAGTTCGTCCGCAACATCGCGCGCATCGCCCTGACCAACGGCGCCGGCAACGCGCTGCAGCTCTCGATGCCGTCCGACTGGCGCTTCGACGTGCCCGACGCGTACGTGCTGACGCCGCTCGGGCCGCGCGACCGCGAGTGGCTGGAAGGGGCGTCGGTGGACGGCAACCGCGGCATCGACCTCTTCCCGTGGTGGCATCGCGGCGCGGGGCCGCACTACTGGCTCGGACGCGCACTCGTGCAGATGTGGTCCGAGGTGCGGTGGCGCGCGCCGTTCACCGAGGAGCAGGCGGAGACGATGCGCGAAGTGCACGCGGCGCTCGCGACGGCGTACGGCGCCGAGCAGCGCCTCACCTACCCGTGGCGCGCATGGAGCGAGCTCGCACGCTGGCTCGCACTCGATGACGAGCTGGCGCAGACGATCCACGCGAACGCCGCCGCGTCGGCGGAGACACCACTCATCGGCTATCGGCGCCACGACGTGATCGCCACGATCACGGAAGAGTGGAGCGTGCGCGTCCCCGGCGCATTCGCACAGGAGTGGGACGAGAACACGTGGGTGGCGTGGGAGCCGGGACGCCGCGTGCGCGTGTCGACGCTGGCCACGCAGCCGCAGCCCGACACGATCACGCACGCCGGCGGCCACTGGACGCTGCAATGCACCGTCCCCGGCGGCGAAAACGCACTGGCCCTGCTGGCCGTCACGTTCGACGACGAGACCCACCGCGACTGGGCCCTGGCCACCCGCGACTCGCTGCGTTGGACCGTGCG
>DASUSL010000547.1:0-13691 GCA_036375135.1 Thermoanaerobaculia bacterium | reverse complement strand
GGCGACGTGATCAGCATCGTCTCGTGGGGGATCATGCACGACGGCCAGACGCTCGCGCACAAGGCGAAGATCGTGACGCTGGACGCGCAGAACACGATCATCGCGCTGGTGGAAACGTAGGGCAGGCTTCAGCCTGCCCATGGACAGGCTGAAGCCTGTCCTACGTTTGTCACGCCCGTCCGAAGTCGATGAAGCCGCGCTCCGGGTCGGCGCCGAGGAGCTTCACCCGCACGCGGTCGCCGATGTCGAGGCCGTCCCAGCCGCGCACGAGCTTTCCTTCGATCGGCGGGCGGAAGATGCGCACCCACGTCCCCTTCTGCGAGGCGCCGGTGACGACGCCTTCGAAGTGCTCCCCCTCGCGTCCGGCGAGCATGCACGCCGCGGCGGCCTTGCGCACCATGCGCTCGACCTTGTTCGCCGCATCCTCCTGATCCGTGCAGTGCTGCGCCAGCCCGGCCAGCTCGTCGACCGTGTACGGCGCGTTGCGGTCTTCGAGGGCGGATTTCACGAGGCGGTGCGTGATGAGGTCGGGGTAGCGGCGGTTCGGCGCCGTGGAGTGCGTGTAGTCCTTCACCGCCAGGCCGAAGTGGCCGATCGACTTCTCTCCCGGCTCTTCCACCACGTACTCGCCCGCGCCCATCGCCTTCACGATCGACAGCGAGAGGTCGGGGAAGCGCATCGGATCGGCTTTCTTGCGCCGCTTGAGGAACTCCTCCAGCGCGCGCGCATCCGGCTCGGGCGGCAGCCGCTCCCCCAGCTCCTCGGCGATGCGCTCGATGCGGTCCCACCGCTCGGGCGAGCGCACCACGCGGCGGATGCTCGGCAGCCCGTGCTTGGCCAGGAAGCGCGCGGTGGTGCCGTTCGCCGCGATCATGAAGTCCTCGATGAGCAGGCGCGCGTTGTTGCGCTTCGACTGGCGGAGGTCGACCACCTTGCCGTCGCGGAACACCGGCCGCGCCTCGATGGTCTCGAGGTCGAGCGCGCCGTTCTCGTGACGCAGGTCGCGCATGTGGTCGGCGATGCGGTCCTGCAGGCGGACGTTCTCCGCCAGGCCGTCGATGCGGCGCATCTTCTCCGGCTCGTCGTCCTCGCCGTCCAGCCACGCCGCGACGCGGTCGTAGGCGAGCTTGGCGTGGTTGTGCACGAGTCCGCGGTAGACGTCTTCCTGCACGACGTGGCCGTCGGCGTTGACGGTCATGTCGATGACCATGGCCACGCGGTCCTCGCCCTCGTTGAGCGAGGTGAGGTCGGTGGAGAGCTTCTCGGGCAGCATGGGGAAGACCTTCGCCGCCGTGTAGACCGAGGTGGTGTTGTGGCGCGCGCGGCGATCGAGGGGCGTGTCCTTGCGCACCAGCGCGTCGACGTCGGCCACGGCGATGAGGATGCGCGTGTCGCCGTCGCCGCGGTCCTCGGCCCAGGTGAGCTGGTCGAGGTCGCGGGAGTCGTCGTTGTCGATCGAGCACCACGGGAGGTCGCGCAGGTCCCGGACGCCTTCATCCGGACGGGCCGGCGCGTGGATCTCATCGAGCTGTCTTTCGGCGGCGCGGTCGAAGTCGGGCAGCAGCCCTTTGTCGATCATCGCCTGGTGCGCGATCTCGTCGAGAAGCTCTTCGTGCTTGCGATTCATGCGCGCGGACGTTATCACCAACGCATGCAACTCGCCCCCGCCGGCGACAACGCCTGGCTCGTCGACCTCGGCGACGTGACCGCCGCAGAACTGCACGCCGCGCACGCAAGAGCGTCGACGGTGGGACGTTCGATCCCGGGACACTCGTCGCTCTACGTCTTCACATCCGACCGCGATGCCTTGGAGGCGGCACTGACCGCCAACCGCCAACCGCCGATCGCCAATCCGATCCTGCGCGTCCCCGTCACCTTCGACGGCGAAGACCTGCACCGCCTCCCCGTCGATCCCACGCAACTGCACGGCCTTCGACTGACCGCGCGTTACCTCGGATTCCGCGGCGGCTTCGCCTATCTCGACGGCTGGCCCGCGGAATGGGCGATTCCGCGACGTCCGACGTCACGGCCCGTGAAAGCAGGCGCGTTCGCGGTGGCGGGAAACGTGGCCGCGTTCTATCCGATCGACACACCCGGCGGCTGGAACATCCTCGGCCACACGCACGTGAAGCTCGAAGACCGCATCCGCGTCGGCGACGTGCTGGAAATCGCGGTGGCGCATCGCAACGTCGTGGAGGTGGATGCGCCGCTGAGCGTCTGGACCGACAAGCCGTTCGACGACGTCGCGGCGTCACTCGCCAACCAAGCCGTGGGCAATGACGCGAACGCGGAGATCCTCGAATGCCCGCTCGTCGGACCGAAAGTGCGCTTCACACAGGACGCGGTCATCGCCTGGGTCACCCCCGACCTCCGCGTCGAACAAGCAGAAGTGAAGGCCGGAGAAGAGCGCACGTGGGGCCGCATCGAACACGGCCTCCGCGCCTACCTCGCAATTGGCGCCAAACGTAGGTCAGGCTTCAGCCTGACCACCGGTGCGTCTCGCGAAAACCGTCTCGTGATCCAGGCATGGAGAGGCCCGCACGACATCGGCATCCAACGCATCGAGTGCGAAGTCACGCCGCAGCTCGATCGCATCGGCATCCGCTTGCGTCCGCTGCAAACGATCAGCAGCGCGCCCGCCGACCTGCGCTCGATCGGCATGCAGACCGGCACCATCCAGTTGCATCCGGACGGCAGCCTCGTGGCCATGGGGCCGGAACATCCACTCACCGGCGGCTATCTGCAGCCGATGACCGTGCTCACGGCGGAGCGGTGGAAGCTCGCCCAGCTTTCGCCGGGCGAGCGCGTCACCCTCGTTACCTGACGTTGCTTACGAGCCGAACTCGTAGCCCGCGCGCGACGTCACGCGGAGCTGCGGCTGGCCCTTCACCGACACGTTCACCTTCTGGAATCCCTTTTCGCCGCGCGCTTTGCGCGAGCTGTAGGTCAGCAGGTAGTAGCCGGCGTTCGACTCTTCGACCTGGTTCACCGCGGGCTGGAAGCTCGTGTTGAACTGGAAGTATTTGCCGCCCGTCTCGGTCGACAGCTCGTTCAGGCGCTGGTGCACGATCGGCGACGACAGATCGGCGTCGAGCGACTGCTGGAGCTGCACGCCGTACACCGACACGTTCGCCGCGTTCAGCGACTGCAGGGCCGGGTCGAGGTGGCGGCTGCGGTCGACGAGCATGCCGGACATCACGCGCTCGTTGATGTCGGCGATGCCGGGCGAGAAGAGCACGAGGTTCTTCCGCGCGCGGATCGGCCGCACCGCGTCGGCGAGGACGTCGAGCGCCTGATAGACCGTGCCGGTCCGGTTCATCATCGTCTTGCGGGCGACGTTGGAAAGGATCGGCGTCGACGCTGCGGTCACGCCCTTGCCGAGCTTCGCGCTCTCGTCCAGCGCGCGCTCGAGCTGAGACTTGTCGCTGGTGAAGTCGCTGTAGATCTTCAGCCGCACGTCGTGGCCGGCGATGGCTACCTGATCGCCTTCCTTCATCTGATTGCGGATGAAGTCGCGGACGGCGCCGCGGGCGTTGTTGAGCCGGTCGAAGAGCTGGCCGGGCTCCTGCGGCTTGTCGAAGAAGAAGATGAAGTAGCGCTCCTCACGGACGCGCTCGACTTTGAACGGGGCGTTCTCCTCGCGCGCGTCGAGCAGACGGCGGTTGGTGAAGTAGTCCAGCGAGTCGACGGTCTGCACGACGCCGTTTTCCTTCACCTCGAAGTCATCCTTGGAGAGGCCGAGGATGTGATTGCCCTGGGCGTCGGTGACGATGACGTCGAGGAGGACCGCATTGACGTCGATCTGCTCCTGCAGGGCGGGCTGCCGCTGCGCGAACACCGGCAACGCGGCGCCGAGGAGCGCGATCAGAACTGCGAGACTTCTCATGTGTGTGTTGCCTCCATGGAAGCCAACGGGATGTCGGCGGAGGCGATTCCGGCGTCACCGGAAGTTATCAGGAGGAAGGAAGGATGGTCGGGGCAAGAGGACTTGAACCTCCGACCTCACGGTCCCGAACCGTGCGCTCTACCAGGCTGAGCTATGCCCCGATTTGCAAGGCGCGGATTCTAGGTGAATCCCTCCGAGCGGTCAAACTAACTCCGCTCCCCCTTCAGACATTCCGCTTCCACGGCACATCGTCCACATTCGCACGAAGATTCGCGAAGCGCGCGGCGACGAACAGGTAGTCGCTGAGGCGGTTCAGATAGGCGATCGTCGACTGCGTCGCCTCCGACTCGTCGTGCAGTCCGACCACGCAGCGCTCCGCGCGGCGGCAGACCGTGCGGGCGACGTGGAGCTGTGCCGCGGCGAGCGCGCCCCCGGGGAGGATGAAGTTCGTGAGCGGGGCGAGCTCGCGCTCCATGGCGTCGATGGCGCGCTCCAGCTCCTCGATGCGCGCGACCTCGACGCCGGCGAAGCGGCTCGTGCCGGGTGAGGCCAGGTGTGCGCCGACGTCGAAGAGATCGCGCTGCACGCGCTCGAGCGTCGCATCGACGTCAGCAGGAAGAGAAGACGCGCGCGCCACGCCGATGAACGACGACAGCTCATCGACAGTTCCGTAGGCCTCGATGCGCGCGTCGTTCTTCGCGACGCGCGCTCCGCCGAACAGCGAGGTCTCGCCGCGATCGCCGGTACGTGTGTAGATTTTCACGGGTGCTGAGTGCTGAGTGCTGAGTGCTGGGCCGAGCGCCTCTCAGCACCCAGCACCCAGCACCCAGCACGTCAAATTAGGCTTCACTTTCCAACTGCCGGATCCGCTCCTTCACCACCATCTCCGCGAGGTCGGGGATCACTTCCCAGGCGATGTTGCGCACGACCTGATCGGACATCAGCTCCACGACGCGGCGGGCGATGCGGTCCACCTGTTCGTCGCTCAGCTCCGCCGCGCGGATCGGAAGCGACGGAGTTTCCGGCGCGAGCGCGGGCGGCGGCACGACCGGCTCCGCCGGCTCGGCTTCCGCCTCCACCGCCGGCATCGGCGACACCGCCGGCTCTTCCGGCGCGGGTACGATCGGCAGCTCCTCGAGCTCCGGCTCGCCGGTGGCCTGCGCCTCGACGGGCGGCTGCTCGAACTCAGGCTCGGGCTCCGGCTGCGCCGTGAACATCGGCGCAGGTGCGTGCTCCGCCGCGTACTCCGGCTCGGATGCGTACTCCGACTCCGGCAGCGGCGCCTCGAGCGACGCGTACGCCGCCGTGGCAAAGTCGTTTTGCTGCGGGGATGCGGTGTCGACGGGCGCGGGCGGCTCCGGCGCCCACGCCGGCTCCGACGGCTCGTCCCACGGCGCGGGCTCCGGCTCCGGCGACGCCGTGAGCGGCTCCGGTTCCGGCTGCGGCGCGGATGCCGCCAGCTCCTCGAAGCTCATCTTCGGGAATGCGCGCGTCTCGCCCGCGAACGACGAAGGCTGCTCGTCCCACGGCGAAGCCTCGGGCTGCGGCGACTCCGGCGTCGGCGCGGGGAAGTCATCGAACGACACGGCCGGAAAGGCCTGCGTCGCGCCGCCGCCGAACGGCGTTTCCGCCGGCTCGTCCCATGGCGACGCTTCCGGCGCGGGCGGTTCCGGCGTCGGCGCGGCGGCCTGCGGCTCGGGCTGCGCTTCCGGCTCCGGCTCAGGCGCCGGAGTGGCCATCTGCCGCTGCAGGTCGTCGAAGCTCATGCGCTCGAATGCGCGCGTCTCGCTGCTGAACTCCTCGGCCGGCGGCGGCGCGCCGAACGGCGACTCCGCTTCCGGCTCCGGCGTCGCGGCCGGATGCTGCGGCTCGAGCGGCTGCTGCATCGACTGCAGGTCGTCGAACGACATCTTGCCGAAGGCGCGCGTCTCGCCGCCGAAGTCCTGCTCGTCCCACGGCGACGGCTCCGGCGCCGGCGGCTCGGGCGGCGGAGGGACGCTCGCGGTCTCCTGCAGGTCGTCGAAGCTCATGCGCGGAAAGGCGCGCGTCTCGCCGCCGAACGGCGGCTCCGACGGCGTCTCGAACGGCATCTCCGTCGTCGCCTCCGGTGCGGGCGCGGCGCCGAAGATGTCGCTGTCGTGCGTGTACGACTCCGGCAGCACGGGCACCGAGCCGCTGGCCGTCGTGAACGGCGAGGGCGCGGGCGTCTCGTCGGCGATCTCGTCTTCCAGCCACGGCGAGGCGGCGGGCGACGGCGGCGCGGAAGGAGGCGGCGTGAACGCGACCGGCTCCGGCGCGGGAGGGGGCGGAGCGGCCGCGGCGGACGACTGCGCCTGGGCGATCAGCTCTTCCACCTTGTGAATCAGGCTCTGCGACTCGAACGGCTTCGTCACCACCGCGTCGCAGCCGGCCTTCTCGGCGCGGTCCGGATCGAACGGCTCGAACGTGCCCGTCAGCAGGACCACCGGGATGTTGCGGTACTCGGGATGCGACTTCACGTACTCGCAGACTTCGTAGCCATTCTTCTCCGGCATGATGATGTCCGACAGGATGATGTCGGGCTTCATGTCGCCGAGTTTCTGGATCGCCCGGGCACCGTTGTTGACCGCGGTGACCTCGTAGTCGCCGTCGGAAAAGGTGAGCTCGACGACCTTCTGAATGGTGATACTGTCATCCGCGAGAAGGATTCTTTTCGGCATGCGTTCGCTCCGCTGGGATCGGCCAGCACGCTACCACGGTAACCAAGACCCGACAAGAGCTTACGGATGATCGAGCCCTTCCTGATCTTCGGTCATCGAGGCAGTCCGAAACGCTTCCCGGAGAACACGCTGGCGTCCTTCGACGAGACCCTGCGCGCCGGTGCGGACGGCTTCGAGACCGACCTCCGGTTGCTGCTCGATCGCACCGCCGTGCTCTACCACGACGACGAGCTGAACGAGGCCGAGATCGAGTCGCTGACGTACACTCAGATCGCCGAGCGCGGCGCGATGGTGGACCGCCTCGTCGACCTCTCCCGCTACGCCGGCCGCACGCGCATGATCCTCGAGGTGAAGCGCTCGAAATGGGAGGAGACGCTGATCGAGCACGTCTCCGCCTGGCCCGACTCCGTCATCGCCTCGTTCGATCACTCACTCATCGCCTCCCTGCGCGATCGCGACGCGCGCATCCCGCTGGGCATCACCTTTCACGGCTACATCGTCGGCGTCGGCGAGTACGCGGAGCGCGTCGGCGCGACGTGGTGCTTTCCCAATTACCGATTCGTCGACGAAGAGATGGTGACGGCGCTGCACGCGCGCGGCATCAGGGTCGTGCCGTGGACGGCGAACCGTACGCCGGAGTGGGAGCGCCTCCGCGAGCTCGGCTGCGACGGCGTGATCACCGATCTCCCCGCGGAAGCCGTCCAGTGGCGCGACGGCTGAATTTGCTATATTGACGGGCCGCACACACGCAGCCAGCAATTCGGGATGGGGGAGAGCCACGGACCATGAAGACCTGGGAATACAAGATCATCAACGTCCGGTCGGAGAATTACTCGATGGATCCGCGGCGCGCCGAAGAGCTGAACCGCCTCGGCGACGACGGTTGGGAGCTGGTGAGCATCACCTCGATCAACTTCAAGACCGGCGCGACCGACCACATCGGGATGGTGTTCAAGAGAGAGAAGCAGCCGCAGTCGGCGTAGGCTTTTGATATCGTGCCCCGCCACAATGGCGGAGCGCCCTTTTCTCACCCTCATCGTGCTGGACGGCTTCGGCTGTCGCACGGAGACCGAACACAACGCCATCGCGCAGGCGGAAACGCCGCGCTTCGACGCGCTGTATCGCGAGCATGCCTGGACCACGCTCGAGGCGTCCGGCCTCGCCGTCGGGTTGCCCGAGGGGCAGATGGGGAACTCCGAGGTCGGGCACCTGAACATCGGCGCGGGGCGGGTCGTCGATCAGGACATCGTCCGCATCTCCAAGTCCATCCGGAACGGTGAGCTGGAACAGAACCCCGTCTTCGTCGACGCGGTGAAGAACGCGCGGGCCGTGCATTTCGCGGGACTGCTCTCCGACGGCGGCGTGCACTCGCTGCAGGAGCATCTGCACGGGATGATCGCCGCCGCGCGCAACGTCGGCGCGCAGCACGTCTACGTCCACGCCATCCTCGACGGCCGCGACACGCCGCCGCGCAGCGCCGAACGGTATCTCCGCGAGCTGCTGCAACAATGTGGGGCGGGCTTCAGCCCGCCCGGCGGGCTGAAGCCCGCCCCACATGGGGAGCCCGTCGCACATCTGGCCACGATCATCGGCCGCTACTTCATCATGGACCGCGACCATCGCTGGGAGCGCGTCCAGCGCGGCTACGACCTGATGACCCTCGGCGTCGGCACGGAGACGAAGGACCCGCTGGAGACGATGCGCCGCTTCTACGAGCAGGGCATCACCGACGAGTTCATGGAGCCGATCTCGGTCCTCACGCCCGAGGGGGCGCACCTCGGCCGCATCGAAGACGGCGACGCCCTCTTCTTCTTCAACTTCCGCGCGGACCGCATGCGCCAGATCGTCATCGCGCTCAAGGACGAGCACTTCACGCCGTTCGAGCGCGCCGTGCATCCGAAGGTCAAGCTCGTGACGATGAACCGCTATCACGAGAAGTTCGACCTCCCCGTGCTCTATCCACCCGTGGCCATCCGCAACAACCTCGGCGAAGTGCTGTCGCGCGCGGGGCTGAAGCAGTTCCGCATCGCCGAGACCGAAAAGTACGCACACGTGACGTTCTTCTTCAACGGCGGCTCCGACACGCAGTTCCCCGGGGAGGAGCGCCTGCTCGTGCCGTCGCCCAAGGTGGCCACGTACGACAGGAAGCCGTCGATGTCCGTGTACGAAGTGACGGACAAAGTGGTGGAGGCGATCGCGTCGAAAAAGTACGACGTCGTGATCATGAACATCGCCAATCCCGACATGGTCGGCCACACCGGCTTCATGGAGGCGACCAGGGAGGCGGTGCACCACACCGACGTCTGCGTCGGACGCATCCTCGACGCCGTGGCGGCGGTGGACGGAGTGGCGCTCATCACCGCCGATCACGGCAACGCGGAGCTGATGTTCGATCCCGCGACGGGACAGCCGCACACCGCGCACACGACCAACCCCGTGCCGCTGATCCTCGTCGACGCGAAGAAGCGCTTCGGCGCGCTGCGCGGCGGCGGCGTGTTGTCGAACGTCGCCCCGACCATCCTGGCCATCCTCGGCATCGAACAGCCGGCGGAGATGACGGCGGAGTCGTTGCTCGTGCCGGATCCCGCCACGGTGACGACGTGAGGGCGGGTGTCATCCTGAGCCGGCGAAGCGCGGCGAAGGACCCCCTGCTGAAACCTCGCGCTCGCTCCGTCGGCGGGGGATCCTTCGCCGTCTACGCGGCTCAGGATGACAGAGCATGAGCCGCGAGTTGATCCTCGTCCGCCACGGCGAGACCCTGCTGAACGTCGCGCGCATCACGCAGGGGTGGAGCGACAGCGAGCTGTCCGAGCGCGGGCGCGAGCAGGTGCTCCGCCTGGCCGAGCGCATCGCCGCGATGAAGCCGACCGCGCTCTACTCGTCGCCCCTCGGACGCGCCATGTCGACCGCGCAGGCCATCGCCGACGCCACGGGGCTGGAGATCATCCCGCACGACGACCTGCGCGAGATGAACTACGGCCGCTGGGAAGGCCGCGCGTTCCTCGACATCCGCAAAGAGGATGAGCACATCTACAAACGCTGGATCGCCGACGAGCACTGCCCCTGTCCCGAGGGAGAGTCGCACGTCGACGTGAGGACGCGCGTGCAGCGCGTGCTCGAGAGCGTGAATTCCGAGCGGCCGGTGCTCGTTTCCCACGGCACCGCCATCCGCATCGGGATGACCGCGCTGCTGAACATCCCGGTCATGTCCGCGCTCCGCTTCGCGCAGGACAACGCGGCCCTGAACCTGTTCGTCCAGCGCGGCGACGGGCAATGGATCTTGAAAGTCTGGAACCAAGCATGATTCTCGAATCGATTCACGAGCAGCTCACCGAAACCCTGAAGTCGCGCACGCTCGCGCTCTTCGGACATCCTGTCGACCGCGTCGTGCTGCAGGCGCCGCCCAAGCTGAACATGGGCGATCTGGCCACGCCGATCGCGCTGGAGCTGGCCAAGGCGCTGAAGCGCAAGCCGCGCGAGCTCGCCGAGCAGCTCGCGAACGGCATGACGCTGCCGCCGCTGGTGGCCTCCGTCTCCGTCGAAGGAGCGGGCTACCTCAACTTCCGCCTCGACCGCGGCGCGTTCACGGCGGAGCACTTCCGCAACGTCATGGCCTCGCCGCGCCCCTCGGGCGAGCGCGTGATCGTCGAGCACACCAACATCAATCCCAACAAGGCCGCGCACATCGGCCACCTCCGCAACTCCGTCCTCGGCGACACCTACGTGCGCTGCTCGAAGTGGCTCGGCGATCACGTCGAGACGCAGAACTACATCGACGACACCGGCGTGCAGGTCGCGGACGTCGTGGTCGCGTTCGAGCGGCTGGAAAAGAGATCACTGGCCGAGGTCGTGGAGCTGACGAAGCAGGAGCGCTTCGACTACCTCTGCTGGGACGTCTACTCGAAGATGGCCCAGTACTACGCCGACCATCCGGAGGCGAAGGAGTGGCGCCGCGAGACGCTGCACCGCATCGAGAACCAGGAAGGGGACACCGCGCAGCTCGCGAAAGTCATCGCCCGCGCCGTCGTGCGGCGCCATCTCGAGACCATGCTCCGCCTCGGCATCACCTACGACCTCCTGCCGAAGGAGAGCGACATCATTCATCTCCACTTCTGGGACCGCGCCTTCGAGCTGCTGAAGGAAAAGGGCGCGCTGGTGCTCGAGGAAGAGGGAAAGCACAAGGGCTGCTGGGTCATGAAGCTCGAGGAGTCGGAGGAGTTCTCCGGCATGAACGAGCCCGACAAGATCCTGGTGCGCTCCAACGGCACCGTCACGTACACCGGCAAGGACATCGCGTATCAGCTCTGGAAGCTCGGCTTCCTGGACCGCACGTTCCAGTACCGCAGGTTTCCCTTCGAGTACACGCTGTGGGAGACGACGCACGAGAACGACGGCGAGAGCGGCGCGCCGAAGTTCGGCGGCGCCACGCGCGTCGTGAACGTCATCGACTCGCGCCAGGCCTACCTGCAGAAGGTGGTCAAGGAAGGCGTGCGCCAGGTGGCCGGACAGAAGGCCGCGGACGCGTCGATCCACTTCGCGTACGAGATGGTCGCGCTCACGCCGGCCACGGCGAAGGCGCTGGGGATGGAGATCTCCGAGGAAGACGCGCAACGCGCGTACGTAGAGATGTCGGGACGCAAAGGGCTCGGCGTGAAGGCGGACGACCTGCTGGACGCGCTGGAGCAGAAAGCGACCGAGGCGGTGAAGGCGAGCGCGCAGGAGATCGCGGATCACGAGGCCCTCGGCCGCCAGATCGCCATCGCCGCGCTGCGCTACTTCATGCTCCGCTTCGGCCGCAACAAGGTGATCGCCTTCGACTTCGACGAGGCACTCCGCTTCGAAGGCGACTCGGGGCCGTACCTGCAGTACTCCACCGTGCGCGTGCAGAACATCTTCCGCAAGATGGCCGAGCGCGGGGTCGTGGCGCGCGTCGACGAGCGGGCGGCGGACGACCTCACGCTCCATCAGGGGCTGACCGACGACATGTGGGAGCTGGTGCGCCTCTCGGCGGAGCTGCCCGCCGCGATCCGCCGCGCCGTCGACTCACTGGAGCTCTCGATCGTGACGCAGTACCTGCTCGAGCTCGCCCAGAAGTTCAACAGCTTCTACCACAAGTACCCGATCATGAATGAGAAGGACGAGGCCGAGCGCCAGCGCCGCGCGATCTGTGCCGAGGTCTTCCGCCGCACCATGGTCGGCGCGCTGGAGCTCCTCGGGATTCCTGTGCCGGAACGAATGTAGGACAGGCTTCAGCCTGTCCAGGGACAGGCTTCAGCCTGTCCAGGCGGAAGCCTGTCCTGCGTTCCACAAAAAGAGCGGGCGCGCCGGTGAGGCGCGCCCGCTCGGGTCTACTGGATGTCGTCCGGCGCCTGCGGCTTCGCCGCCGCCTGCTCCGTGACCTTGCGTACCTTCGCCAGCAGCTTCGTGGCCCGCTTCTCGGCCTGCTCCGGCGTCTCCTTCCCGCGCGCCTTGCCCAGCGCGCGGCGCATGTCCGCCACGTAGACGGCGAGTCCCGCGTAGCGCGGGATCTTCGCCAGTCGCTTGGCGTTGTGGTACGTGGCCAGCGTCTCGCTGCCGGCGCGGTGGCGCGCGGCGGTGACACTGTGGCGGAGGAACTGGCCCATGGCCTCGTACTCGTCGATGAGCGGGCCGTACGCCTCGGCGTAGGCCATCAGGTCCCGGATCTCCTCCGGCGTGATGTCCGCCCGCTGGAGCACTCTCTCGTTGGCCATGGCCGAGGCGCCCACCTCGACGAACTGCGGCGAGACCGAGGCGGCGCTGTTCAGCTTCTGCGTCTCCTTACCGGAGAGCGGGAGGGTGAAGTTCGGGATCTGCGCCCGCGACTGCCGCAGCTCCTGCAGACGGGCCTGCGCCATCTCGACGTGCGGACTGGTGGTTGTGTTGGTGGTTGCGTTGGTGGATACGACGACATCTTTCTCTTTCGTGCTCATTTGAATCAAATCCTCTTTCTCTTTCTTTGTTTTCGACTGGCTGTGGTTCAGAAAGCGCAGGTCGAAGAAAGAGGAGGAGCACGGCCGAGAAGAGTGCGGCGGGGGACCCGGACCTCGGCGGGGGGCAGGGTTCTCCTGCGCCTCCGGAGGAGCGGGGCGATGCGATCGCCCACGCGCGGCTGCCGGCGGGCCGCCAGGAACGCGCGGACGAAGAGGGGACGCGGGGTGAGGACGATGACGCGCCGGCGCGGGCGGTCCTCGGACTGCGCCTGCGCCGGGTCTTCGAGAACGACCTCGCCGGACGCGACGCTGTCGAGGATCTCCGTCTGCCCGAGGTAGACCTCCCGAGCGGCGACGTGGATGTATTCCCCGACGGTGCGGCAACGCTCGGAGGCCATCTCGAGCATCTCCGCGACTTCCTCGTTCACCAGCTCCGGCGGGGCCTGCTCGTAGGCCTCGGTGGCCTCGCTGAGAAAGCGCTCGGCCTCGAAGTACTGCTTCGTGGCCACGCTCACCTGGTGCAATGCGCGGATGAGTTTCTTCGTCGAGCGGATCGGAAATCGGGCGCAGCACCCGGCCTCGGCGACGGTGTGGACGCTCTGGAGGATCATGCTCGCGGCGTTGTCGAGCATGCGCTGGGTCTTTTTGAAGGGACGGACCCACTCCTGGCCCGCCGGCGCTCCGCGGCGGCGGGGAGTGCGGCACTTGCCGCTGACGGTGTCTTCCGACGCTCTCGCGGAGCTGTTCCTGGCCATCCCACGCATACTGTAGGGCAGCCGAGGTCGGTTTGTCAAGAAAACCCGTGATTGTACCACAAGTTGATTTTGTGACAACTATCCATCCCGATTTCCCGAGAGGAACGCTCCCCGCCTCCGCGGAGCCGTTGCTGCAAATTCCTTAAGGACGGCCCCAAATCGCGGAGTCGCGGCGAAGTTTTGGGCAGTCCCGGCAAAACCATTTGGCACTCGTGACGAATTTTGGGGCAGTCCCGGCAAAACCATTCACCAGTCGTGACGAATTTTTGGCCAGTCCCGGCAAAACCATTCACCAGTCGTGACGAATTTTTGGGCAGTCCCGGCAAAAATATTCATCAGTCGTGGCGAGGTTTTGGGCAGCACCGGCAAAGGTCTGGGCAGTCGTGGCGAAGTTTTGGGC
>DASUSL010000546.1:0-7543 GCA_036375135.1 Thermoanaerobaculia bacterium | reverse complement strand
GACGCCGCCACGACAGCCGGCGAGGACGCCAGCGCTCCGCTTCTACGTCCTGAACCTCACGAACGTTCCCAGTGGAGCGCCGCCGTCCCGGCGGCTGCCCGGGCGGCGTCTCGCCGCCCGCCCAGGTGCCGGCGCGGGACGCCGCCACGGCAGTCGGCGAGGACGCCGGCGGTCCGCTTACGTTCTGAACCTCACGAACGCGTAGATCCCCTGCGGCTTGTGCCCGTACACCTCTTCGAGGTGGCGCGTCTTCGTGCGGTAGTCGATGTTCACGCCGACGCCCAGCTTGTAGCGCGCGGGGGCGGGGATGAAGTCGAAGATGTAGCCGGCGGTGTAGTGCGTCGCTTCCTCCAGTCCCGCGCCGGGAGCGAGGGGGAAGCCGGCGGGGCGGTCGATGTGCTCCGCGCGCACGAGGAACGTATTGCGCGACGCGCGCAGCGCCACCTCGAGGCTGTAGGCGGTCTGCGACTCCGCGGCCGCGACCTCCGGAAACTCGCGCGACGTCCACTGCGCCGTCACCGCGGCCCACGGGCCGCCGTAGGTCAGCGACGCGCTGGTCATGTCGCGCTGCGTGAGCTCTCCCTCGGCCAGCTCCGCGCGCGAGACCTGGAGGGCCAGGCTCGGCGTCGGCGTCAGCGTGATGCGCGCGGCGCGCGAGTCGATGCCGCCCGTCTCGAACTCCGTCTCGTTGAACCCTTCCACCGTGTCGTGGAAGACGCTCCCCTCGATCGTGAAGAGACGCGTGGCGTAGCCCGCGGTGATGACGCTCGTGGAGTCGTGCACGCTCTCCGTCATCTCCCACGTGAACGGCGCCTCGGCGAAGTCGATGCCGGACGCGCGCAACTGCGCCGGCGCCGCGCCGAACGCCGGCTGCCCCACCAGTCCACCGTACACGGAGAGCAGCGACGCGTTGGTGATGCGATAGCCGAACTGCACGGCCGCCTCGCCGACGAGGTCATTGCCGCGCATGCGGTCGATCAGCCCTTCCTCCGGGACGTACTGGAAGAACTGCGGATAGCCGTTTTCCTCGATCGTGTACGGCTCGAGCGACACGCGTCCGCGCGCCAGCACGAAGGCGCGCTCGCCGAGGTCGTACTGCACGCCCGCGCCGAGCCAGTTCGTCGAGAACGTGGCCGTCTCCTGCTCCTCGGGGCCGGTCTGCGTCAGATGCGTCACGTGCACGTCGAAGCCGTGGAAAAACGTGAGCGGACCGGTGCCCGTGCGCACCCACGGCGTCTGGCCGGTGCCGGGCGTGGTGCCGGAGAGGTTGCGCAGCGGATCGACTCCCTGCGCGAGGGCGGCGGACGAGAAGAGCAGAGAAAGAAGGAGACAACGGATCATGCGAGGCGCTCTCTGCAATGGCTATTCCTCTCTTCCCACGGGATAGAGCCGCGCGCGCTCGTCGTACCACGGCGTGCGCTCGTAGAACCACTGCAGCCGCGCGCGCGGATCGCCGCGGAAGGCGGCGTCGCTCCCGATCTTCATCCGGAACTCCTCGGCCAGCTTCGGATCCTCGGCCAGCATGGCCGCGGCCATCGGCTCCATGATGTACGACTCCACGTATTCGGTCGGCGCGAGGATGGAGTTGAAGAAGCCCCACTGGAACAGCGAGTCGGGCGACGACGGCTCGAGCAGCAATGTGACCAGCGAGCCGAGATGATGATCGGTGCTGACGCGCACGGAGCCGGCGGGGAAGCGCTCGCGCCGCCGCTCCGGCTTCTCCGTCGCCGTGACGCGCACGTGTCCCTCGAACTGCGCCGCGCCGAACTTCGGTTCCAGGAGGCGGACCATGGTCACGTCGACTTCGCGCGGCTCCTGGATCTTCTCGTACGGGATGCCGTGCAGGTCGAGCTTCGCGATGACGTCGCGCCACGCCGCGGGCACCCAGTACGCGCGCGCCGGCTTGACGCTGGTCGCGACCTCGGTCGCCCGCTGGAACGGCGCGCGCTGCATGACCGGGCGGCCGAGCCACTCGCGACGCACGTCGCCGCTGACCGGCGAGAGCGTGAACCGCGACTCGACGCCGAGGACTTCGACTTCTTCCTTCGGTGCATTCGCGGGCACCTTCCACGAGAGAGGCACACTCACAGGCTTCCGGGCACGGTCCGCGGCGACGGCGCTGCGCAGTGACGCGGCTTCGGCGCCGACGGTGCGCAGCGTCTGCTCGAGAAAGACGTACGTGCCGAGGACGCGCTGGTCGTACGGCTTGAGCGAGTGGTTCTCGACGAGGATCGACGGCAGGTGGCGCGCGTCGCCGTAGCCGTTGGAGAGACGCGGATCGGCCTGGCCGGCGCCGACGGCGGCGAGTGGATCGTCGGTGAAGATGAGCGGGCCGGGGATGTGTCCCTGCGCGCGCAGATGCGCGTCGACGGGACGGCGGAAGACGCGGTCGAGCCAGTCCGCGATGGCAGGGGAGTGTCCGGCACTGCCGTTCCAGCCGTACGTGATGTCGTACTGATAGTCGGCGCCGTCGGTGACGTGCAGGTCGATGTAGAGGTCCGGCTGCCACGCGACGAGCGCGCGGATCATGGCCTGCATCTCTTCGGCGTCGGCCTTCATGTAGTCGCGGTTGAGGTTGAGGTTGCGCGCGTTGGTGCGCCAGCCGCTGACTTCGGGGCCGCGCTGGTTGATGCGCGAGTACTTCGAGACGCGCTCGTGGCCGTCGACGTTGAAGATGGGGACGAAGAGCAGGTTCACGCGATCGAGCAGCTCGCGCTTCGTGCCGCGCACGGTCAGGTCGCGGAGGAGCATCAGCCCCGCGTCCTTGCCGTCGATCTCCCCCGCGTGAATGCCGCCCTGCGCGAAGACGAGCGGCTTGCCCGTTTTCCTCAAAGCCTCCGGTGTGAATGCCCGCTCTTTCGAGGCGATGACCATCCACACATCCCGCCCCTCGGCGCTCTTGCCCAGCGAGACCATCTTCAGTTGCGGCGACGCCTTCACCAGCCGGTTCAGGTACGCAACCGTCTCGTCATACCGCGGCGTGGTCGTCAGCCCGCTCACCTCGGATGGCGTGACCCAGGGATCCGTCGCCGGCAGCATCAACGCGCGGCTCGCGCCGTTCCACGGAATGAGCGGCGGGAGGATGGGAGTCTGCGCGGAGGTGAGAGTGGCGGAGAGCAGAAGCGCCGTCAGCATGCGGCGCGTTGTAGCACAGCTACATCGCGAAGATGTCGCTCAGCGGCAGCGCAAAGCCCGGGAGTAACGGAGATGTGATCGTGTCGCCGACTTCAACTTCCGCGACGCGGTCGCCGTCGCTGCGGAAGACGCGCACACCCAGCTCGTCGGGATCGACGATCCAGTACTCACTGACGCCCGCACGCTCATAGAGCGCGTATTTCGTACGCACATCGTGGCGGCGGTTGGAGTCGGAGAGGATCTCCACGACCAGATCGGGAGCGCCCTTGACGATTTTTCCGATGAGGTGCGTCCGGCCTGCTCGCATGAAGAGGATGTCCGGTTGCACGATGTCGTGCTCCGACAGGGCGACGTCGACCGGCGAGGTCACCACCCGGCCTGTGTGATGCGACCTCACATGCTGCTCCAGTGCGAACAGCACGTTACCGAGAATGAGCTGGTGATAACCGGTCGGCGCAGGATTCACGTAATGCTCTCCGTCGATGATCTCGTGTCGGCGACCGTCGGCGGGAATGGAGGCGTAGTCCTCGTAGGTGAGCTTGGTCGAGGTCTGCGGTGCCATGGCTAGAGTTTACGCGTGTTCGAGCACTTGCGGCCCGCCGCCAACGAAGGGGGCGGGCTGAAGCCGCGCCCCACATTCGTCGAGTGTGGTCTGCTCAGGGGCGCGGAGGCCGGACGGTGCGAACGGTGAGATGTAGGCGAAGGCGTTGGTGAGCGATGCGTCGCCGGGCTCGATGCGCGTGAAACGATCGGCCGCGCGGCGGAAGATCTTCGCGGACGAGGTGTCCGGATCGACGATCCAATATTCGGCGACACCGAGGCGCTCGTAGGTTTTCAGCTTGACGCGTCGTACTGGCGATTCGAGGGGGAGAGAATCTCCACTACCAGATCGGGAGCGCCCTGGACGTTCTGCACGCCTCTCGCGAGCGGGGAGGACAGGCAGGATTGCCTGTCCTCCACCAGCATTCGAGGCGGGGGTTACCTGGCGAAGACGTCGTCGACGCTGACGATGCGGATGTTCTCCGGCTTGATGTTCAGCTTGTAGCTGCCGATCACCTTGTCTTCTTCCGCGAGGTGCGGTTTCGGCGCGTCGTACTGGATCGACGACGGCGCGTCCTTCAGCAGCGTGTCGCGCAGTCCCTCGGCGTCCTTGGTGACGATCACCACCTGGAGGTTCTTCGCCGAGAGGTACTTCTTGATGGCGCGGTTCACGTCCTCGCGGGTGAGCTTCGCGTACGCGTCGCGCATCGTGGTCGCGTAGTCGCCGATGCCGAACCACCACGAGTCGAGCGCGTAGCCGAGGCGCTGGTTCTGGTTCGCGGTGAGCAGGTAGACGTTCTTCATCAGGTAGTCGCGGGCCTCGTTGAAGTCCTCCTGCGACAGACCTTCGTCGATCATCTTCTGCGTCTCATGGAGCGCGATGCGCATCGCCATCTGCGCGTTCTCCGGGACCACCGGACGGATCCAGATCTCGAAGAGCTGATTGCGGCGGGCGATGTTCGGGCTGGGGAAGAACTGGCTGCCGGGACGATTGAAGTACTCGATGTACGCGTAGTCGCCGTAGTTCAGGCCGCGCGCCTCGCGGATGCGGTCGTACAGGTGCGACATCGACGCGCGGTGCTCGCCGAGCCAGGCACGGGCGACGTTGAGCGCCGCGAAGTCGGCCGAGTTGCGCGTGACCGGGATCGGGTGGCCCATGGAGATGGCCGTGGAGCGCGTCTCCTTCTTCACGATCAGCACGTCGAGGCCCTGCGGCGCCTTCCCCTTGAACGCGGTGAGCTGCGCGATGGCCTGCTCCTCGCCGCCCATGCCGAGGGCGCCCAGGTCGGCGGTCAACCTCTTGACCAGTGTCTCGGGGTAGTCGCCGGAGAGGCCGACCACCACGTTGGTGGCGTTGTAGTTGTCGGCGATGAACTTCTTCACGTCGTCGAGCGTGATCGACTTGATGCCGGCGATCGTGCCGGCCACGGTGTGGCCGTACGGCGTGCCGTCGAAGATCACGTTCTGGAGCTGCTCTTTGCCCAGCTCCTCCTCGTTGTTGTTGCGCAGGTCCTGCTGCAGCGAATTGAGCTGCTGGTCCTTGAGGCGCTGGAAGTCTTCCTCACGGAAGCCCGGGTCGAGGAGCTGCGGCAGCACGATCGGCAGGAACCGGTCGATGTTGTCCCGGTGCACGATGCCGGTGAACGTGGTCATCTCCTTGTCCACCTGATAGCCGAAGGCGCCGGCGATCGGGTAGAGCGCCTTGTTGATCTCGTCGATGCGCATCTCCTTCGAGCCGGCATCGGTGATCATGGCGGCGGAGAGCTGCGCCAGACCTTCCTTCCCCTTCGGATCGGCGGCCGAGCCGACGGTGAAGAGGAACTTCATCATCACGTTCGGCAGCACCGACTTCTGCTCGAGGAAGCGGATCTGCGCCTGCTGCGTGGAGGCCGGCTTCGCCATCGCGTCCACCGACGGCGCCTTGGTGATGGCCTCGGGCAGCGCCTGCTGCGCCAGCGTGGTCACCACGAGGTTCTTGTCCGTGAAATAGCGCTGCGCCGTTTCCTGCAGCGTGGCCGGCGTGACCGTGGCCAGCTCGCGGTAGTACTTGTTGATCGTGTCGTACGAGCGCTCGAAGTGCGCGAACGAGGCGATGGTCGAGGCGATGGCGTCGGTATTGTCGAGCGCGCGCACGAAGGCGTAGCGCGAGTTCGACTTCGCGTCGGCCACGCGCGTGGCGTCGAGCTGCTGCGAGCGCAGCTTCGCGAACGTCTCCAGGATCGCGTCGCGGACGTACACGGAGTCCTTGCCGTCCTTCACGCGGGCGAAGACGGTGAAGAGCGTCGGGTCGACGTTCGGGCCGCCGAAGAAGAACAGCTGGTCGACCTTCTGCTCCTGCTCGACGAGACGCTTGTAGAGATCCGAGGTCTGGCCGAAGGAGAGGTCGAACATCAGGTCCATCGAAGCCTGGTCCTTCATCTGGAAGGCCGACGGGCCGTGGAACGCGACCGTCACCCACGGCAGCGTGGAGGAGGGCCAGGGAACGTGCGCGTAGACCGGACCCTTGTGCTCCGGCTCCTGCGGGATGTCGACGGTGAAGGTGCCCTTCTCCCAGTCGCCCCAGTACTTCTCGACGAGCGGGAAGACGCGGTTCGGCTCCACGTCGCCGGCCACGATGATGGTCGTCTTCTCCGGACGGTACCAGCGCGAGAAGAACGTCTTCGCGTACTCGAACTGGTTGGGCATGTCCTCGATGTCCTGGATGAAGCCCATCGTGGTGTGCTTGTACGGGTGCGTGGTGTACGCGGCGTTGCGCTGCACCTCGAGGAGCTTGCGGACCGGGCTCTGCGAGTTCTTGTTGTACTCGCCGAGCACCGCGCGCGCCTCGGTCTTGAAGGCCTCTTCGGCGTACGAGAGGTTCTTGAAGCGGTCGGCCTCGATCTCGAGGATCTTCTCGAGGTCTTCCTTCGCGAACGTGACGTGGTAGTTCGTCAGGTCGTCCGAGGTGTACGCGTTCTGCCGCGCGCCGGCCTTGGTGATGATGGCGTTGTAGGCCTCGGGCGAGTAGGCCTTCGTGCCGCGGAACATCATGTGCTCGAAGAAGTGCGCGAAGCCCGACTTGCCCGGCTCCACTTCGTTGCGCGAGCCCGTCTGCATCGGGATCTGCAGCGAGACGATGTTCGGGAAGCCGGTGGGGATGACGATGACCTTGAGGCCGTTGGGGAGCGTCTTCTCGGACGCCTTGAAGGGGAGGATGTCGCTCGGTGCCGCCGTTTGGGCCGCGGCGGGCAGCGCGAGCGCACAGAGGGCAGCCGCCAGAAGTGTGGATCGGAACATAAATCTCCTTTTCGTTTGTGTGAAACAGGCCAGCGATGCAGAGGCTTTACTGCAGGCTCGAAACGTTTCGGTTCTGTGACTCTTCGGGATCGAGCGGCCCTTCCTTCAGGTCCTCGCGGATGATGAGGTCGAGGAAGAGCTCGCGGACGCCTTCGCGTCCCCTCTCCCGATATACGCGGCGGACGTCGGAGGGTTTGAGCTGGATGCCGGTCATGGCAGCCAGATACTGGCAGAAGACGACCGCCCGCGAACGGAACGAGATGATCAGGATCAGCAGCAGGACGCCGGCGAAGACGAGCGGCATCGCCGAGGCCAGGGTTTCGATGCGGAAGAAGTGAGACATCGGAAAAACGAGCTGAATCGTAGCAGATGTGGGGCGGGGTTCAGCCCGACCGGTTGGCGGTTGGCGGTTGGCGGGTTTGTGAGGCACGCGCCGCGCCTGGAGCCACATGCCTCGCGGCGGCGCGGTGCGAGCGGTGCCACAGGAGGCTGTCTCAAAACGTAGGACAGGCTTCAGCCTGTCCCGCGCTCGCGAAGAAGTGCGCGAACTGCACCGGAGGGACAGGCTGAAGCCTGTCCTACGTTCGAGAGC
>DASUSL010000545.1:0-7280 GCA_036375135.1 Thermoanaerobaculia bacterium | reverse complement strand
GCGCGGCGGTGATGACGAAGGCCTGCTGCGACTCGTAGCGGCTGGTGCTGTGATGCGACATGAGCACGAGGCGCGTCATGACCTGGCGCTTGCGGGCCGGGCCCGTGACCTTCACCTCGAACCCTGACGGGAAGCCGGGCTTGCCGGTCATCGGCTGGGCGAACGTGCGGATGGGTGTGGGAATCGGATACGGCTGCGCGGGCGAGACCGGGACGAACGCCACCGAGTACGGCATGCGTCCCGTGATGCGCCCGCCGCGCAGCCCGCGCAGGAGCGTGCGCGAGGCGACGATGGCGATGGCGGGCCGGTCGATCGCGGCGTTGAAGCGGCCGTCGGCCGCCTGCGCCAGGTCGTGGAACGAGCCGTTCACCGGCTGGCCGGGGTTCCACGCGCGCTGCATCCCCGCGGCGATCAGCCGCGGCACGATGCGCGCCGTGGCCAGGTCGCTCAGCGCCTCGAGCTGGAAGTAGTCGGCGTACTCGCCGCTCGTGCTGATGTGCAGGTCGAGCATCATCCCGCTGCCGGAGAACGACGGCAGCGGTGCGCGCACCAAGTGCACGTACTCGAACTGATAGCGGTCGGCGAGGAACTCGACCTGCGGCGTGCCGCCGTTGTTGTCGTGGTCGTACATCACGCTGAGCGGCGGGAGCTGCCGCGCCAGGAGCAGCGAGTTGCCGGTGAAGCGCTCGTCCGCCGGGTCGGGGAGGATCGTGCCGCTCGACGGCTCGAAGACCGGCAGGAACGAGTCGGGCCAGACCGTGATCCCGGCCGGCATCGTCAGCGCCGCACGGTACGCGGCGCCCGTGGCGTCTTCCTCGAAGGCCACGCGCGTCTGCATGATCTCGGTCTGCAGCGTGTTGATGGCGCGCTGGCTCATCACCGCCAGGTCGTTGTGGCTCTCGGTGAAGAGCGACGTGCGCATCGTCTCCTCGATCATCGTGTAGCAGACGAGGAGCATGGCCACCACGATGATGATCGTCACCAGCACTTCGACCAGCGAGAACCCTTTCTGATTCATCCCTACCTCTTCACGAACGCGCGGTACTGGTGGAAGGCGTAGTGCAGCGGGATCTCGTCGCGGTACGCCTCGACGCGCAGCACGTAGTTCCCCTTCGGGAAGTTGTTCGCCGGCGTGGAGAGCGTGTAGCTCGTGCCGGTCTGGAGATACCCGTTCGCCGGTCGCACCCCGGGCTTCGCGGGTGTGTCGTCCCGCATATGCAGCCAGGTGCGGCCGTTGTCGCGGCTGTAGAGCAGCGCGTAGCGCACGGTCGTGTCCTCGCTGAAGTCGTTCGGATACGACGGCGTGTACGGCAGGCCGTCCCAGCGCCGCCACGTGCGCTCCCAGGTGATGCTGATCGAGCCGGGATCGACGATGTCGATCTCGTCGTTCGGGGTGAGGATGTTCACGCGCGGCAGCTCGCGCACGCGTGCGGCCGCCGGCCTGCCGGCGATGCTGTATTGCCCCGAGGCGAGGAAGCTCTGGATCAGGCTGAGGAACGACCAGCGGGCGATGAACGCCACGCCCGATTCGCCGACCGGAGAGAGTCCGTTCACCACCACGAACGCGGCCTGGTTGCCGTCGCGCATGGCCAGCAGAGCGCTGCCGGGCATGTTGGTCGTGTGCCTGTAGAACTCCGACAGCGGCGTCAGCTCCGTCGGCGCGCCGTACGCGTTCTGCAGGAAATGGTCGGGGTTCATCGAGGTGTCGTTCACGTCGATGTCGAACGGGCGGTTGTTGTCGATCGACGACGGCATCGGCAGGCGGTACGTGTCGGCGATCTCCTGTCCCTGCGGCGCGAGGCTGCCCATCGACCCGTCCTGATAGCGGTGATGGAAGGTCGAGCTGGCGCGGCCGCTCCAGAAGAAAGTCGTGCTTCCCTCTTCCTGCGGACGGCGCACGGCGTTCTGCAGCCGCGTGCCGGCGGGCAGGCGCGCGCCGATCGCGTCGCGGCGCACGCGCGAGAAGCTGTTCGGGCCGAAGCCGGTGGGGAGATTGCCCGTCGCGCTCCAGCTGTTCCACGCGCTGTCGGGCCACAGCTCGCCGAGCCAGCTCATCGACCACCAGTAGTCCGCCGAGAAAGAGTTCTCGCGGATGTACTTCACGCCGCCGTTGTTCTCGCTCGTGATCGATTGTTCGTTGAGCGCGCCGTTGCCTCCGTTGAACGGCCGTGCGGAGACGGCGATGCTGTTCGGGAAGCCGTTCGCCGCGTCGTAGCCGATCTCGCCGCCGATGCCGACGTAGTAGTACGAGAAGCCGGTCATGGTGGTGTAGACCGCGTTGCTGCGCATCATCGAGGAGCGCAGGATCTGGTAGATGCGCGGCACGTCGATCTCGACGTGGCCGCTGCGCGTGTTCCAGCCGTCGTTGTTCGGATCGCCGTCCGCGACGTGGTTCTTCACGCCGAACCAGTTGCCGCTGAACTGCGGCCCCTCGTACGACCATCCCGGCCACGACGCGGCGGCGTTCGTCCCGCCGGCGTGGAAGTCGTCGAAGTAGCGGTTGTAGCCCATACCCAGCGCGTCGCCGCGCACGAGTCCCGAGCCGGCGTGCGGAAGCTTGAGATCGAGATAGGGACAGTGACGCGGATCGCCGAGGAGCTGGAAGCGCTCGGTGAGCGGCAGGTTGGGAGGATTCGCTCCGCCGTCGCCGAACAGCCAGGTGTCGCTGCCGCGCCAGACGTACGTGCGCGAGACGTTCGGATAATCCGTGGCCGCGTCGTCGATGCGCGTCTCGACCGTCACCACCGCATCGCGCGGCAGCTTGATGGAGGGGATGGTGATGACCCAGCGCGCGGTGTTTTTCGGCGTCGTGCCGGACGACGCCAGGTTCACCGAGAACGGCGGCGGCGAGGTCGAGTCGGGGAGGTTCTCCATCGGCGCGGGGATGTACTCGAGCGCGTAGAGGCGCGCGGCGGGATCGAGGCCGCCTTTGTCGCACGGGCTCGTCTCCTGCGCGCACGGCGTCTTCAGCGGCGAGTTGTAGAGGCGGATGATCGTGTCGGAGCCGCTCGGCGTGGCCGAGTACCACATCGCCGTTTCGCCGCTGGTCGGCTGCGCGGCGGTGGCCGGTGAGGTGAACGAGTAAGGATCGGGTTGTCCGTCGGCGTCGAAGTCGACGCCGCCGGTGTACGCCGCGATCTCGCCCGGCGCGGGAGTCCAGGAGATGTTGCGCAGCGTGATGGTGATCGGCGTCGGGGCATCACCCTGTCCGAGGAACTCGGGGATCGTGTGCGCGCCGCCGGGATTGGCGTGGTACGAGTAGACGCGCAGCGTGACGGGATCGCCGTTGCCGGAGCGCAGTTGCTGCGGATGCGTGACTGCGCGCACCCACGGCTGTTCGACCGGATCTCTGGCCGCGTCGGCGTAATTGCGCAGCGGCGGGAAGGGGAACAGCTCGCCGTGCAGATTGATCACGATGGCGTTGCGATAGAGGTCCGGCCGCATGTACATGTCGTCGAGCAGCAGCCGCAGCGTCGGTGCGTCCGCGCTCTCCAGCTTCGCCGCCACGCGCTGCTCGAAGAGCGCCTTCTCCTCGGGGTAGCGCATGCCGTGGTTGTACTGATCGGCGAGCGCGTACGGCAGCGGGTTGGTGTCGCTCGGTCCGTTCACGAGAGTCCCGTCCACCGAGATGCGCGCGTTGAAGAACGACGGCGGGTAGTACTTCTCCACCGCCGACCCCGCGGGGAGACGTCCCGGATAGAAGTAGACGCCGGGCACCGCGGCCGTCGACTCCGCGGTCTCGTTCACGTACGGCGTGTAGAGCGGATCGCGCCCGTAGGAGAGCTTGCGGATCCAGTGTCTGCGGAACTCGAGGCCGGGATGCCGCGCCTCGAGATCGGCGATCGCCCCTTCCACGAACGGCACGATGTTCTGCATGTACAACCACCACCCCGGCACGTTCTCGATGGCGATGAGATAGACGTCGTACACCTGCGTCGGAGGCATGTTCTGCGGGATGGTGCTCAGCACGCCCGCCACCTCGGCCAGCACGCGCACGCCGCCGGCGTCGTTCACGTAGACCTTCACGTTCACGAGGCGCACGTCGTTCGCGCCGCGCACGCGCTGCACGCTGATGCGCCGCTGGAAGAGCCACTGGCCGCCGGCCATGCGATTGCCGCTGGTCGGATGCGCCGGATTGTCGATGCCCTTCTGCACCGTCAGGAGCATCTGATTGGTCGTGCCGTCGTCGAAGTCGTCGAGCACGACCTCGGTCGCGCCGCTCTCGGTCTGCACCACCGCGCGCAGCTCCTCGAGCATCGAGATCGCCTTCTGCGTGGCGAACTGTTTGTTGAGGTTGTCCTGCGTGCGGCGCAGGACCGTGGTCACCATCGTCGTCGAGAAGGCGATGATGATCCCCACGATGGCGACCGCCACGAGGGTCTCGATCAGGGTCATGCCGCGCTGGTTTCTCATTGCAGTGCCGTCCCGCCGCCGACCACCCACGGGCTGCGGCTGAAGAGGTAGTTGCCCATCTGCTGGCGGATCTGCGCGAGGAAGGCCGCGTCGTAGTTGATCTCCGCGACGTCGGAGCCGCCCAGCAGGTGCGCGTTGCCGTTGGCGACGACGGTGCCGTTGATGATTCCGGGGGGACTGAACTGGAAGTTCCCCTGCACCCAGATCACGCCGCTGTAGAACGCGTTCGACTGCGGGTTGCAGATCAGATTGCCGAGGACCACCAGGATGCCGCTCCCCTGCAGCGGCCGGACGGCGTTGAAGGTGGCGTTGCCGCGGACGACCACCAGCGACATGTCCGGCAGCGGATTCGGGAGCTCCGACTCGTCGTCGACGACGACGTCCGCCATGGCCACGAGCTCGTTCTGCGTCACGCCGAAGATCTGGTCGAGGGCGAACGAGTTGCTCGTCGGCTGCACGGCCGGATTGCCGGAGACCGTGCCGTTGCCGCGCGGCGCGCCGGTGCTCGGCGCGTGCGCCACGCCGATGCCGGCCGTGCCGCCGCGGATGCGCGACGGTTGCGTGACGTTGACGTTGTTCGCCGCCGTCGCGCAGAGCGCCGCCGCCGCGGGGAGGTTGAGGCCGAGGCGCTGGATGTCGACGCGCATGGTGCGGCGCGCCAGGATCCAGTTCGGTGCGACGTTCGGAGCCGCCGCCGGGTCGTTGCGGACGTAGACGATCCCCTCCGAGTCGAGCTGCCAGATGGTTCCCGGCTGCGGCTTCCCGCGCCGCACGCTGACGTCGGTCACGTTCGCGCGGCGCACCTCGTAGCGGCCCCAGACGCGTCCCACGCTGTTGATCTCGAACGAGCGCACGATGCCCGTGGCTGGCACCTCCGAGTCGTACGCCAGAGGGTTGTGCCGCGGCACGTGCGTGCACGTGGCGCCGTCGGCAACCGGGTTGAAGTCCGTGACCGGCTGCACCTGCTGGCGCACGAACCAGGAGAGGCCGTCCGTGAGACCGGCGGTGGCCGCGTTCGTGGCGTGCCCCTGCACCGAGAGCTGCCGGGCCAGCGCCAGGCCGGAGGTCCGCAGCACGACCAGCAGCGTCACCAGCAGCAGCAGAATCAGAGTCGAGGCGAAGATGGCCACCACCAGCGCCGCCCCGCGCTCGTTCCGGTTCCTTCGTCGTCGTCGCGACATGAAGACACACCCTTCCCATGTCCGCCCTCGAGGGGCTTCCGTGTGAAATGGACTGTGGGCTGAAAATGAAAAAGGGGCTCTACGCCCCTTTGTTGGTACTCGCCGTACCGCGCCGTTTTGTGTTCCGCGTCACAACTTAACGCCACGCCCTCGGCACCCGAGTGATCGAGCCGTCATAACGACGCAAATTGTGAAGGGTGGAAAGAATCGGTTTTGGAAGCGCTCCCCAAAATGTGGGACGGCTTCAGCAAATGTGGGACGGGCTTCAGCCCGTCGAAAGCGCGCACCAGGCAAACAACGTGCGGCTGCACCAGGGAGCGGAAAACGTAGGACAGGCTTCAGCCTGTCCAAGCGCGCAACGGGCAAAGAACGTGCGGCTGCACCAGAGGGGCAGGCTGAAGCCCGCCCTACGTTCGGTTCAGCCTTGCGGCGGCTTCTCGGTTTGGATCGGCTCGAGCTCTTCGGAGTCGTAGAGCCCTTCTTCCGCCGCGGCAGCGGCTGCGGCAGTGGCCTGCTCTTTCGCTTCCGCCGCCTTCTTCTGCTTCTCTGCTTCCGCGGCCGCGCGGCGCTTCTCCGCCTCGCGCTGCTGCTGGTGCATCATTTCCGGCGTGGGGACGGGCGGCTCTTTCGGCATCACGAACGGCTTCTGCGTCGCGGTCGTGCTGACGTGCACGCCGTCGCCCGACTTGTTCAACTGGTCGTTGGTGATGACCGGCGTCGACGGCTTGCGCCCCTTGCGGTTGGCGCGCTTGGCGGCGGCGACCATGGGAGAGTCGGCGGTGGTCACCGCCTGGGGAGCGGGCTGCGGCTGCGGTTCCGATTTCTTTGCGGCGTCGTCGGCGAAGGCGGAGGCGCCGAGTCCGAGGGCCAGAACGATCGTCAGTGCGCGCTTCATGAGACGTGTAATGTGACACCGAACCGCCACAATTTCCGGTACGCCCCGAATCTTGCAGCGGTCGAGGTCTGAATGTCACCCGAATCGCTCCTGCAGGACTTCGGATATCTGGCGGTTTTTCTGGGGACATTCCTCGAGGGCGAAGCCATCCTCATCGCGGCGGGCTTCTTCGCCTCGCGCGGCTACCTCGATCCGATCGCCGTCTTCGTGGTCGCCTTCGCGGGGGCGTACGCGGGTCACATCTTCTGGTTCTGGCTGGGGCGCGTGCACGGCGTGCGGCTGCTGGACCGCTTCCCGCGCATGAAGCGGCACTTCGGCAAGGGCATCCGCGTCTTCGAGCGCTATGGCGCCGCGGCGATCATCATCACGCAATGGATCTACGGGCTGCGCATCACCTGCGCGGTGATCATCGGCATGTCGCGCATCGGGCTGGTGAAGTTCTTTATCTACCAGGCGGTGAGCTGCGCGCTGTGGGCGGCCGTCATCGCCGCGGCGGGCTACTACTTCGGCCGCGCCATCGAGAGCGTCCTCGGCCGCGTCGAGCACATGGAGAAGTACGCGCTTCTCTTCATTGCGGTGATTGCGATCGGGTTCTGGCTTTGGCATCGCTGGAAAGAAAAACGTGAAGAAGTGGACGTCTGATCAGAAACGCGCGGCGGTGATGACGAAGGCCTGCTGCGACTCGTAGCGGCTGGTGCTGTGATGCGACATGAGCACGAGGCGCGTCATGACCTGGCGCTTGCGGGCCGGGCCCGTGACCTTCACCTCGAACCCTGACGGGAAGCCGGGCT
>DASUSL010000544.1:0-6509 GCA_036375135.1 Thermoanaerobaculia bacterium | reverse complement strand
AACAAGGAGATCGAGGAGATCGCCGAGTTCCTCGTCGCGCACGGCTACGACGAGCACAAGGTGCAGCAGTTCTTCGCGCCGCTGGCGAGCGGCGTCGACGTCGTCGACCACACCCAGAGCGCGCGCGAGTACTACGCGTACATCGACGGCAACGGGCATCTCGTCAACGAGGGGATCGTCGCCTCGATGTCGCTCGTGCAGGAGCTGTCGAACGAGCTGGGAGCGGAGGCGCAGCCGCTGGTCCGCCTGCGCTCGTCGTTCGGCTCGTACATCGGCTTCGCGCCGTCGGTGCCCGGCGTGGAGTTCCTCGGCGTGCGCCTGCTGGGGATGGTCGCGCTGAAAGGGCTCGACAAGATCGACGTCGCCGAGCTCGTGCCGTTCGCGCAGGGAGAGGCGGAGGACGTGATGCCGCTCGACCCGCACGAGTCGCTGGTCATGCTGCTGCGCCAGGAGATCAACCGCCGCCGCGAGGCCTCGGGCGGCTGGCGCGCGGTGGCGGTCGAGCGTGACACGACGACCGAGAGCGAGATCCCGATCGAGCTCGTGATCTGCCTCAAGTCCGACTCGAACGATCTCGAGGACGAAGTGCTGATCGGCGAGTGGGACCCGCGCTCGGACGACGTGCGCCGCCCGCTGCGTCTGCCGCGTGGCGACTTCCAGCGCCTGTTCGCGCTCAAGGGCGAGCTGAGCGCGGAGGTGCTGGCGGGAAAGAAAGAGAGCGTGCGGCAGATGTACGAGCGCTTGTCGCTGAAGTCGCTTGCGCCGGCGCTCACGCTCGCGCCGTATCGCGACGCGGGCGGCTACGACGCGTACGTGCTCGGCGACGTCGTCGAGAAGCTGTAGAACGTAGGACAGGCTTCAGCCTGTCCGTGGGCAGGCTGAAGCCTGCCCTACGTTAGAATGCCGCGTGCGCGTCGACTACGAGAAACGGGAGATCGTCTGCTCGGTCGGAGACCTGGTGCAGGGATCGACCTACCGCCGCATCGGCGTCGAGCGCGGCGACGGCTTCCGCCGCATGTGGATCGGGCAGGACATCCACACCCGCCGCGCCGAACAGCGCGCCAATGAGGACCCGCATTACCGCGCCGAGGTGCACGTCGTCCATCGCATGACGATGGGTGCGTGGAGCGTCACCATCACCGGGCGCATCGACGGGCTCTCCATCGACAAGGAAGCGCGGCGCGTCGACATTGAGGAAGTGAAGTCGATCCACTTCGACCTCGAGCTCGAGGCGCTGTACCGCTCCGAGAAACTGCAGCGCCACCTCTATCAGCTGCTGCTGTACGCGCTCTTCCTGAGCGGGCAGCCGGAGCTGCAGGGCTTCGTCTTCGCGCCGCAGCTCGTGCTGATCGACCTCGTCTCGGGCGAGGCGAAGATCATCGACACGGAGTTCGACCGCGACCGCGTGGCGGCGACGCTCGAGGGATCGATCGCGAAGATGATCGAGGACCTCGAGACGGCGGCGGCGCTGCGCGTGGCCAAGCGCGCCTTCGCCGACACGCTCACGTTTCCGTTCGACGTCATCCGTCCGGGGCAGGACGAGATCGTCTCCGCGGTGGCGCGCGCCGTCTATCAGCGCGACTCGCTGCTCGTCTCCGCGCCGACCGGCATCGGCAAGACCATGGCCGTGCTCTATCCGGCGGTGCGGCAGTCGCTGAAGCTCGGCAAGAAGCTTTTCTTCCTCACCTCCAAGACGCTGCAGCAGGACGCGGCCATCGAGGCGCTGCGCCGCCTCAACGACGGCTCGTTCCGCGTGCTGCGCATCCGCGCGAAGTCGAAGATGTGCGCGCACACGGAGATGATCTGCCACGAGGACTTCTGCCCGTTCGCGGCGCAGTACTCGTCGAAGATGGAGAAGTCGGGGCTGCTCTCGCACCTGGTCACGTCGATGAGCTACTTCGATCCCGACATCACCTTCGCCGCGGCGCGCGAGCACGAGGTCTGTCCGTTCGAGGTCTCGCTGGAGCTGATCGAGCAGGCGGACGTGATCGTCTGCGACTACAACTACATCTTCGATCCGTACGTCGGGCTGAAGGCGTACTCGCAGGAGAACGACTACGGCGACTGCGTGCTGGTCGTGGACGAGGCGCACAACCTCGTCGACCGCGGCCGCGCCTACTACTCGCCGGAGCTGCACGAGAAGGCGTTCGAGGACATCAAGCGGCACATGATGTCGCGCAACTGCTGGATCGAGGGGTGGGAGGAGCTGCTGGAGATGCTCCGCTGCCACTTCGAGGAGCTGGCCGCGGTGCTGGAAGGGGACGTGAAGCAGTCGCTCTGCGAGCCGTCGCGCGAGCTGTTCGTGGAGCAGCGCACGGAGTGGGAGCGCATCGTCCTCGAGTACATCGGCTGGAAGATCGACAACCGCATCGCCGAGGAAGAAGACCCGCTCATCGACTTCTACTTCAAGCTGGTGAAGTTCACGAACCTGCTCTCCGAGGACGGCGAGGAGTTCGCGCACATCGTGGAGCGGACGAATGAAGGGATCCGGCTGAAGATTTTCTGCAAGGACCCGTCGAAGTTCCTCGGCAGAATCTTCGACTCCGCGCATGCGACCATCGCGCTCTCGGCCACGCTGGAGCCGTTCGAGTTCTATCGCCGCACGCTGGGCTTCCCCGACGACCGCACCGCGGAGCTGTCGCTCCCGAGTCCGTTCCCGCGCGACAACCGCAAGATCGTGATCGTCTCGGAAGTCGACACGACGTACAAACGCCGCGCGGACCACTACGAGCGCATCGCGCAGAACGTGGCCCAGATCGCCGACTCGGGCGACGGCAACTTCCTGGCGCTCTTCCCGAGCTACGCGTTCCTGCGCGAGGTGTCGGAGCGGATGCCGCCCATCGAGAAGCGGGTCATGGTGCAGCGCAACGACATGACCGACTACGAGCGCAACGCCATCCTGGACATCCTCAAGTCGCGCGCGCGGAAGGGGAACCTGATCCTGGCGGTGTCGGGAGGGATGTACGCCGAGGGGATCGACTATCAGGGCGACATGCTCTCGGGCGTGATGGTGGTCGGGCCGGCGCTGCCGCAGGTGAGCTTCGAGCAGGAGCTGCTCAAGCAGTATTACGACGAGCAGTACGGCTCCGGCTTCGAGTTCGCGTACCTGATCCCCGGCATGACGCGCGTGGTGCAGTCGGCCGGACGCGTGATCCGCAGCGAGACCGACATCGGCGTGATCGCGTTGCTGTGCAAGCGCTTCACGCAGGAAAGCTACACGCGCTACTTCCCCAGCGACTGGTACGAGGAGTCGCCGCGCGAGCTCGTCTCCCGCAAGCCCGCCAGCGAGATCCGGGCGTTCTTCGAAGCGAAGACGGTGGCGCCGCAGTTGAGGATGCTGTTTTGAGTCGCAAAGTCGCAAAGGCTCAGAGTCGCAAAGAGTGCGACCATGCAGCCACTTTGAGACTCTGCGACTTTGCGACTCTGCGACTCCTGGCGTGCACGATCCTCATGCTCGCCGCCGCCTGCGCCACCAAGCCACCCGCCCCCCCGCTCGTCCCGCCCGATGCCGTGTCGGCCGCGGTGCTCGAGGGGTTGTGCGGGCGGCTGCGCATCGACGCCATCGCGTCGCCGACGGCGCCGCTGGCGGTGGTGAGTGAGACGCGGCCGCTGGCGACGCAGCAGTCGATGTCGGCGCTGGCGATGACCGCGCGGGGGCGCATCAGGACGAACCGCATCGCCGCCTCCGCGGTCGAGGCCAATCGCGCCGTGCCGGTGCAGGTGCAGAACGGGCAGTGCACGTGGCGCGCGGTCGCGCCGGCGCAGCTCGACCGGCATCACCACGAAATGGTGGTCGAGCTCTCCGCGCCCGCCATCAACCCGTACGCGCAGAAAGAGGCGGGCGTGTTCGCGCGCGTGGCCGTCGGCGGCGAGGGGGCGTCGTGGTACTGGATCTCCCTCCATCCGTACGGCGATCAGTGGGCGGTCGGGAACGTCAGCGTCCTGGTCCAGTAGAGTTGCCATAAGCGACTGATTCGAGACGCCTTGCCGCGTGGCATGCTGTTTTCATTCTGGGTAGTCCAGCGCACATCCCGAAGGTTGGAATCATGGCAACACCGAAAAAAGAAACGCGAGTCCTGGTCGCCGACGACGATCAGGCCATCCGCCAGCTGGTCTGCACCATCGTCAAGCGGGAGGGGCTGGAAGTCGATTGCGCCGCCGACGGCGCCGAGGCCATCGAGATGATGCGCGAGCACGACTACTCGGTGCTGCTCGTCGACCTGATGATGCCGCGCGTGGACGGCTTCGGCGTCATCGAGTTCCTGAAGAGCCATCCCACACCGCAGAAGCCGGTGGTCCTGGTCATCACCGCCTACGCCGATCAGAGGTTCAAGGAAGTGGACCCGAACGTCGTCACGGGCGTCGTGCGCAAGCCGTTCGAGGTGGCCGAGCTCGGCAATCTCGTGCGCCTCTGCGTCGACGGCTTCAACGAGTTCGTCGAGTCGTTCGAGGACACCGCACGCAAGTGGCACATCCCGGAAGGCATGTCCACCCGCAGCGGCAACGGCGACGGGGCTCACTGACTGCGCCACGCGCGAGGGATGACCGGAGGCCTCCGGCGGGCCGGCGCGGCCGGCAGCGCTGGTTGGCCTAGCCGGGCCGCACGCCTGTCGCCTGAATCGCGGGACTCGCGACCGCACGTGCCTGAATCAGCGCTGCCGGCCGGGCCGGCCCGCCGGAGGCCTCCCGGTCGTTCCCTCGTGCGTATGACGAAGGCGTTCGCTCAGCCCGCCCAGTTCTCGAGCCAGTAGCCGAGCATCACCACCGCCCAGAGAGGCTTGGCGTGGTTGGCCTTCCCGCCGCGGTGCTCGGCCAGCAGGCGCGTCACCAGTGCCTCGTCGACCAGGCCCTGATCGCGCAGACGCCGCGGGGCGAGCAGGCGGTCCACTTCGCCGCGCAGACCTCGATTGATCCAGCTCGCCACCGGCACGCTCAGGCCGCGCTTGCGGCGATAAATCACGTCGCGCGGGATCCACTTCTCCGCCGCCTTCTTCAGCACCCATTTCGTCGTCAGGCGCCGCACGCGGAGCTCCGTCGGCAGCGACAGCGCGAAGCGCGTCACCTCGCGGTCGAGGTACGGCGCGCGCGCCTCCACCGACGAGAGCATCGTCGCGCGATCGACCTTCACCAGGAGGTTGTCGCGCAGGTAGCTGCGGTAGTCGAGGAGCATCGCTCCCTGCAGCGGATCGTCGCCGCCCGTGTCGACGTCGGGCAACGGACGCGCGGGCAGCCCCGTGCCGAACCACGACAGATGCCGCTCCGCCCACGGCCGCTCCGCGTCGCGCACGAAGCGCTTGAGCAGGTACTCGAGCGTGACCTTCTTCCCCGACGGCGGCAGCGCGTACGCGAGCCTGTGCACGCCGGCGCGCACGAACGACGGCAGCGCGTCGTAGCGCGGCGCGAGCTTGTGTCCGAGGTACGTCGGATAGCCGCCGAAGAGCTCGTCCGCGCCTTCGCCGCTGAGGATGACCTTCACGTGCTCGCGCGCGGTGCGGGCGAGGAGGAACGTCGGCAGGATGGCCGGATCGGCCAGCGGCTCGGCCACGCGCGTGGTGACGTTGCGCAGCGCCTCGTGCAGCGTCTCCTCGTCCGCGCGCACCGGCACGTGCTTCGTGCGCATGCGCTTCGCCAGCACCGCCGCGTCCGCGCTCTCGTCGTACGACTCCTCGGTGAACTGCGCCGAGAAGGTATGCACTCTGTCGACGCCGATGGCCTGCGACGCGAGCGTGGCCAGGATCGACGAGTCGAGCCCGCCGCTGATGAAGACGCCCACCGGCACGTCGGACATGACCTGCTTCCGCACGGCCTGCTCGATCAGTCTCTGCGTCTCCCGCACCGCCGCGGCCGGATCGATCGGCTCGATGGCGAAGCTCGTGGCGTCCCAGTACCTCACGGTTTCTTCGGACGCGCCGCGGAAGAGCATGTACGTCCCCGCGGGGACGCGGCGGATGGCCGCGAACGGCGTGCGCGGCTCGGGGATGTAGCCGAGGGTCAGGTATTCGTCGATGGCGACGCGGTCGAGCTCGCGCGAGACGTCGGGGTACTGCAGGAGGCATTGCAGCTCGGAGGCGAAGAGCACCTCGCCGCCGATGCGCGCGTAGAAGAGCGGTTTCTCGCCTGCGCGGTCGCGCGCCAGGAGGAGCGTCTGCGTGCGGTCGTCCCAGATGGCCAGGCCGAACATGCCGTCGAGCTGTTCGACGACGTTCGGGCCCAGCTCGAGATACAGCGGCAGGATGGTCTCGACGTCGGAATGCGAGCGGTACGGATAGTCGGGATGCCGCGCGCGCAGCTCCGCGGCGTTGTAGATCTCGCCGTTGGCCTCGAGCCACACGGCGCCGTCGGGCGACGCGAACGGCTGATCGGCGCGCTCGTGCAGGTCGATGATTCTCAGCCGCTCGGTGCCGATGCGCGCATGCGGCCTGGTGAAGGTGGCCCGCCCGTCAGGGCCGCGATGCCGGAGCGCCTCCCCCATCCGGTCGACGACCGTGGGATGACGAAGCTCCGCCGCG
>DASUSL010000543.1:0-3148 GCA_036375135.1 Thermoanaerobaculia bacterium | reverse complement strand
CAGCCCGCCGGGGGCGGGGTGAAGCCGCCCGGCGGGCTGAAGCCCGCCCTACATATTACTGTCTGCGCCGCGGCTGCTGCTGGCGCATCGGCGGTCCGTCGCGGCGTTCCTGCACGCGGTCGAGGAACGTGCGGATGCGTGTCCACTGATGATCCGTGAGCACGGCGCGCATGTCGACGAGCATCATCAGCTCGCGCTCGAAGAGGCGTCCGCGCGCGGCGCTGAGCTGTCCGGCCAGGCGCTGCAGCTCTCCTTTGCGGAGCTGCGGGCGATCGAGCTCGCCGCGGATGGCGACGTGCAGCTTCTCGACGTCCGCCTTCGTGTCGATCAGTTCGTTGGCCGCGCCGCGGAAGACCTCGTCGAGGCGCTCCTGCTGGTCGGCGGTGAGTTGCAGTTGCTGGATCAGCTCCGGACGCCGCCACCACTTTCCGGGAGGAAGCTGCTGTGCGTGAGCGAGTGCGGTGCACGCGAGGAACGCCACCGCGAGAAGGATTCTCCTGGTCAAGACTGGTCTCCGTTCTCCACCCACGATTCCCACGCGACGATGGAGGAGTATTCGTTCAATTCTTCGGACTGCCAGGGATCCAGCGCGGGATCCGTCGAGACATCTTCGGCGACCGCGGTCTGCATCGTCGGCACGGCGGCCGGCTCGTCGACGCGATTCCACGTCACCAGCCCGCCGAGGACGAGGATGAGCATCGCCGCCACGGCCACGCGGGCGATGCGCGACACGTTCGCGCGGCGCTCGCGGCGCTGGTCGATCTTCCGCATGATCGAGATGCGCTGGCGGGCCCAGAACGTCTCCGGCCTCTCGTCGCGGTGGCAGGAGCGGAGCCCGCGCATCTTCCCCTCGAGGCGCTCGTAGCGCGCCGCGCATTCGCTGCACTCCGACAAATGCATCATCACCGGGAGGGACTCTCCCGGCTTCGTGTAGTACGTCTCCAGCAGATCGGCTTCAGTGAAGTGCGGCTTCATGTTCCATCCCCTGAACGTCGCGGACCGTGCGCCATTCCGCCAGCTCCCTGCGGATCTTGTGAATGGCGCGGAAGAGGTGAGCGCGCACCGTGCCGGCGCGCAGCCCGAGGTGATCGGCGATCTCCTCGAGCGAGAGAT
The DNA here is from genome assembly GCA_036375135.1 of Thermoanaerobaculia bacterium. Taxonomy (GTDB): domain Bacteria; phylum Acidobacteriota; class Thermoanaerobaculia; order Gp7-AA8; family Gp7-AA8; genus QHVT01. Next base: position 2,035 of record DASUSL010000543.1, on the reverse strand, counting down.
TCTCGTAGTGGCGGAGGCGGAAGATCGTCTTCTGCTGCGACGACAGTCCGCGCTCGGCCTTGACGATGGCGTTGCGCAGCTCCGAGCCCATCATCTGGCGCTCGGGATCGGGACGCTCGTCCAGCGGCTCGATGATCGGCTCCGATTCCCCCTCCTCGTTCAGCGTGAAGAGGCTGATGAAGCGGCGGCGGCGCAGCGAGTCGCGCGACTTGTTGATGGCGATGCGCGTCAGCCACGTCTCCAGCTCCGCGCGTCCCTCGAACTTCGCCAGGTGCGTGTACGCCTGCACGAAGGTGTCCTGCGTGATGTTGTCGGCCTCGGACTCGTCCCGCACGATGGCGCGGGCGGTGCGGAAGATCTTCCGCTGGAAGCGCTCCACGATCATGCCGAAGGCGTGGCCGTCTCCGGCGAGGGTGCGCTCGATGAGGTCCTGATCGGTCGGGAGGCTTTCGACGTCGCTCATGCGGAACGCTGCCACATTGCTTCTCACGCTGCTTGGACGGCCGGAAATCGGATTCGTTTACATCTTACGGCCAGCCAGCCACACCCCGGCGAAGATCATCACCGCCGCGACCGCCACGATGGCGCGGATGGCCTCGCTGAAGACGAGCCAGCCGAGGAGGGAGGCCAGCACCGGCTGGATGTACGTCTGCGCCGCGACGAGCGAGCTGTCCGCGTGGCGTAACGCCCACGCCTGCAACAGATACGCGGCCACGGTGGGACCGAGGATGACCGCCATCAGCGCCAGCCAGCCGCCGGTCGAGACCGCGCTCCACGACTCCGACCAGAGCGACGGCGCGGCGATCGGCAGCATGATCAGCGTCCCGACGACGAACATCCGCGCCACCACGGCCCGCGCCGAGGCGCCGGACATGTACGGCTTCGACACGACGAGGTAGGCGGCGAACGAGACGCAGTTGACGAGGATCAGCACGGTGCCGAGGAGCGAGCGCGTCGTCCCGTGCAAGCCCTCGCCGCCGACCACGAGCAGCGCGCCGGCGCAGGCGAGGGCGATCCCGCCCAGGCGCGCCGCGGTGGCGCGCTCCTGCCCGATCAGGATCGCGCCGGCGAGCGTGAAGACCGGCGTCGAGGTGACGAGCACCGCCGCCACCTGCACGCTGGTCAGCGCCAGCCCGCTCAGAAACAGCGTTTGATTGATGACCACGCCGAGGATGGCGAAGACGATCAGGCGGCGGGCGTCCTCGCGCGGCAGCGATTGCCCGCGCGCGAGGAGCCACAACAGCACCGCCGCCCCCGCGCAACGCAGCCACGCGAACGACAGCGGCGCGAACTCGTTCATCCCGAGCTTGGAAATGATGTAGTTCAGGGAGAACAGCACCGCTACGGAGAAGAGCGCGGCGAGGGTTTTAGCGCGCACGCGAGCTCATTTCCATCTTTCGATCTTGCCGTCGTGCAATCTGCGACTCATTAATAGGAAAACCTCCAGCAAAGGACCATTCGTTATGAGCGTCGAACCCCCGCGAGAGGTTCATCCGCAGGCGGTCGTGTCCCCGATTCGGCCGGTGGCGGACACCGGTGGTGGTACCCCGCCTCGTGGACGGAAGCCGCGCAAAAGCACCTCCCGGCGGAGTACCAAACGCTGGAAGTGGTTCCGCGAATTCGGTCTGCCGCTGATCACTGCCATTGCGGCGCCGCTCGTGCTCACGACCGGCGGCTACCTCTATTCGCAGCTCGCGGCGCTGAAGGATCTGCCGCGGTGGCGTACCGAGGTGGAGAGCTGGAGGAAAACGGCGGACGGCCGGCAGCAGCAACTCGAAACGTGGCAGCGGGAGGCGCGGCAGCAGACGCAGATGATCGCGGAGCTGAAGACGCAAACGAAAGACGCCGAGACCCGGTTGCACAACCTGCATACCGAGATGGTCGAAGTGAGAACTCGTGTCGAGGATTTGCGCGACATGCTGCGGCCGTCCGTGCGGAGGTCGGCGACGCTGAAGCTTCCGCCCATGCGCGATGTCTCGATGATTCTTGCCGCGGCGCCGGGTGTGATCGTGCCTTCAGCAGCGCCTCCGCCGCC
>DASUSL010000542.1:0-21357 GCA_036375135.1 Thermoanaerobaculia bacterium | reverse complement strand
ATTTCGTGAAGGCGTTCGGCGCGTACTCGATGCGCAAGGAGGCGGCGCGCCGCTTCCTCCCGATCGAGAACGAGGCGTACGTGAGCAAGTTCGCCGTGCATCTCTGGCGCGGGCCGTTCTACGTGCGGGTGAGCGGCGGCGCGCAGAACGCGTTCCAGGCGCTGACCGGCCTGGCGGCGTTCGTGGCCGAGCGCATGCCGCCCGCGCCGTCGAAGCCGGCCGTATTCAACTTCTTCCCGAACGACGTGCGCGTCGCGAACAGCGAGCGCTACTCCGCCGACGAGGGCTTCGGCCAGCGCTTCCTCGGCAACTCGTTCCAGGCGAAGTTCAACGTCGCGGGCGACGTGCAGGAGGGGCTGATCATCCCCGCCGCGAACCGCGCCGCCGCGACGAAGATCCTCGACGCGTACAAGGATCTCTATCTCCGCAACGGCAAGCTGCTCGACCCGATCGCGAACCTCGGCGAGGACAACTTCACCGCCGAAGACAAGTACCTCGGCCGCGCGGTCGCGTTCCGCATCGACCGCTTCGTGATCGCGTTCAACGGGTACAAGGACCGGCAGAAGCTCGTCGACCTGGCCGTGGCCACCGACGCGAAGATGCTCGGCTCGATCCGCAAGGCCCTGGTGGCCGCGGACGAGGCGCGCGAGCAGGCCGGTCAGCCGCCGCGCGAGAATCCGAACGATCGCCGGCCGCCGTGGCAGCGCGGAGGGAATTGAGAATTTCGAAATTGAAAATTGAAAACTGCGCGCGCCGCGACCCGTTTTCAATTTTCAATTCTCGATTTTCAATTCCTACCGATCCCGAATCGCCCGCGCCACGGCCCGGGCCAGCGGCGCCACCACGTCCTGCGACTCGCTGTCCATGTTGATCGACGTGTAGGTGATCGACTCCGTCTGCGGCGTGCCGAAGGGGCGGCCGGTGGCGAGATCGTAGGCGGTGACGGTGATGCGCGAGGTGTACGCCGTGTCGCGGCGTCCGTAGTACGAGAGCTCGCGCGAGCCGGTCGGCTCGATGCGCGCCAGCATCAGCACGGCGTATCCGTCGTCGCGAAGCTGGGCGATGAGATCGCGCAGGGGCGCGCGACCCTGCACCAGGTCCTCGGTCGACGGCAGCGAGTTCGCGTCCACGGCTTCGAGTCCGGCGCCGCCGGCCTCGTCGCGCAGGACGCTGGCGACGGCGCCGAGAAGCGGCTGGTCGCCGATCGCGGCAATGGCGACTCCGGAGAGACCACGCTGTTTCGGCGCGCGGGCCGGCGGGACGACCGCGGCCGGCGCGGGCTGCCGTTCGGGCGTCACGGCCTGCGCGCGCTGCTGCTGGACCGGCTGCGCCGAAGCCTGCTGCTGCACGGCCGCCGGCGGCGGAACCGTGTTCACGACGGCATCCGTCGCACCCGGGCTCCCCTGCGGATCGGCCGGTGTGTGCGGCTGGGAGAGCAGCGTGTCCTGCGCGGTGGGCGCGGCCAGGTTCGCCTCGGCGCGTGCCGGCGCGGGCGCCGGCTGCGCGGTCGCGGCCAGTTTCGTCTCGGTGTCCTTGCCGCGGAACAGATTCGTTCCGTACATCACGGCGGCGATCGCGCCTCCTCCGAGGAGCAGGACGGCGAGCAGCGCGGCGATGAGAATCGCCGGCGACGACGCGCCTTTCTTCACCTGCGGCGCGGGCATCGCGGGCATCGCGGGCATCGTCGGCGCGGCCGCGAGCGGAAGCTCGGGCATCGTCACGGCGGAGCGTTCGGACATCGTCGGCGCGGGGACGTCGCGCGGCACGACCATCGTCGGTGCGGCGCCGGCGGGCATCGCAGCGGGAGCGGTCACGGCCTGCGTCGATGCCGCGGCCACGGTGGGCGACGCCGCGCCGGCACGCGTGGCCAGGCCCGCGGTCATGCTGCGCACGCCCATCGAGGCGAGCAGGCTCTCGAGATCGGCGACGAGCTCGTGGCAGTTCTGATAGCGCTGCTCGCGCTCCCTGGCGATCATCTTGGCGAGAATGCGGCGCGATTCCGGATCGACGTTCGGGTTGATGGTCGTCACGTCGGGCGGATTGGCGTCGAGGATCTGCTTCATCAGCGCGAGCGGGCTCTGGCCGCGGAACGGCGGCGTTCCCGTGAGCAGCATGTAGTAGGTGACGCCGAGGGCGTAGATGTCGGTGCGGTGATCGGGGTTCTCGCCCGCGCACTGTTCGGGCGAGAGGTAGCCGGGCGTGCCGACCATCATGCCGGATGCGGTGAGACGGCTCTCCGCGTCGGGCGGCAGGGCCAGACCGAAGTCGGCGATCTTCAGCGTGCCGCGCTCGTCGAGCATGAGGTTCGCGGGCTTGATGTCGCGGTGGATGATGCCGAGGTCGTGCGCCGCGGCGAGGCCGTGCGCGGCCTGCAGCATCAGTTGCGACGCGCGCGGGTTGTCGATCCGCCCCTCGCTGCGCAGCATCTGGTCGAGCGACTGGCCGGGCACGAACTCCATCACGAAGTAGGGATGGCCGTCGTCGTCCTGCCCGGTGAAGTAGATCTGCACGACGTTCGGATGCGAGAGCGCAGCCGCCGCCTGGGCTTCACGGACGAAGCGCTGCAGGAAGGTGGGATCCTCGGTCAGGTTCTCGGTGAGCACCTTGATGGCCACGAAGCGATTCAGCGCCTCGTCGCGCCCTTTGTAGACCACTCCCATCCCACCGCGCCCGAGCTGCGAAACCACCTTGTACGGTCCGATTTTTTCCGGCATTTGCATGTTCCTTGTCTTCCGCAAAAGAAGGGAAGGATTGTACGGCGAATTCCGGGATGCGCCCGGAACGCGCTACGATCCCGCCATGATGCGTGCACTGCTCTCCTGTCTGGCCATCCTCGGAGTGACCGCCGGCTGCGCGACGGCGCCGGCAACGCAGCAGCCGGCCTCCGCCGTCCCCGCTCCCCCGCCTCGCAGCTATGACGATCAGATCGTCGAGCTCCACACCACGGCCGGGCAGATCGACATCCGCCTGTACCCGCAGATCGCCCCGAACCACGTCCGGAACTTCATCGATCTCGCCGCCGAGGGGTTCTATGACGGGACGCGGTTCCACCGCGTCATCCCCGGATTCATGATCCAGGGCGGCGATCCGAACACGAAGGGGGACGACGCGAGCAGCTGGGGCCAGGGAGGAACGGGCCGAAATCTGGCGGCCGAGTTCAACGCCGTGAAGCATCGCCGCGGGATCGTCTCCATGGCCCGCGCGAGCGATCCGGACAGCGCGTCGTCGCAGTTCTTCATCATGGTCGCGGACGCGCCGACCCTCGACAACCAGTACACCGTGTTCGGCGAGGTGACGAAGGGAATGGAGGTCGTGGACGCGATCGTGAACGCACCCCGCGACTCGAGGGATCGTCCCGCCCAGCCGACGACCATCACGCGGACAAAGGTCCGCGACGCGCGCGAGGACGAGAAAGCGGTGCCGCCGCTGCCGGGGCTGCGGGAGTGAAGCGCTCCCCAGTGCTGGGTGCTGAGTGCTGGGTGCTGAGTCCCGCCGCCCGGCGTCTCAGCACTCAGCACTCAGCACTCAGCACTGGGCGCCCTACCTCTCCCACAACCCCGACTTCCCCCCGCTCTTCCGCACGAGCTGCAGTCCGTCGATGACGATCCCCTTCTCCGCGCTCTTGCACATGTCGTAGATCGTCAGCGCGGCGACGGCGCAGGCGGTCATGGCCTCCATCTCCACGCCGGTCTTCGCCTCGCAGCGGACGATGGAGCGCACTTCGATCGTGCCGGCGTCGGGGTCGAGGTCGAAGGTGATGTCGACGGAGTCGAGGCCGATGGGATGCGCGAGCGGGATGAGCGCCGGGGTCTGCTTCGCGGCCAGGACGCCCGCCACTTTGGCGGTGGTGAGGACGTCGCCTTTGGGGAGCGCCTGGTCGACGAGCTTCTTCAGCGTGCCGGGGGACATGCGCACGGTGGCGGCGGCGACGGCCTCGCGCTGCGTGACCTGCTTCGCGCCGACGTGCACCATGGAGATGCCGCCGGTCTCATCGAGATGCGAGAAATCTTTGGGCACGTTCCCACTCCTCAGGGGTGTTGACGTTCATCAGCGGCTCGCCGGAAAAGCGCGCGCGCAGCTCGGACTCGGGGATGATCTCCTGTCCGCCGAGGGTGCGCAAATCGTAGCGTCGCGCGGCGATGCGCTCCTCGATGCGCGGCAGCAGCGCGGCATCCCAGACGGCGCAGAGCGGCTGCGGCTCTCCGTTCCAGACCGGCATCGCTTCTCTGTCGACGAGGTAGCGCAGCACGTCGCTCGTGATCAGCGGATAGTCGACGGCGAGGAGGAAGGCCTTGCCGTGCGCGTCGCGAAGCGCGCGGGCCACGCCGAAGATCGCCGCTTCGTCCTCGTGCCGCTCTTCGAAGATGGTGGAGGACAGGCATTCCTGCCTGTCCGGATTGCCTGTCCTCCACCGGTCGACGGCGATCACCTCGTCGAATACCGGCGCCGCCGCGGCGACGACGCGCTCCAGGAACAGCTCCACTTTCGAGGAGCCCATCCGCCGCGATCGCCCGCCCACGAGCACGTACGCGTTCACACGCGCGACGTTATCGCATCGGCGAAGCGCTCCGCCGCAACTTCGTCGAGGAAGAGCGACGGCTCGGTGGCCTCGAGCTCCATCAGCAGCAGGCGCCCGTCGCGCTCGATGCAGTCGACGCGCGCGTACAGCCACTCCTCGCCGAGCGTCGCGGCGATGCGCTCCGCCTGCGCGATGAGGCTCGCGTCCACCGAGATGCGTTCCGCCGTGCCGCCGAAATCGCTCTGCACGCGAAAGTCGCCCGCGGCGGGACGCTTGCGCACGCAGTGGCTGAACGCGCCGCCGAGGAAGACGAAGGAGAGCTCGCCGTGGCTGGCGACCTCCGGCATGAACGGCTGGATCAGCACGTCGTAGTCGAGGAGCATGGTCTGGTGCGCGGTCGCGGAGACGGCGGGCTTCACGATCACGCCGCGGCGCATGAAGATCGTCGGCACGATCTCGATCCCCTGCTCCTGCAGCTCCAGCAGGTAGGACTTGTGGATGTTGCGGCGCAGCAGCGCGGGCGGGTTCCAGAGCGGCAGCCCTTCCATGCGGTCGAGCCAGGCGCGGAACTCGTCGACGCGCTGGTGATAGTCCCAGGTGGAGCGGATCACGATCGCGTCGTACTGCTGCCAGTCGACGACGTCGTCCCACGCGACCGCGTCGACGCGCGCGCCGCGCCGCCGCAGCGCCGCGGCCAGCAGCTGGTCGTCCGGCGCGAGCGCAGGAAGTCCACGCCACGTGACGAGTGCAAACGTAGGACAGGCTTCAGCCTGTCCGGACAGGCTGAAGCCTGCCCTACGTTCAGCACCCACACGTCACCCGGGCACTCGTGCCGTGTACCGGCAGCCCGTCGCGCTTCCACCAGTCGATGCCGCCGATCATCTCCTTCACACGATAGCCGAGACGCGAGAGTTTCACCGCGGCCTTCGTGGAGGCGTTGCAGCCGATGCCGTCGCAGTACGTGACCACGACCGCCTCCTTCGGGAACGGCACGGTCTCCGCCGTGATGGTGCGGTGCGGCAGGTTGATCGCGCCGGGCACGTGCCCCGCCGCGAAGGCCTCGGGCGTCCGCGCGTCGACGATCACGTACGCGCCGGGATCGGCCCAGAGATCGGCGGCGTCGATCTCCCACTCCAGCCGCTGTTCGAAATGTGCGAGCGCTGCGTTGATGCTGTTCATGCGTGAAATATGCGTCCGCGATGGCCTCCGCGCGGATACCATTTCACGCATGGCGAGGAGACCACTTCACCGGCAGCTCTTCAGCGAGCTGCGCGCCTCGATCGCCGGCGGGACGCTGCGCGGCGGCGCGCGGCTGCCGTCGACGCGCGACTTTGCGCAGCAGCGCGGCGTCTCGCGCAAGACCGCCGAGGAGGCGTACGCGCAGCTCGAGGCGGAGGGATACGTCGAGCGGCGCGTCGGCTCGGGGACGTACGTCTGCGAGTTGCCGCTGCCGGCAAAACGCAACGCGCGGCTGGAAGGGCGGCGCACGCTCTCGGCGCGCGGACGGACTTCCGGGAAATCGATGGCCTGCGTCGAGCCGCTCGAGATCCGCGCCTTCGCCGCGGGGCTGCCCGCGCTCGATCACTTCCCCATCGCCACGTGGCAGCGCCTCGTCTCGTCGCATGCGCGCCGGCTCGATACGAGTGCGCTCGTCTACGGCGATCCGGCCGGCGATCCCGCGCTGCGCGAGGCCGTGGCCGCATACCTCGGCGGCGCGCGCGGCGTGCACTGCGACGCCTCGCAGATCGTCATCGTCAGCAGCTCGCAGGAGGCGTTGCACCTCCTCGCCCACCTGCTCATCGATCCGGGCGACGCGGCGTGGCTCGAGGAGCCGGGCTATTACGGCGCGCGCGCGGCGCTGACCTCGGCCGGCGCGCGCATCGTCCCCGTGGCGGTGGACGATGACGGCCTCGACGTCGCCGCGGGCGTGGCGCTGGCGCCGCACGCGCGCGTCGCGTACGTCACGCCGTCGAACCACTACCCGCTCGGCGCCTCGATGTCGCTCGACCGGCGGCTGGAGCTGCTGGCGTGGGCGCGGCGGAGCGACGCGTGGATCATCGAGGACGACTACGACGGCGAGTTCCGCTACGACGGCCGGCCGCTGACCGCGATCCAGGGACTGGATCCCGCCGGCCGCGTGATTTACGTCGGCACGTTCACGAAGTCGCTCTACCCGTCGCTGCGGCTCGGCTACGCCGTGCTGCCGCAGGACCTCGTCGCGTCGTTCGTCGCGGCGCGCACGCAGGTGGACGGCCACCCGCCGCCGTTCCTGCAGCGCGTGACCGCGGACTTCATCACCCACGGCCATTTCGACGCGCACCTCAAGCGCATGCGCGCGCTCTATCGCGAGCGGCGCGACGTCGCGGTGCGCCTGCTGTCCAGGCACGTCGAGCTCGGGCCGGCGAACGCCGGCTTCCGCGTGGTCGCGTTCACGCGCGGCGACGATCGCGACCTCGCCGCGCGCGGCGCCCGGGCCGGACTCGACCTGCCGACGCTGTCGCGGCTCTACATCGGCAAACCGCGCCACGGCCTGGTCCTCGGCTACATGGGACTGACGCCGCACGCGCTCGCGCAAAGCGTGAAAGCATTGGCGAAGCTCGTATGACGCGCGTCAGTGTGATCATCCCGACGTTGAACGAGGAGGCGCACCTCGGCGCGACGATCGACGCTGCCTTCGCCGCGGGTGCGGCGGAGGTGATCGTCAGCGACGGCGGGAGCCGCGACGGCACGCTCACCATCGCCCGCTCGCACGGCGCGCGCGTCGTCGCCGGGGAACGGAGCCGCGCGCGGCAGCTCAATCGCGGCGCGGCCGAGGCTTCTCACGAATGGCTGCTGTTCGTGCATGCGGACACGCTGCTGCCTCGCGGCGCGTGCGCGGCGATCGTCGAAACGAACGCGGACTTTGGCGGTTTTCTCATCGACTTCATCGAGCCGGCATGGCGGCTGCGCTGCGCGGCCTTCATGGTCAACGCGCGGACGCGGCTGACGCGCGCGCCGTGGGGCGATCAGGGACACTTTGCGCGGCGCGCCGCGTTCCCCGGCTACCCGGACTTTCCGCTGATGGAGGACTACGAGCTGGCGCGGCGGATGCGCAGACGCGCGGCGATCCTGCCGCTGCGCGTGCGGACGTCCGGACGGCGCTTCCTGCAGAAAGGCGTCATCCGGACGTCGGCCATCAACTGGTCGATCGTGCTCGCCTATCACTGCGGCGTGTCGCCGGAGCGTTTGGCGCGGTGGTACCGAACGTAGGGCAGGCTTCAGCCTGCCCATGGACAGGCTGAAGCCTGTCCTACGTGAAGCCTGTCCTACGTCCACACCTCCGCGGCGCGGCGGTCCATCTCCTCTTTGGTGAGGTCCTCGATGTGCGTGGCCATCCACCACTGATTGCCCTGCGGATCGACGAGGCCCGCGCTGCGGTCGCCGTAGAACTCGTCCGTCGGTTCCCGTAGCGACGTGCAGCCGCCCGCGGCCATGGCCCGCCGATACCACTCGTCGACGTTCTCGACGTAGAGGTAGAGCGCGCCCGGGCGCGCGGGCCATTTGTCGGATGACTGCCCGAGCATCACGTGCGAGTCGCCGATGAGCACGTCCGCATGACGGATGGTGCCGTCGGCGCCGGTGGCGGCCTCGCTGACCTTCGCGCCGAACGCGCGCTGCACGAAATCGAGCATGGCCGGCACGTCCTCCACGGTCAGGTACGGCGTGACGGTGTGATAGCCCTCGGGGATCGGTTTGACTGCCATGTACTTTCCTCCTGTGTGGCGATGATGCCGAAGCGCACGCCGCGCGCGATTGGAAAAAAATTACATCGGCACGTGATTGAGGTGATCGCCGCGGCGGATCAGGTACTCCGCCGGCGTGAGGCCGGAGAAGGCGCGGAAGTCGCGGATGAGATGCGACTGGTCGTAGTAGCCGCACGCCAGCGCGACGTCGGCCCAGTCGACGACGGACGCGCGATGCACGCGCCGGAGCAACCGCTGGAAGCGCTGCACGCGCGCGTAGACCTTCGGCGTGTAGCCGGTCTCGCGGCGGAACGCCTCGATGAAGCCGCGGCCGCTCATGCCGATGGCGTTCGTGACGTCCGTGACGCGCGCGCGACGCAGCTCGCCCACGGCCCACGGCACGGCGCCTTTGCGCTCGAGCGTCGTGGCGTGCGCGATCAGGGCGCGCTCGAGGAGATCGAACTTCTGCTGCGGAGCCGGCGCGGCGCTGAGGCGCTCGTGCAGCACGCGCGCGGCCGCGGCGCCCCAGAGGTCTTCGAGCGAGACGTCGAGGTTGTGCAGCTCCCCCGCCGGCATGCGCAGGAACGGATACGCGCCGCCGGGACGAAAGTGCGCGCCGAGGACGAGCGCGGGCTGCGACGTGTCGAGGATGGCGAAGCGCGAGTACGCGCCGGCGACGAGCGCCTCCGGCCTGCCGGTGAGCGTGACCACGAGCTCCATGGAGCCCGTCGGCAGCAGCCGCTCCGCCGCATGCGGGACGCGGGTGTCGTAGAGCCAGAGCAGCTCGACGAACGCGCCGAGCGGCGGCCCGGGAGTGCGGGTGGCGAGGAGCATGGGGGATTATGGTCTGGACTGCGGCAGCGTTGGAGGCCGTCTCAAAACGTAGGACAGGCTTTCAGCCTGTCCGGGGCAGGCTGAAGCCTGCCCTACGTTTGAGAGCGGTAGCTGCGCTACCGCAGTCCGGACGCGAACGCGTTCACGGCGTCGAACGCCTGGCCGAAGTAGAGCTCGTAGCTGTCGCGCTCGACGTAGCCGAGGTGCGGGGTGGCCAGGACGTTGTCCATTGTCAGCAGCGGGTCGTTCACGGTGGGCTCTTCTTCGAAGACGTCGACCGCGGCGAAGCCGGGGCGTCCCGCGCGCAGCGCGGCGACGAGTGCGCCGGGGGCGATGAGCTCGGCGCGGGCGGTGTTCACGAGGAGCGCGGCCGGCTTCATGCGCGCGAGGTCTTCGGCGGTGATGCGATGGCGCGTGCGCTCGGAGAGGCGCAGGTGCAGCGAGAGGACGTCCGACTGTTCGAGCAGCTCGTCGCGGCTCTGCGCCTGCGAGTGGATGACGTGCATGCCGAAGGCGCGGCCGAAGCCGGCGACGAGCGTGCCGATCTTGCCGTAGCCCCAGATGCCGAGCGTGCGGCCGCGCAGCGTGGTGCCGAGGCCGGACTGCCACGTTCCCGCGCGCGCACTGGCCGCTTCCTGCGGGATGCGGCGCATCGACGCGAGGATCAGCGCGAACGTCAGCTCCGCGGGGGCGTACGGCGAGCCGGTGCCGGTGGCGATCCGGATGCCGCGCTGCTCGCAGGCCTCGACGTCGATGTGTGCGGTTCCCCGCCCCGTCTGGGCGATGAGCTTGAGGCGCGGCAGGCGGTCGAGGAGCGCCGCGGTGACCGGCGTGCGCTCGCGGATGAGCACGAGCGCCTCGACGTCGTCATCGATGCGCGAATGGTCGTGGATCGTCACCTCGTGGGCGGCGAGCTTCCCGAAGCACTCCAGGTGACGGACCGCGTCCTGGTAGTCGTCGGGAATGACGACCTTCATCCAGCCGCCACCTTCGCGCCGACCAGCCAGACGTACAGCGGATGCGCGAACGCGCCCTCGCGTACGAGCTGCTTCTCGCGCTCGATGAGCGTGGAGATGATGCGGTCGCGCTCCATGTCCGACGCCTTCGACGGATCGACCTGCGCCAGGACGGGATAGAGCAGATTGCCCCAGTACGGCCGCTCCCAGACGATGTAGAAGCGCTTGCGCACCGCGGGGAGGATGGAGCTGGAGGCGATCATCTCCGAGGGATCGCTGGCGTCGTACGGCGCGAGCAGGCGGTCGTTGGTGCGCCACCACGGCGGCAGCGCGTCGTACGCGGCGCGGGCGTGCACGAGATGCGCGTCCGACCATTCATCCCGCGACGGGCCGACGTAGTCGTCGAGGAAGATCAGGCCGCCCGGCTTGAGCGCGGGCATGAGCCGGTCGAGCAGCGCCGCGGGGTCGCTGATGTGATGCATCGAGCCGTGGAAGAAGACGGCGTCGTAATGCTCGTTCGGATACGACATCCGCTCCGCGTCGGCGACCTGGAAGTTCACGTTGTCGAACGGCTCCGTCAGCATCCGCTCGCGGGCCATGCGGATCGACTCGGGGGAGATGTCGTACGCATCCACTTCCTCGCAGATGCGCATCCAGCGGAGGTCTTTCTCGAGGTTGCCGGTGCCGCAGCCGATGGAGAGTCCGCGCTGCAGCGGCTTGTAGCCCCACGCCGCTTTGAAGGCGTGCGTCGGATAGGCCCACCAGCAGTCGGTGATGGCCTCGTTCACGTAACGGCGGACGAGCGGGTACGAGGCCCAGTACGGCGCGTTGGCGACGATCTGGTGCTGCCGGTCCCAGAACTCGGCGGCGGTCGGTGCGGGAGTGGTCATTCGGCGCGCATTGTAGACTTTCAGGAGTGCGGTGGCGGTGAGCCACCGCTTTGTGAGCGCTGAACGAGGAAGGCGCGCTTACCAAAGCGGTGGCTCGCCGCCACCGCACTCCTAAACTCACTTCTTGCGGTCGCGCTCTGCTTCCTTCTTCGCGTGGCGCGACTGGCCGAGCGTCACGTTGATCGGATGCGAGCGGTCGAGGAACGGCACGGCCGGGCGCGCGCGGACGCCCATGCTCTTGCGCACCTCCAGCAGGTACTCGTGCTCGGGGACGAGCTTCAGTCCCTGCTCCACCGTCTCCAGCGCCTTCTTGCGATTGCCGGCGATGACGTAGACGCGGGCCAGGTTGGCGTAGTGGTCGCCGTTGTAGAACTCCAGCTCGATGGCGCGGCGGCAGAGATCGATGGCCGGCTTGAACTTCTTCTGCATCACCGCGATCGACAGTCCGAAGAAGGACAGTCCCATGGCGTCCTTCGGCGTGCGCATCGGCGGCGCGTCGTCGGTGCCGTAGATGTCGAGGAACATCGTCATGGCGCGGAGGAACTCCTCGTCGCGCGCGAACTGGATGGCTTCTTCGATGGGCGTGGGCATCAAATCGCTTCCCGGGAGCGGATACGGTGGACGAACCGCGCGATCCTCTCACGATCCTCGGCCGTCGGGTCGATGAATCGCATCCCGTACTTGGCCATCGCCCCCGCGAACTCCGCGCGCAGCACCTCGGCCGTGACCTGCAGCGGCTTCGGATCGCCGGGCAGGTAGAAGTGCAGGCGCATCGGCCCCTCCTGCGGCAGCACGCGCTGGACCTCGATGAGGATGCCGTTGGAGGAGATGTTCACGCTGCGGCCGAGGACGAAGCGGCCGTCGCGCTCGACGGAGATCTCGATCTTGGTGATGGTGCGCAGCTGGCGGCGCACGGGGATGCGCGTCAGGCGCTCCACCTTCTCGTCCAGCTCCGGCTTCTGCAGCGGGCGGAAGATGACGTCGTTGCAGCCGGCGGAGAGGGTGAGGTCGCCGTGGTCGGGCGCGCCGCGGTCGCAGACCAGCAGGAGGGAGATGGCCTTGGTCTCGTCGTCGGCGCGGATCTCGCGGCAGAACTCCGGCGCGGCCATGTCGAAGAGGTCGTAGCCGAAGATGATCAGGTTCGGCTTTTCCATGCGCGCCTTGGCCAGCCCCTCGGAGCCGGCCAGCGCGGTCATGATCTGCATGTCGCGGCGGCGGAGGATCGTCTCCTGGAAAATCAGCGCGCCGCGCGAGTGATCGACCAGAAGGATGCGTCCCGGACCACTCATGCGGGGCTCATTTCCCGCACTCTGCGCACCACTCGCTGGAGGTCGTCGATCAACATGTTGACGTGTTCCGCCGTGTTGGATTTGCCGAGCCCGAACCGGATGGACCCCATGGCCGCCTCGTCGTCCAGCCCGATCGCCTTCAGCACCCGCGACGGCCCCTTCTCTCCCGAACTGCAGGCAGACCCCGAGGAGAGAGAGAAGCGTTTCATGGCGATGATGAGCGACTCGGCCTCGACGCGCGAGAAGCTGACGTTGAGGTTCCCGGGCAATCTTAACTCCCGCGGGCCGTTCACCGAAACGCCGTCGATGCGCTCGAGCAGTCCTTCGCGCAGGTCATCGCGCAGTTGCGCCAGACGCAACGCCTCGTCCGCCATCTCCTCGGCGCGGAACTGCAGCGCCGCGGCGAAGCCGACCGCGCCCGGCACGTTGACGGTGCCGGAGCGCACGTTGCGCTCCTGACCGCCCCCGATGATCACGGGATGCACGCGCACCGCGCGCCGGACGAAGAGCGCCCCGATCCCCTTCGGCCCGTACAGCTTGTGCGCGGAGAACGAGGCCAGGTCGACGCCGGTCAGGTCGAGCGGGATCTTGCCCGCGGCCTGCGTGGCGTCGGTGTGGAAGAAGATCTTCCGCTCGCGGCAGAGCGCGGCCAGCTCGGCGATCGGCTGGATCGTGCCGATCTCGCCGTTCGCCGCCTCGATGGAGACGAGTCGCGTCTCGGGCCTGATTGCGTCCTTCAACGCCTCGGGAGTGATGCGCCCCTCGCGATCGGGCTGCACGTACGTGACGTTCTTCGTGGCCGCCGGCGCGAGGACGGACTTGTGCTCCGCGGCGCTGGTGACGAGATGCTCGTCCGGCCCGACGAGGTTCAACGCGATGTTGTTCGACTCCGTGGCCCCGGCGGTGAAGTAGATCTCCGGCGGCAGCACGCCGAAGAAGCGCGCGATGGCGATGCGCGCGTCCTCCAGCGCCATCGAGGCCTTGCGTCCGTGGTGATGGGCGATGGAGGCGGGATTGCCGAAATGCTCCGTGAAGTACGGCAGCATCTGCTCGACCACGCGCGGATCGCACGGCGTGGTGGCGTGGTGGTCGACGTAGATCACCTCGGGAGCCATGGCGTTGGATGATGAATTGAAAATTGAGAATTGAGAATCGAAAACCGGAGTACGCCGCGCGAGCCGCTCGCCGCTTTTCAATTTTCAATTCTCAATTTTCAATTCCGCCTCACCATCACCGCCGCCTGCGCCGACGCCGCCGCGGTCCCGCCGCCTGCTCCCCTTCTTCCTGCGCGCGCCGCACGCGCTGCGCGAAGGCCTGCCACTGGCGGAACACGTCCACGTAGCGTCCCGATGAGAGTGCGTAGAGCTCGAGCAGCGCCAGCGCGTCGTTGAACGGCTCGCGGTAGACGGCGCGGAACTGCGCGCGGCGATCGGTGGGCGGCTCGAGGAGGCGCCACAGCGTCTCCAGCGCCTGCTCGATCTGGTGGCGCGTTCCCGCCGCGAGGGCCATGCGCGCGCAGAGAGGCTGCGTGAGGTCGCGGATGAACGTGATCACCTCGCCGATGCGCATCCGCCCGCCGGCGGCGCGGCGCACTTCCTCGCGCTCCAGCTCCTCGACCACCCACGGCAGCATCAGCACCGAGAGCAGCACCGCGTCCGACACCTTGCGTCCCGCCTGCACCGTGCGGTCGAGCACTTCCAGCATCTTCCAGAAGTACGGCGCGCGCTCGCCGCGGATGGCGTTGTAGATCTCCGGCAGCAGCGGCTCCAGCAGCGCCGTGTCCACCATCAATCGAATGGCCCCGCGCGACCAGCCGCGGCGCAGCAGTTCCAGGATCTCTTCCGAGACGCGCGGCGGCGAGGCCTTGAGGATGTCGTTGCGGTGGCGGAGGATGCCCTGGTACGTGGCCTCCTCGATCTCGAAACCGAGGCGGGAGGCGAACTCGATGGCGCGCATCATCCGCACCGGGTCCTCCCGGAAGCGCAGGTCGGGATCGCCGATGACGCGCACGCGGCCCTCGCGCAGATCGTCCACGCCGTTCACGTAGTCGATCACCGAGAAGTCGCTGATGTTGTAGAAGAGCGCGTTGATCGTGAAGTCGCGGCGCCGCGCGTCCTGCAGCGGCGTGCCGAACGTGTTGTCGTCCGTGATCAGGAAATCTTCACTCTCCGCATCCTCGGGTGCCACCACGGTGCGCTCCGGCTCGCGCCGGAACGTGGCCACTTCCACCACCTGGTCCTGAAAGATGATGTGCACGAGGCGGAAGCGCCGCCCGATGATGCGGCTGTTGCGGAAGAGGCGGCGCACTTCGGAAGGGTGCGCGTCGGTGGCGACGTCGAAGTCCTTCGGCGTCCGGTTCATCAGCAGGTCGCGCACGCTGCCGCCGCAGAGATAGGCCCGGTAGCCGCTGCGGTGCAGGCGGTAGAGCACCTTCAGCACGTTCTCGGGGATGCTGCGGCGGGAGATCGGGTGCGCAGCGCGGTCCAGGACCGTGCCGTCACTCATCTCCGCCGGCTGATCGCCGGCGATCTCCTCCGGTGCCTCCACCGGCTGCGTGTCCTCGTGGTCAGTCGTTTCCATAGGCGGTGATGCCGGGCGTGTAGTGATACCTGCTGTCGACGATGAAGAACGAGCGCTCCCAGCGCGTCTTCGAGAAGAGATACCAGACCACCTTCCCGAGCTCTTCGATGCGCTCGCGCGCCGTCGCTCCGTTGGCCGGCCGCATGTCGAACGACCAGTAGACCATGAACGCGCGCCCTTTGATCATCGAGCGCGGCACCGTGCCCCAGACGCGGGAGTCGCTGGAGTTGTCGCGATTGTCGCCCATGGCGAAGTATTCGCCGCGCGGGACGACGAACGGGCCGAACTGATCGCGCGTCGAGTACGGGTGATTCACGTGGAAGACCCGCTCGTCGCTGTAGAGCACATACGGCTCCTCGAGCTGCCTGCCGTTGATGAAGACTTTCTTGTTGCGGATGTCGACCGTCTCGCCCGGGAGGGCCACCACGCGCTTGACGTAGTCCTGGGTCGGATCGGCGGGATAGCGGAAGACGATCACGTCGCCGCGCTCGACCTCGCGCAGCGGCACGAAGCCGCGCAGCGCCGGCACTTCCGGCCCGTAGATGAATTTGTTGACGATGATGTGGTCGCCGATCTTCAGGTTGTCCTCCATCGAGCCGCTGGGGATCTTGAAGGCCTGAAAGGCGAAGATACGGGCGAAGTTGACGAAGACGATCGCGATCAGCAGCGCTTCGTAATACTCGCGGATCGTCGACTTCTTCTCGCTCTCATCGGCTGCTGCCATTCGTGTGGCGGTTCCTCTTCAACTGATCTGCGATGAAGCCGGCAGCGAAGGATTGTATAGCAGCGGGTGCGACGGCAATGACGTCGCCGTCCTGACGGTAACGGCCGGAGGCCACGCTCGCGTCGGGCGCGATCCATGTGGGGCGGGCTTCAGCCCGCCGCTCCGGTTCGCGGGCTTCAGCCCGCCGCTCCGGTTCGCGGGCTGAAGCCCGCGCCACATTCACCACCCAGGTGCGGCTCGCGTCCATCCAGGGCGTCTCACGCACCGTCTTCCAGAGCGCGTCGTCGACTTTGCGCGCCACGATCACCGCCGCCCGCCCTTCCCGCAGCAGCGCCGCGCGGGCGTCGCTCCACTCGAAACGCTCCGCCAGCCACACCACCACCGGCAGCTTCTCGCCGTACTGCAGATCGAACGGCCGCAGCGCGTACGCGCCCGGCGCGAACGAGATCACGTCGGCGGCCAGCTTCTGCGCGGCGGGGATGGCCACGCGGCGCTCCGTGCCGTCGAAGCGCAGCACTTCCACGCGGTCGGAGGCGTCGAGGGTCGAGAAGGCCACCGCGTACTTGTCGCCGGCCGGCTCCCAGGCCACGTCGTAAATCGTGGCCGGTCCGAAGTCGATCGCGTGCTGCAGCGAGGTCGGGATGTGCAGCGTGCGCACGACGTCGCCGTGCGCGCCGCGGACGACGTAGCTGGCCTTGTAGCCGCGCGGCGCCCACTGCACCTGCACCTCGTCCGCCGGATCGGCCGGCGCCCAGTTGGTCTTGCTGCCGTCGCCCGCGGCCAGGCCGATGTCGAAGCCGCCGTCGCGCCGCGCCGAGAAGATCACCTCGTCCCACGTGTCGTCGTAGTCGAACGAATCGATGGCCGTGAACTGCTCCGTGAGCCGTTTGCCGTCGCGCACCAGGCGGTTGTCCTCGACCGCCACCGGTTCCGGCCTGAGCGGCAGGAGCGCCTGCGTGACCTGGCCGCGCTCGTCGAGCGTGATGGTGCGAATCCGTGCCGCGGCAGGCGTGGTCAGCCACGCTTCCGGGATCGATTGCAGGGTCGAGCAACCGGTCAGAAAGAGAAGGAACGGCAGAGCGCGTCGCACCGGCGGAGGATACCGAAAAAATGAATGTAAGTCACTGAGAACAAATAAGTAAAAAGTGGCTGAAGCCTTGCAAATAACCTGTGTGTTATGGACCTTCAAAAAGACCTGATCGAGTCGAGTAAAGGGAAGTCGGACCGGCGCGGACTGAGCGCCACGGCAGCCTCGCTGGTACTGCACGGATTGCTCATCGGCGGAATCATCTTCGCCGGCACGCAGGCCGCGACGCACAAAGTCGATTCCGAAAAACCGATCAACGCATTCATCTCCCAGGGCGCGGCTCCGCCGCCTCCTCCCCCTCCACCCCCGCCGCCGGCCGCGAAGAGCAGCGGCGAGCCCAAGCGTGCGACGCCGAAGCAGGTGGAGATCCCGAAACCGATGACGTCGTCGTCGCTGACGCCGCCCGTCGAGATCCCGAAGGAGTTACCGAAGGTGACCCCGCTTCCGACGACCCGGACGGAGCCCGATCCGGGCCCCGTGGTGGAAGAAGAGTCGTCCGGCGGCACGACTGACGGACCGGGCGACGCGGTCGCCGGTGTGGTCGGCGGCGTCGAAGGGGGCGTGGCCGGAGGCGTCGTGGGCGGTGAAGTCGGCGGCGAGCACGGCGGCACCCTCGGCGGCACGGTCGGTGGCGAGATCGGCGGCGTCCTCGGCGGCAAAGTCGGCGGCACGGGAACCGGTACGGAAGGCGAAGGCACGGGCGGCGTCGAAGCGCCGGTCATTCCCGATCCGCCCCCGCCTCCTCCTGTTCCGACCGGACCTCTCCGCGTCGGCGGCAACGTGAAGGCGCCGGTGGCGATCAACCGCTCCGATCCGAACTACACCGACGCCGCGCGCCAGGCGCGCATCGCCGGCATGGTCGTGGTCGAGGCCATCATCGACAAGCAGGGCAACGTGGATAACGTGAAGGTCATCCGCGGACTCCCGGCCGGGCTCTCGGAAGAAGCGGAGAGGGCCGTGCGCAAGTGGAAGTTCAAGCCGGGCACGCTCAACGGCGAGCCGGTGGCGACGATCTTCAACCTGACGGTGACGTTCAAGCTGAACTGACGCAAGTCAGTTCAGCTTGACCCCGAGCCGCAGCGAGGGGTCTGGGAGGGGGGCGCCTGAAGCCCCGCCCAGACCCCTCACTGCGTTCGGGGTGAACTGCTGCGCAGTTCAGAAGCCCTTCGCGTCCGCCACCGTCTTCGGCTGCTTCCCCACTCTCCGCGAGATGGCCTTGGCCTGCAGGAACAGTCCGAGGTAGTCGCGGCCGCCGGCTTTCGAGTCGGTGCCGGACATGTTGAAGCCGCCGAACGGATGCACGCCGACGAGCGCGCCCGTGCACTTCCGATTGAGGTACAGATTGCCGACGAAGAACTCTTCCCGCGCGCGCTCGAGCTTCTCCTCGTTGTCGGTGAAGACCGCGCCGGTGAGGCCGAACTGCGTGTCGTTGGCGATGTGCAGCGCGTCGTCGAAGTCCTTGGCCTTGATGATCGCCAGCACCGGCCCGAAGATCTCCTCCTGCGCGATGGTCGACTTCGGATCGACGTCCGCGATCACGGTCGGCTCGATGAAGTAGCCGGCGTCCTCGTGCACTTCGCCGCCGGTGAGGAGCTTGCCCCCCTCGTTCGTGCCGCGCTCGACGTACGAGCGGATCGAGTGCAGCGCCTTCTCGTTCACGACGGGGCCGAACTGCGCGTCCGCGGTGGCCGGATCGCCGACGCGCAGCGCCTTCGTCTTCTCCACGATCATCGGCACGATGCGGTCGTAGATCGCCTCGTCGATGATGGCGCGCGAGCAGGCGGAGCACTTCTGTCCCTGGAAGCCGAACGCCGAGGCCACGACGGCGCCCGCGGCCTCATCGAGATTCGCGTACTCGCGGTCGACGATGATCGCGTCCTTGCCGCCCATCTCCGCGACGACGCGCTTGATCCACAGTTGTCCTTCGCGATGCTTCGCCGCCTCGGCGTTGATGTGCAGGCCGACCTCGCGCGAGCCCGTGAAGGAGATGAAGCGGATGCGCGGATGCTGGATGAGCGGATCGCCCACCTCGCCGCCGCCGCCGCTGACGAAGTTCACCACGCCCGGCGGCATCCCCGCCTCCTCGAGCAGCTCGAAGAAGCGCCACGCGATCCACGGCGAGTCGGACGACGGCTTGAGCACCACGCAGTTGCCCGCGACCACGGCGGCGGTGGTCATGCCGCACATGATCGCCAGCGGGAAGTTCCACGGCGGAATGACCGCGCCGACGCCCAGCGGGATGTAGACGAGATCGTTGTCCTCGGACTCGATCTTCGTGATCGGCTGCTCGCCGGCGTAGCGGTACGCCTCGCGCGCGTAGAACTCCATGAAGTCGATCGCTTCCGCGGTGTCGGCGTCGGCCTCGGCCCACGTCTTTCCGACCTCGAGGATCATCACCGCGGAGAACTCGTGCTTGCGCTCGCGCATCAGCTTCGCGGCGTTGACCAGAAGGCCGGCGCGGACGTCGACCGGCTGGCGCTTCCACGACTCGAATGCGGTCCACGCGGACTCGATGGCGCGCTCGACGTGCTCCTTGCCGCCTTTCTGAAACTTGCCGAGAACCTGCGTCTTTTTCGCGGGATTGTGGGACTCGAACGTCTTGAGTCCGGTGATGCGCTCGCCGCCGATGACGAGCGGATGCTCCTTCCCGACCTCTCCCAGGACCTTGGCGATGGCCAGCTCCATGGCGGCCTGGTTCGCGGCGGTCGAGAAGTCGGTCAGTGGCTCGTTACGAAACTCCGGAAGAGTGGACATGCTGTTCCTTTCAGGCGTCCAAGTTGCTACGTTGAGGGCCTGCGCTGAAGAGCGCGGCGTGTAAGGGATGCGAATCTTATCCAAATCGAACGGGAGAGCAACCGTGCTCGCGCTGGCGCTGCTCTCGCTGTCGTGTGCACGCGTCCTGCCGTGGAGCAAGGAGCCCGTGGGCAGTGAAGTGAACCTCGCCTTCACGCTCGAGCAGAACCTGATCCGCCTGCACACGGTGCGCATCGACGGCAAGCCCGGCCGCTTCATCCTCGGCAGCGCCGCGCCGCGCACGATCGTCGACTCGCGCTTCCCGCTGCGGCGGTTCTACGCGCACGCGATCCAGATCAGCGAGAAAGAGACCGTGCGCATCGACCCCGCGCCCGCCGACCTGGGCGGCGTGGCCGACGCCATCATCGGCGTCGAGCCGTGGCGCAATCACGCCATCAGCATCGACTACCGCGTCGGCCTGGTGACGTATCAGAAGGAAGGGATCAAGAGCGGCGGGATGTTCATCTACCGCTATCCCGACGAGCCGATGGTCCACGTGATCGTCGACGGACAGCAGATCGCCGCGATCGTCGACACGACCTCGCCCGACACGCTGGTCCTCCCCGGCCCCGACGCGCGCCGCACGGTCAGCGTGCGCATCGCGGACGCGGACTTCGGCGCGGTGGACGTGCAGTACGCGAACGTGACCCAGGCGCGCGTCGGCAACCGGCTGCTGTCGCGCTTTCTCGTGACGATCGACTACGGGCGCAAGGTGGTCGGTCTGTGGAGAGATCCGCGCACCGGTCCATAATCGCGGGATGCATGCAGCCGCGGTCCTGCTGCTGGCCACGCTCGACCTGACGGGATACGCCGCCGCGCGCGGCGGCTCGGACTACGACGCACACGCACACATCGGCGTCGACTGGCAACCCTCTTCGTGGCTGGCCCTGCACGCCAGCGCAACCGAGGACGGACTGATCGAGGGACACGCCACACTGCGCCGCGAGCTCGGCCTCGACGACGTGCAACTCCGCGCCGGCTACTTCTTCCTCCCCACCTCGCGCGAAAACCGCGACGACAACTGGGCCTCGCCCTACACGCTCGGCTTCTCTTCGCTGAACGCGTGGATCGGCGAGGAAGTACGCCCCCTCGGCGTGGACGTGCAGTACCGGCACATCACGTCTTCCGGACATGCTCTCTCCGGCGGTGCGACCGCGTTCCGCGGCAACGACACGATGGGAACGCTGCTCGCGTGGCGCGGCTGGGCTCCGGGCGACCGGCTCTCCGCGTACGGCGAGACGCTCGCGCTGCCGTCGCTCTCTTCACTCGAAGACGACGGCCCGTTTCATTTGCAGCGCGACTCCGGCACGCAGCCGTTCGGCAAGGACCTCGACGGGAACACCGGCTGGTCCGCGCGCGTGCGCTTCGACCGCGTCCAGTACACGTACGTCGACAACAACGGCGACCGCGCGCTGCACGGCGATCAGTACTCGTGGGACACGCGCTTTCATCTCCTCAGCGCCGAATTCGGCGATCCCGATCGCTTCGTCGCCGCCGCCGAGTACATGCGCGGCGACACGTACATGGGTCTGCACACGCCGTTCGTCGCCGCCGACTTTTACAGCGCGTACCTGCTCGCGTCGTACAAAAGAGGGCGGCAGCGTTTCAGCGCACGCTACGAGCTGTTCGGCACCACGGACGTCGACCACTCCGCCGCCGAAGCCAACGACGAGAGCGGTCGCGCGTGGACGCTGGCGTATCTGTTCGACGTGACCCCGCGCCTGCGCGCGGGAGCCGAGCTCGCACAGGTGGCCGGCCACCGCTCCGAGGTGGACCTGACACGGCACACCGTCACCCTCGAAGCCCGCTGGCGCTTTTAGGAGTGCGGTGGCGGCGAGCCACCGCTTTCGTAGAGGCACGCGCGTCGCGTTCCGGATACGAAAGCAGTGGCGGCGAGCCTAGAGGCACGCGCGTCGCGTTCCGGATACGAGAGCGGTGGCGGCGAACCTAGAGGCACGCGCGT
>DASUSL010000541.1:0-20815 GCA_036375135.1 Thermoanaerobaculia bacterium | reverse complement strand
TTCGCGTCAACAAGGCGGATTCGACCGGTGAGGAGTTGCTGCACCATCCCTTCCTTGATCTCGCAGACCTTCGCAGCGTTCTCGCCAAGAGCAGCGATCTCTCTGTCGAGATCAGAGAGAAATTCAGCGATCGCCTGCTGTTCGGCAAAGCTCGGCTGGGGGATCCGAAGCGATAAAAAAGATTTCTTCGAGATGTTTTTCATACTGCCGCTTGTTCCGGTTGCGGCGTCCTTGATTACGCGGCTGAAGGTACTTGAGCTGAGCAAATACGCGAGCCACCGGACCGAATGCGGCTCCGCGGCGTTGTGACGCGTCATCCATATGCGGTCGGGCACAAACAGGTCAGGCCAGTTGCGGTCGACGTATGCGCACTCACCAATTAACGCAGGCGTGTTCATGCGGCTAACGAGGATCGTATCCTTGCGAGGATTGAGCTTCGCTCGGTGCAGATCGGCCGCGATGATCGGCTTGCATTCGCTCGGTATGAAGTGACCCCCAGAAACACACGAGGTTTTTAGTATCGAAGCTTCGCCTCCCGCTCCGTCCGAGTCTGTGGAGTTCACGCTTACCCCCGCTTGTAGCGAGTTAATGAAGCACGCAAGCGGTCTTACGTTCCACTCGGTCGGGATCAAACCTGCCGCGGTTTTAGTAAGACGTCCATTCCCCCAGAAACCCGGTAGACGCCGCCTTCCAGTGAGCAATTCCTGCATCGCACCGTGCTTCAGCTGACGCTTTTTGGCGAGGAGTCGCTCCAGCGATTCGATGAGCGCATCCGCATCGCTCAGTACCGCGGCGATCGCTTGCTGCTCAAACCGACGTCTAGGTAAACGTATGCGGATGGACTTGAGGATCGTCTGTGTGATGAGAGGAAGGTCGTTTCGGTTCTTCGACGCATTCAGATTCCCCGCCTGCAGAGCACGACCTAGAAACTGGATGTCGATATCCCGGAAAATTGTGTCTGGATAAAGCGCATTATCTGTAATCCACGCAGGTCCCGTCGTCAGGTAGACCTCACCGCACCGTTGTCCAACACGCCCAATGACGATTGTCGGCCGCGTCACTGTAGGGCGATCGGTATATCCTGCAATGCCGTTGCCCCCGTACACGGGCACTGGCTGTTCCAAAGTCTGTTCGGAAAGCCGAGCAACGCTTATCCCTTCTCCCGAACGAAAGGAGGCGATGCTCTCCAGATTCACTTCTTCGAAGACGGAATCTGCGACGATATTATCCGAGTCAGTCTCCGGAAGGTGCCGTCTTAGTTCCACGCGAACCCCATCCTCTCGAGATGCAGGTTGACCTTCCCCTCGAACTCAGCCACCCGCCCCACCAGCTCCGGTAGCGGCGTTTCATATCGATCCGCAAGCTGCTTCACGCGCCGAGTGAGCTGCTGGCTGACGCGATCCATCTCGCCATGAATGGCTGCGTCCATCGCCGCCAGCCATTTGTCATCGATGACCAATGATTGTGTGTCTGCAACCGTGAGCTTCGGATACTTGGCGTAAGCCTTCGCATCAAGCGCGGCTTCAGCCTCCCTGAGGCGCTTCTTTAGCTCCGCTTCACGATTTGAGTACTGCAGCCACTCCGTCAGCACGGCGACGTCGTCTTTCGACTCCGCGTCACCTTTTATCTCGTGCAGCCGTTCGGAAACGGTGGCCTTGTTCACCTTCTCGAAACCGCCGAACGCCGCCTCTTCGCCGCCGTACTCCTCTTCCAGCACGGCCATGCCCGCCGTGACGCTCTCCAACTCCGCGACCAGCTCGTCGATCGCCTTCTGCTCAGCATCGAAGTAGCGGGCGACGATCAGCTCCTTCGGAACCAACTCGCACACCCACCCCTTGTCCCGTTCCTTCCCCTTCTTGTCCTTTACGATCACGCGCGCCGTTTCCGCCTTCCAGCCGTCGGCAGCGATGAGGTAGACGTCGTCCTGCATCGTCTCCGACCAGTAGTCCATCAGGTGCTGGTAGACGTCGTAGGCGTCGAGCAATGGCTGGCGGGCGTAGTGCGCGAGCAGGCTCTCCGAGAGCTCGCCGATCAGTTCCTTCGGGTGCAGGCCCGTCCGCAGCCCATTCAGCTTCGCCGCCGTCCGCTCGCGCCAGAGGTCAAAGTGCGCGTTCATCGTCTCGATGAAGCGGCGGAACTCCGGGTGCTCGTGTATGACCGCCTTAATGGAGGTCTTGTCGACGGCCAGATCGACGTAGCCGGGGCGGTTGTCTTTGAATAGCGTCCGGCGCAGGCCTGGGCAGACGTCCCAGTACCGCTGCAGGGCTTCGACATCTCGGACCGGGATCCCGCCGCGCAGGTGCCCCTCGATGTCCTGCAGGTCTTCCGGTGTGCGGCTGTCGATGTAGCGCGGCAGGTTGAGGTTGAACTCGTTCTTCTCGATCTCGTCGAACGAGACCATCCGCGCGTACCGCGGGTCGCTTTCGTCGAAGCGGCTGTAGACGTCGACGATGCGGTGGATGTCCATGGCCCGCAGCCGGTTCTTCGGCCCGTCCTTCATGAAGCCGCCGCTCGCGTCGATCATGAAGATGCCGCGGCGTGCCTGCGCCTCCTCCTTGTCCACGACCACGATGCACGCCGGGATGCCGGTACCGTAGAAGAGGTTCGGCGGCAGGCCGATGATGGCTTTGATGTAGCCCTTCCGCACGAGGTTCCGCCGGATGTCGCCCTCGGCGTTCCCGCGAAAGAGGACGCCGTGAGGCAGGATGCATGCGCCCTTGCCGATGCTCTTGAGCGAGCGGACGATGTGCAGCAGGTACGCGTAATCGCCCTGTTTTCCCGGCGGCGTACCGTAGGATCTAAATCGTCCGAATTTATCTGGAGACTCCACTCCGTTGCTCCAGCGCTTGTCGGAGAAGGGCGGATTGGCCACGACATAGTCGAACGTCTTCAGCGTGTCGCCTTCCCTGAACTTCGGATCGGCGAGCGTGTTCCCCTGCACGACCTCGGCGCCGGGATGGCCGTGCAGGATCATATTCATCCTCGCGAGGCCCGCGGTGGCAGCGTCCTTCTCCTGGCCGTAAATCGTGACCTGCGTCCCCGCCTCGTCCGCAACCTTCAGAAGCAGCGATCCCGACCCGCACGTCGGGTCGTAGACGGTCGTCGACCTGCTCGTCTTCGCCTTCCGGATGCCGAGGATCTGGGCGATGACCCGGCTTACCTCGGCCGGGGTGTAGAACTGTCCCTTGCTCTTGCCACTCTCGGTGGCGAAGTGGCGCATCAGGTATTCGTACGCGTCGCCGAGGATGTCGTCGCCCTCGGCACGGTTCTTCGAGAAGTCGAGCTCCGGCTTCTCGAAGATGGCAATGAGGTTCGTGAGCCGGTCGACCTTCTCCTTGCCGTCGCCGAGCTTCGTGGAGTCGTTGAAGTCCGGCATGTCGGCGAGCTTGTTCTCGCGTGCCAGCGGGCCGACGATCTTCCTGTTGATGTCGTCGCCGATGTCCTTCGTCCCCTTGAGCGCCACCATGTCCTGGAAGCTGGCGCCCTCCGGGACGACGATCTCCGCGTACTTGCGGCCGGCGTACTTGTCGCTGACGTACTTGATGAAGAGCAGGACGAGGACGTAGTCCTTGTACTGGCTGGCGTCCATCCCTCCGCGTAACTCGTCACAGCTCTGCCAGATAGAGCTGTAGAGCTCTGATTTTTTGATGGGCATTCGTGGTCCTGAACCTGAAGATTTCTGATGCGATTATGACCCGAGTCGGGGATCTCGTGGATAGGTGTTTGGGTCCCTCCGCGCGCGGGACCGCGAGGGTAACCCGCCCGTGCTTCTCAACCTTGACATCGAGGGATATCAAACGTCCGTCGTGACGCTCGCCGGCAGGCCGTACCTTTCCACCAGCGACACGAACCGCGGCTCTCGCCGGATCGTGTCGAAGCGGGGGTCGATGGGGAGGAAGCACATCCAGGCGTTGTGTTCTTCGAGGCTTTGCTCGATCGCGGCTAATGCCAGGTCGGTCTGTTCGAGGCCGGTGTGGGCGATGGCGAAGCTGTAGGGGGAGACGTAGCGTTGTTTGGCCATGAGGCGGAGCTGGTCGATGACCTGTTCCGCGTCGTCGCGGCGATCGGCGCGGGCGAGGATGTGTGCGAGTCCGCCGAGGAAGATCGGCGCCGGGCCGGCGATCTCGATGGCGCGTTCGATGGCTTTGATGGCGTCGTCGTAGTCGCCGCGCATCTCCAGCGACATCCCCAGGTAATAGTGGCCGGGGGCGAGGGCGGGGTCGGTCTCGAGGACGGCGCGGTAGCAGTTCACCGCGTCGTCGTAGCGCTTGGCGATGTGCAGCGGGATGCCGGCGCCGACGTTGATGATCGGCGAGAGCGGGTCGAGGTCTTTCGACATGTCGATCAGCTCCAGCGCGCGGCGGATGTGGCCGCGGCTGCACATCAGGATCCCGAGCCAGTGCGGCGCCCACGGGTAGTTCGGGTTGAGGCGCATCGCCTCCTCGAGCTCGCGCTGGCCCGTCTCCAGGTCCCATTCGAAGAGTCCAGCCGCGTAGCCGAGCGTCGCGTGCGGGTCGGCGAGCGCCGGATCGAGCTCGATGGCGCGCTTCGCCGCGGCTTTCACCTTCGGCAGGATCTCGCGCGGCGGGAGCGCCTGCATGAAGCCGAGCATCACGAAGCAGTCCGCCAGTCCGGCGTACGGCAATGCGAACGACGGGTCGCGCTCGACGGCCTGCTGGAAGAGCGTCATGGCCTGCTTGACCGCCTCGGGGTGGCGCTTGATCCACTGAAAGCGTCCCTTGAGATGAAGCTGCTCCGCCTCGGCGTCGACGGCGCGTTTCTTCTTCGCCGGACGCCGTCCCGACGCGCTGCCGCGCACGCGTTCCGCGATCTGGTCCGCGATCTCCTCGGAGAGCACCGCGATCTCGCGCACGGGACGCGCGTACTGCGACGACCAGAGCAGCGAGCCGTCAACCGTGCTGACCAGGTCGACGTCGGCGTGCAGCAGCTCGCCGTCGATGTGCGCGCGCACGACCACGATGCCGGCCACGTTCAGCTCGCGGCCGGCGTCGCGCGGATCGGGATCGGTGCCGGCGTACTGCGCGGCGGTGCCGGGGGCGATGACGCGCAGCTTCTTGACCTGCGACCGCGCGTTGACGATCCCTTCGCTGAGGCCGTAGACGAGGTACTCGAGGCTGGCGTCGAGGTTGCCGGAGACCGAGGGGAGGACGGCCAGGGAGTCGATGCGGCCGGTCCTCGATGTGGGGCGGGCTTCAGCCCGCCCTTCGCGGGCTGAAGCCCGCGCCACATCGCGGGCTGAAGCCCGCGCCACATTTCGTTCGGTTGGGTCGAGGTCGGTGACTCGGCGTGGGGGTGAGGAGCGGGGGCGCGATCGGATGTCGTTGAGGGCGTCGAGGAGTTGGGCGGCTGTCGAGTAGCGCCTGGAGGGCTCTTTCGACATCGCGCGGCGGATGATGGGGAGGAATGCGGAAAAGCCCGGCTCGTCGATGGGGTCGGGCTCTTCGAAGAGAATCGCGGTGATGGTGGCGACGGTGCTGGTGCGCTCGAAGGGGCGGCGGCCGGTGACCATCTCGTAGAGCACGACGCCGAGGGAGAAGATGTCGCTGCGGGCGTCGATGGGGGCGCCGCGGAGCTGTTCGGGCGACATGTACGGCGCGGTGCCGGTGATGACGCCGGCGCGCGACTCGAGCTGGTCGGTGGTGGTGTTCTCGCGGCGCGCGGTGGTGAACTTGGCCAGGCCGAAGTCGAGCACCTTCACCTGGCCGCGCGGCGTGAGCATGATGTTCATCGGCTTCACGTCGCGATGGATGATGCCGTGGCTGTGTGCCTCGTCGAGCGCCGCCGCGATCTGCATGGCCACGTCCAGCACCTCGGAGGGCGACATGCGCGCCTGGCGCAGCCGGTCGAAGAGCGTCTCTCCCTCGACGAACTGCATGACGATGTACGGCCGCCCCTCGTGCTCGCCGACCTCGTAGACCGTGCAGACGTTGGGATGATCGAGCGCCGCGACGGCGCGCGCCTCGCGGAGCATGCGCAGCTTCGCTTCCTCGTCGCGGGAGACCGCGTCGGGGAGGATCTTGATGGCCACGCGGCGGCCGAGGCGGTCGTCGCTGGCGAGGTAGACCTCGCCCATGCCGCCCGCGCCGAGGAGCGAGAGGACGCGATAGCGGCTCAGGACTGTCGGCAGGGCGTCGGGCACGCGCGTATTTTCACACGGCGGCGCGATACACTGCGCGCCGCATCGTGAAGCTCCTCTCCTTCGTCGCATCGCTGTTCATCCGTGCCCTCCATGCCACGCTGCGGGTGCGGCACGTGAACGTCGAAAACATCAGCGGCACGCCGCAATACATCCTCGCGTTCTGGCACGCGCATCTGCTGCTGATGCTGCACTCGCGCTACCGCCGGCCGATCCGCGTGATGATCTCGCGCTCGAAGGACGGGGAGTACATCGCGCGGGTGTTCGACTGGTACGGCGTCGACGCGGCGCGCGGCTCGTCGACGCGCGGCGGCGGCGCGGCGCTGCGCGAGCTGCTGCGCGAGGCGAAGGCGGGAAAGAACATCGTCTTCACGCCGGACGGCCCGAAGGGGCCGGCGCGCATCGCGAAGGACGGCGTCGTGTACGCGGCGAAGGCGAGCGGCCTGCCGATCGTCCCCGTCGCATTCGCGGCGAAAAAAAAAAGCTCCTGCGCTCGTGGGACCGGATGGTCGTGCCGTATCCGTTCTCGAAGGCGCTCTTCCTCTACGGCCCGCCGCTGCACGTGCCGCGTGACGCGGACGTCGAGGAGTGGCGGGAACGCGTGGAGCGCTCGATGAACGAGCTGGCGGATGAAGCAGAACGATTGATAGAAAAGACGTAGGGTGGGCTTCAGCCCGCCGCCCCCGGGGGAGGCGGGCTGAAGCCCGCCCTACGTTCTCAGGACAGAACGAATGATCAACAGCATGACCGGCTTCGGCCGCGCCGCGGGCGCGCTTTCGGCGCGCTACTTCGCGACGGTCACGTGCAAGAGCGTGAACCATCGCTTCCTCGAGGCATCCGTGCGGCTGCCCGAGTACATGTGGGACATGGAGGCTCCGCTGCGGGCCATCGCGTCCGAGGTCTTCTCGCGGGGGAAGCTGGACGTCTCGGTGCGCATCCAGCGCACGCAGCAGCCGGAGTACAACGTCCGCATCAACACGCAGATCGCGAATACGGTCATCCCGCAGCTGCGCTCGATCGCCGAGGAGCTCGGCCTCGGCGCGACGCTCACGGGGAGCGACCTGATGCGCGTCCCGGACTTTCTGCAGGTCGAGGCGCTCGACGCGGAGATCACGGACGACGAGCGCGAGGCGCTGGTGCGCATCGTGCGCGAGGCGTTCGCGCAGCTCGCGGCGATGCGGGAGCGCGAAGGGGAGTCGCTGCGCAACGACATCACCGCGCGCGTGGCAGCCATCCGCGACCTGCAGGAGCAGCTCGCGAAACGGCGCGACGACGTGCGCGCGGAGCTGTTGGCCAGCTATCAGCAACGCGTGCAGGAGATCGCCGCGCAGGCGGGCACCGACGTCTCGCAGGAGCGCATTGCCCAGGAAGTGGTGATCATGGTGGAAAAAGGGGACATCGCCGAAGAGCTGACGCGCCTCGGGCACCACCTCGATCAGACGGAGAAGGCGGTGAGCGGGCGCGAGGCGGCGGGGAAGAAGCTCGACTTCCTGTCGCAGGAGATGCTGCGCGAGATCAACACCATGGGCTCGAAGTCGCGCTCGGCAGGCATCCGGACCCTTGTCGTAGAATTGAAAACGGAGCTCGAGCGCATCCGCGAACAGGTACAGAATGTCGAGTAACTTCCATCCGGACGGGACGTTGTTCATCGTCTCAGGCCCGTCCGGCGCCGGGAAGACGACGCTCATCACGAACGTCCGCGACCAGCTCCTGCCGCTCGGGATCGAGCTCTACTTCTCCGTCTCGCATACGACGAGGAAGCGGCGGAACGGCGAAGTGCCGGGACTGAGCTACCACTACGTGGAGATGGAGGAGTTCGAGCGCATGGTGGCGCGCGGGGAATTTCTCGAATGGGCTCACGTTCACGCCCATCGGTACGGTACCTCCCGCGCCGAGGTCCTGGAACGCCTGCGGGCGGGCCAGGATGTGATCCTTGACATCGATTATCAGGGCGCGAAGCAGATCGCCCGCGATCCGGAGCTGAAGCCGCGGTCGCTGAGCGTCTTCATCTTCCCGCCGTCGCTGGACACGCTGCGCGTGCGACTGCGGGACCGCGGCCTGAACACCGACGAGGAGATCGACCTGCGGCTGCGCAAGGCGATCGACGAGATCGACGAAGGCAAGGATTTCTACGACTACATCATCATCAACGACAATCTGGGCGCCGCGACCGAATGTCTGAAGGCCGCGATCATCGCCAAAAAACTACAGACCAAGACTGCGCTCGAAGCCATCGGCAAGATGGCCGAGCGACTCAAAGAGGAGGATCGCAATGGAAGGACTGCCGGAAGGAGTTGACAGCAAGTTCCGCTACGTGCTGCTCGTCTCCAAGCGTGCGGAGCAGCTCATCCAGGGGGCGCAGCCGAAGACCAAGCCGCGCCACGCGAAGCCGACGCGCATCGCCATGGAAGAAGTGGCGCAGAACGTCGTGAAGTGGCAGTTGACGGCGCCGGTCGAAGAGACCACGGCGCTGGAAGGTCAGGAGTCGTAAAAGCAGTGCCGAGTGCTGAGTGCTGAGTGCTGAGTCAACCCGGGCGGCGGGACTCAGCACTCAGCACTCAGCACTCAGCACTACGGTCATGAACATCGTCCTTGGCGTCACCGGCGGCATCGCCGCCTACAAAGCGCCCGAGCTGGTGCGCCGGCTTCAGGACGCGGGCGCGGTCGTTCGGGTGATCCTCACGCCGAACGCCGCGCGGTTCGTCTCTTCTCTCTCCCTCGCCGCCGTCTCGAGCCACGGCGTGATCACCGAGCAATGGGGTGACTCCGGCCACGGCGGCGTCGATCACATCGAGCTGGCGCGCTGGGCGGAGCTGCTGCTGATCGCACCGGCCACGGCGAACGTGCTGGCGAAGCTGGCCGCGGGGATCGCCGACGACGCGCTGACGACGTACGCGCTCGCGCATCGCGCCGAGGTGCTGGTCGCGCCGGCGATGAACACGTACATGCTCGCGCACCCGACGGTGCAGCAGAACATCGCCACGCTGCGCGCGCGCGGCGTCGGGATCATCGAGCCGGTGAACGGCCTGCTCGCCTGCGGCGAGGAAGGGGCGGGGAAGATGCCGGACGTGCCGGAGCTCGTGTCGATCGTGCGCGAGCGTTTCGCGGCGCGCGATCTCACGGGCAAGCGCGTGCTGGTCACGGCCGGCCCGACGCGCGAGCCGCTCGATCCGGTCCGCTATCTCACCAACCGCTCCTCGGGAAAGATGGGCTATGCCATCGCCGAGGCGGCGCAGCGGCGCGGCGCGCAGGTGACGCTCGTCTCCGGACCGACGTCGCTGATCGTGCCGCCGAACGTGACCATCGCGCGCGTCACTACCGCGCAGGAGATGCACGACGCGGTCATGCGCGCGGCGGGGGAGCATCAGATCCTGATCAAGGCCGCGGCGGTCGCCGACTTTGCGCCGGTCGAAGTGGCGGACCGCAAGATCAAGAAGCGCGACGACAGCGACACACTCACCATCACCCTGCGCAAGAACCCGGACATCCTGGCGGGCGTGGCGCAGCTCTCGCCGAAGCCGTTCGTGGTCGCCTTCGCGGCGGAGACGGACATGGTGGAGCAGAACGCGCGCATCAAGCTGCAGAAGAAGGGGGCGGACCTCATCGTCGCCAACGACGTGGCCGACGCGACCATCGGCTTCGACTCGAACGAGAACGAGGTGCTGGTCATCGGCAGCGACGGCGCGACGACGCGCTTCCCGAAGGCGGCCAAGAGCGTGATCGCCAACCGGATTCTCGACCTGATCGTGGCACGTCTGTGATGTCGTTGCTGGTTGCTGTGGTGCGATGTTGCTCGCGCTGCAGGCCTGAGCGACGATGCACCGCCAGCAACCAGCAATACAACAACATGGCAACACCGGAAAGGCCCACATGAAACGACTGCTCGTACTTCTACTCCTCGTGGCCACTGCTGCGCTGGCGCAGGACGGCTACAAGATGCCGCCCGCCGAGATCGCCGCGCTGGCCGATGCGCCGCTGACGCCGGCGCCGTTCCTCAGCCCCGACAACCAGTGGGTGCTGCTGGCGGAGTCGCCGTCGCTGCTCACGATCGCGGATCTCGCGCAGCAGGAGCTGAAGCTGGCCGGCGTGCGCTTCAACCCACAGACCGGCGACCAGACGCGCGCGCCGTACTACCGCGCCATCCGGCTGCAGTCGATCGGCGGCGGGGAGTCGCGCGCGATCACCGGACTGCCGGCGAATGCACGAATCCGCCTCATCACCTGGTCGCCCGACTCGTCGCGCATCGCGTTCCTCACCGGCACGGATGAAGGGGCGGCGCTGTGGGTGGTCGAGCGGGCCACGCCGGCGGCGAAGCGCGTCGGCACGTTCCGGCTGAACGCCACGCATCCGTCCAGGCCGTTCCACTGGCTGCCGGACAGCCGCACGCTGCTCGTGCGCATGCGCGCCGCGAATGGCAGTGCTCCGGCTGCGAATGCGATCCCCACCGGGCCGATCGTGCAGGAGAGCATCGGCCGCAAGGCGACGACGCGCACGT
The DNA here is from genome assembly GCA_036375135.1 of Thermoanaerobaculia bacterium. Classification (GTDB taxonomy): domain Bacteria; phylum Acidobacteriota; class Thermoanaerobaculia; order Gp7-AA8; family Gp7-AA8; genus QHVT01. Next base: position 10,163 of record DASUSL010000541.1, on the reverse strand, counting down.
ATCAGGACCTGCTGAAGAACCCCGCCGACGCGGACGTCTTCGAGCATCACCTGCAGTCGCAGCTCGCCTGGGTCGGCCTCGACGGCAACGTCACGCCGGCCGGCATCAGCGGCGCGATCGGCGGGTTCCAGCCGTCGCCCGATGGACGGTTTCTGATCGCCGAGGTCGTGCACCGGCCGTTCTCGTTCATCGTGCCGGAGTCGCGCTTTCCGCGGCGCGTGGAGATCTGGTCGCGCGACGGGAAGATGCTGAAGCAGATCGCCGACCTGCCGCTGGCGGAGGAAGTGCCCATCGACTTCTCGGCCGTGCGCACCGGGCCGCGCGGCTTCGGCTGGCGCGGCGACCAGCCGGCCACCGCGTACTGGATCGAGGCGCAGGACAAGGGCGATCCGCGAGTGCAGGCAGACGTCCGCGACAAGCTGTACACGCTCGAGGCGCCGTTCACCGGCACGCCGCGCGTGCTGGCGTCGACGGCGCTGCGCTTCGAGTCGGTGGAGTGGGGCTCGGACGAGCTGGCGCTGGTGACGGAGTCGTGGTGGAAGACGCGCCGCATGCGCACGTGGCGCATCCGCCCGTCCGCTCCCGACGCCGCGCCGCAACTGCTCTTCGACCGTTCCTTCGAGGACCGCTACGCCGATCCGGGCAAGCCGGAGACGAGGCGCAACCAGTGGGGCATGTACGTCCTGCACACCGCGAACAACGGGCGCTCGATCTTCCTGATGGGCGATGGGGCCTCGACCGAAGGCGACCGGCCGTTCGTCGACGAGCTCGAGGTCGCGAGCGGAAAGAAGACGCGGCTGTGGCGTTCGGAAGGTGCGGTGTACGAGCTGCCGTACGCGATCCTGGACGAGCGCGGACAGCGGTTGCTCACGCGTCGCGAGTCGGCCTCCGAGCCGCCGAACTTTTACGTGCGCGACCTGAAGTCGAAGAAGGCCACGCAGATCACGCAGTTCCCGCATCCGTCGCCGCAGCTCGCCGCCGCCACGAAGGAGCTGATCCGCTATCAGCGCAAGGACGGCGTCGCACTCACCGGCACGCTGTATCTGCCGCCGGGCTACGACGCGAAGAAGGACGGGCCGCTGCCGGTGCTGATGTGGGCGTATCCGCAGGAGTTCAAGACGGCCGCCGCGGCGTCACAGGTGCAGGACTCGCCGCACCGCTTCATCCGCGCCGGCTGGGGGACGCCGCTGTTCTGGCTCGTGCGCGGCTACGCGATCCTCGACGATCCGGCCATTCCGATCATCGGCGAGGGGGACAAGGAGCCGAATGACACGTACATCGAGCAGCTCGTGTCCGGCGCGCAGGCGGCGGTGGACGAGCTGGTGCGCCGCGGCGTCGGCGACCGCGATCGCATGGCCATCGGCGGCCACTCGTACGGCGCGTTCATGGCGGCGAACCTGCTCGCGCACTCCGATCTCTACCGCGCCGGCATCGCCCGCAGCGGCGCCTACAACCGTACGCTGACGCCGTTCAGCTTCCAGGCGGAGGAGCGCACGTTCTGGGAGGCGACGGAGACGTACATGAAGATGTCGCCGTTCACGCACGCGAACAAGATCAACGAGCCGATCCTGCTGATCCACGGCATCGACGACAACAACACCGGCACGTTCCCGATCCAGAGCGAGCGCCTCTACCAGGCCCTGTCCGGCCTCGGCGGCACCGCGCGCCTGGTGATGCTCCCGTCCGAGTCCCACGGCTACCGCGCGCGCGAGAGCGTGATGCACATGCTGTGGGAGATGGACCAGTGGCTGGAGAAGCACGTGAAGAACGCGAAGCCGCGCGCGGCGCGTTAGGGAGACGGGGCCAAGCCGAACGTAGGGCAGGCTGAAGCCTGCCCTACGTCACGGTCCGATCGGTGCCGCATCGCAAACCAGCAACACGGCAACCGGCAACTACTCGTAGCCTTCGCACTCCAGAAGATCCTTGTCCGTGATCTTCCAGAACGAGTTGTCGCGGCAGAGATCGACCGCCTCGATGATGCACTCGTCGCCGTCTTCGTCGACGACCTTGATGTCGTACGAGTCGCACGGGATCTGGGTGATGGTGAGCGCGTCGCCCTTGGTGAGGATCTCGTCCTCGAGCTGATCGGGTCCCCAATCCTCCTCGGAGGCGGGCGAAATGAAGAGATGGTGGATCTCCCATTTGCTCTGGTTGATCACCTTGACGGTCGCCTTTTTGGCGAACGCGGGCAGAGCAAGGGCACAGAGAAGGAGCGCGGCGAATGTCTTTTTCATGGGTGCCGCAATTAGACCATAATCGCGGCGATGACCCCTGACGTTCTCCACGAGCTGGCGATGCTGCGCGAGTTCGGATTTACGCACCTGGACCTGAATGTGGCGCGGGCTTCAGCCCGCGAGGAAACCGGCGGGCTGATGCCCGCCCCACAGGAGATGTCGGACTGGGACGCGCTCGTCGCCGAGGCGCACAACTGCGCCGCCTGCCGCCTGGCCGGCACGCGCACGAACGTCGTCTTCGGCGTCGGCAGTCCGAACGCGGACCTCATGTTCATCGGCGAGGCGCCGGGGCGCGACGAGGATGAAAAAGGGGAGCCGTTCGTCGGGCGCGCGGGGCAGCTGCTGACCGACATCATCAAGGCCATGAAGCTGACGCGCGAGCAGGTCTACATCGCCAACGTCATCAAGTGCCGGCCGCCGGAGAACCGCAACCCGGAGCCCGACGAGCTCGATGCCTGCCGTCCCTTCATCCGCCGCCAGGTGGAGCTGATCCAGCCGAAAGTCATCGTCACGCTGGGCCGCTTCGGCCTGCAGAGCCTCACGGAGAAGAGCTACGGCATCTCCGCCGTGCGCGGGCAGTGGCTCGAGTACGACGGCATCAAGCTCATGCCGACGTATCACCCCGCGTACCTGCTGCGGAACCCCGCGGCGAAGAAGGACGTCTGGGCGGACATGAAGAAGGTGATGGCGGAACTGGGGATCCCGGTATGAGTTGCTGGTTGCTGGCTCCTGGCTCAGTGCGGCTTCGCGCCTGAGTCAGCACGCCGGAAGTCGAGGAATCGCCAGGAACCAGCAACCAACGACCAGGAACATGTCCGGCCTCTCCGCATACGTCGAAGTCGCAGTGCCCGTGGCTTTCCACGGCACGCTGACGTACTCCATCCCCGAGGAGCTGCGCGACAGCGTGCGGCTCGGGTCGCGCGTGGAGGTGCCGCTCGGGCCGAGGCTGACCACCGGCTTCGTCGTGGCGCTGCTCGACGCGCCGCCCGCGGGCCAGAAGCTCAAGCCGATCCGCGCGGTGCTCGACGACGAAGAGCCGGCGCTGATCCCGGAGATCATCGATCTCTGCCGCTGGGCCGCGGACTACTACATCGCCCCCCTCGGCGAGATGCTGCGCACCGCGCTGCCGGCGAACATGGCCTCGCGCGGCAAGCGCCAGGCGGTGCTCACCGCCGACGAGGCGATGATCGAGAAAGCGCGCGGCGAGAAGCAGATCCTCGACGGCGATCTCGTGCTGCTCGAGGAGCTGCGCAAGCGCCCGCTGCCGGTGTCGACGATCTTCGAAGAGCTGAAGATCCCGCGCTCCGCGGTGCAGCGGCTGCGCGACGCGGGGATCATCGCGCTGCACGAGCGGTTCAAGGACGCCGAGGGAGTGCGGTACGACCGCTTCGTCGTGCTGGAGAGCGATCCGGGCGGACTGACGCCGAAGCAGCAGGCCGCGGTCGAGTTGCTGCAGAAACGCGGCGGCGAGCTGTCGGTGCGCGCGCTGGAGCATGGCGGCGTGAGCGCGGCCGTGCTCTCCGCGCTGGTGAAAAAGGGCGTGGTGAAGATCGAGCGCCGCGCGCGGCGGCACACGCTCGATGCATTTCTCGCGGGACTCGAAGGCGCGACGACCGGCGAGATCTCGTACTCGTTCGAGCAGCGGCTGGCCATCAAGACGGTCAACGAGTCGCTCGGCACGTTCGCGCCGTTCCTCCTCGAAGGCGTGACCGGCAGCGGGAAGACCGAGGTCTACATCGAGTTGATGCGGAGCGTCGTGAAGCGGGGAGAGCAGGCCATCCTGCTCGTGCCGGAGATCTCCCTCACGCCGGTCTTCGCGTCGCGCCTGAAAGAGCGCTTCGGCGAGCGCATCGCCATCCTGCACAGCAATCTCTCCGCGAGCGAGCGCTTCGACCAGTGGTGGCGCGCGCGGCGCGGCGAGGTGGACGTGGCCATCGGGCCGCGCTCCGCGCTCTTCACGCCGTTCCAGCGCCTCGGCCTGATCGTCGTCGACGAAGAAGGGGACGGCGCGTACAAGCAGGAGGAGAACCCGCGCTACAACGCGCGCGATCTGGCGGTCGTGCGCGCGCAGCTTCGCGGCATCCCGGTGGTCCTCGGCTCGGCCACGCCGTCGCTCGAGTCGCGCGAGAACGCGGCGCGCGGCAAGTACACGCTGCTGCGCATGGCCTCGCGCGTGGAGGAGCGGCCGCTGCCCGACGTCGAGATCGTCGACCTGCGCAAGGAGCGGCCGGAGAAAGAGGACAAAGGCTTCGTCATCTTCAGCGGCGATCTGAAGAAGACCATGCGCGAGACGTTCGACGCCGGCGAGCAGGCCATCATCCTGATCAACCGCCGCGGCTACGCGCCGTACCTGCTCTGCCGCGAGTGCGGCCACGAGTTCCGCTGCAAGGACTGCTCGGTCACGCTGACCGTGCATCGCCGCGAGGGGCTGCTGATCTGCCACTACTGCGGCTTCCGCACGCGCATCCCGCAGCACTGCCCGCTCTGCAACGGCGAGGTGCTGCAGCCGATCGGCTTCGGCACGGAGAAGGTGGAGGAACGCTTCCGCGCCGTCTTTCCCGACGTGCCGGTGGACGTGCTCGACCGCGACTCGACGCGCCGCAAGGGATCGCTGGTGCAGATCCTCGACCGCTTCCGCCGCGGCGAGACGCGCGCACTCATCGGCACGCAGATGCTGAGCAAGGGACACCACTTTCCCAACGTCACGCTCACCGGCGTCCTCAACGCCGACTCGATCCTCGGCTATCCCGACTTCCGCTCCGCGGAGAAGACGTTCTATCTGCTGACCCAGGTGGCCGGCCGCGCGGGGCGCGGGGAGCTGCGCGGCAAGGTGATGATCCAGACGGCGTTCCCGACGCACTACGCGATCCAGCACGCGCTGCATCACGACTACGAGGCGTTCTTCGAGGCGGAGATCCAGTTCCGCCGCACGTTTCACTATCCGCCGGTCACGTCGATGATCGCGCTCCTCTTCCGCGGCGAGCACCTGACGGACGTGGAGAAGGCGGCGCGCGAGTGCGGCATCGCGCTCGAGGAGGCGGTGCAGCCGCTGAACGGCACGCGCATCCAGGGCCCCGCCCCCGCGCCGATGGCGCGCATCAAAGGGGTGTGGCGCTTCCAGATCCTGCTGCGTTCACCGATGCGCACGGCGCTGCGCCGCGCGGTCGAGGCGGTGCTGCTGCCGCGCAAGTGGAAGGGCGTGGAAGTGGCCATCGACGTGGACCCGATCAATATCCTCTGAGCTCTGTCCGGTGCGCGTTGCTGGCCGCGGCGCTTTCGCTGCGATGGACAGGCTGAAGCCTGTCCTACGAGAAGCCTGTCCTACGTCGGGGGACGTAGGGCAGGCTTCAGCCTGCCCAGCCGGTGCAACTCGCGGCGAATGCGCTTCAGCTTCGGCACCGCGAAGTAGCGCGCGCTCGCGAGCGTCCGGCGCTTCGGCCGGGCGATGACGATCGTGTAGAAGGACGGCTGTCCCGCACTCAGCAGCTCCTGCTCGGCGGTGATCAGCATGTCGATCAGCGCGTCCTTCTGCTCGACGTACGGGAAGATCGGCGCGAGGAGGTTGCCGCCGTAATCGCGGCGCTCCACGAGCTCGAAGCCGACCTCGACCTCGTGCAGGATCTCGTCCGAGCGGATCGCCTCCGACGGATCGTCGACCTCGATCGGCAGCGGCAGCACGGAGACGAGCCGCTGCTCCTCGGGGATCATGTCGTACAGCGCGCGATGCGCGGCGAACGTCGCCGCGTTCCACTGCTCGCGCGACGGACCGACGTACTCGTCGAGATAGAACAGTCCGTCCCGTTTCAGCGCGCGCAACACGGCGCGAAAGAGCTTCTCCAGTTTGGCCACGTGATGCAGCGACTGGTGCGCGAAGACGACGTCGTACGCGTCGCGCGGCAACCGCGGCTCGTTGAAGTTGCCGAGGGAGTAATGGATGCGATCGGCGAGGCCGGCCTTCGCCGCCTCCTCGCGCGCGATGCGCAGCGACTCGGCCGAGCCGTCGAAGGCATCCATCTCGTCGCAGATGCCGCGCGTCAGCAGGTCGCGCTCGAGGCTTCCGGAGCCGCAGCCGATGCTCAGCCCGCGGTGGAACGTGCGCCCCTGCAGCCAGGAGGCGAGCCAGTCCAGCGGCCATTCCTGTGGCGATCCGGAAACAGCGCTGTTGATCGCCCAGCGCACACGGGGATGTGTCATCCACGACTGGTATTCTCGAGCCAAGACCTCACGATCCCAGTAGCGCGACGCCTGTTCCTCATGACCGGTCATCCCACGCCATGCTAGCCGAACTCGTTTTCGTCACCCGACTCCTCGGACTCATGACCGGCACGCGTGCCATCGAGGCGCGGGTCGACCCGGCGGTGCACTCGGTCGAGATCCTGCTCGACGGCAGGCGCGCCGACCTGCTGCGCGGCGCGCCGTGGCGCACGAACATCGACATCGGAGCGGAGCTGGCGCCGCACGAGCTGACCGCCGTCGCGCGCGACGCCGAGGGACGCGAGCTGGCCCGCGACACCCAGCTTCTCAACGTGCCGCGGCCGCAGGCGGAGATCGGCGTGATGTTCCGGCGCGACCGCGCCGACATCACCTGGCAGCACATCGGCGGCGTGATGCCGAAGAAGATGTCGGTGAAGCTGAACGGGAAGACGCTGGCCAGCACGCTCACCCGCAGCGTGAAGCTGCCGGCGCTGCCGCCGGACGCGATGAACGTGCTGTCGATCGACCTCGAGTTCGAGGATGGCGCGAGCGCGCAGCGCGACGTCGTCTTCGGAGGCTACTCCGAGGAAGTGCCGGCGGAGCTGACGGCGACGCTCGTGCGCGAGCGGCAGGGGACGAAGGATCCCGCAAAGTGCTTCCGCCTCGACGGCAAGCCGGTCGTGGCCAGCGAAGTGGAAACGGGCGGCGCGACGGTGCTGGTGGTGCGCGCCGGCGCGGCGCCCGGCGAAGAGTTCCGGCGGCGCAACCTGAACCGCGCGCGCATGCCGGAGGCCGGGTTCGCGATGCCGTACACTTCGCTGCGCTTCATCTGGCCGGTCGCGGACGGCGTGGGCAACTCCGATCTCTTCCTGAGCTCGGGATCCTTCGAAGCCAACCGCGGCGTGCGCTTCCTCCTGACGAACGTGGAAGGGTCGCGCGGGCCGGCGCTGCGCTTCGCCGACGCCCTCGCCGTCGCGGGCACCGAGGCGCTGCGCGAGCCGCGCCGCCGCGCCATCGTGCTCCTGCTGAACGGCGAGGAGGACCAGAGCCGCTACCACGCGGACGTCGTCCGCCGCTACCTCCAGCGCATCGGCGTGCCGCTCTTCGTCTGGTCGATCAAAGGGCCGGGCAGGCACCCGGCCTGGGGCGAGGTGGAAGACGTCTCCACGAACGAGCGCATGCAGGTAGCCGTGCGCCGGCTGCGCGAGGAGCTCGACCGGCAGCGCGTGGCGTGGCTGCCCGTTGATCCGTACGACGCGTTGCGGGTGGAGGCGAGCGCGAAGTGCGCGTGGGAGCCGCTCACGTCGCGCTGACCCACGACGCCCGTGAAAACGTAGGACAGGCTTCAGCCTGTCCCGATCTCGCCATTCGTTTGCCGACACTCGAAAACGCAGGTCCGGCTGAAGCCACGCCCTTCGTTTTCGCCTGCGAAACGACATCCGTAACTTCTCTGACGTCCTGTGCCGGTTGCGTGTCGAAGCCGTAACCGCCGCTCTCCTGCTTTCCAGAAATGCGTACTATGGAGTCAGTAGTCGCAGGACCGGTCCGAGCGTCTCAAAAAATCCTGGAGGCCCTTTCATGCACGTCAGAATTGGCGGCAAGGGTGCTGCTGCTGCGCTCGCACTGGCCGCACTCGTCTTGTCCTCGGCGCTTCCGCTCCGCGCGGAAGAACCGGCCGAGGAACCACCCGAGATCTACGAAACCACGCATACGTACTCCGTCTCCGCCGGCGGCCGCGGCACGTTCGCCAACCTGCGCGTCGTCCGCACCTTTGCGAAGCCGGTCGAGAAAGTGAAGCTGACCATCATCGGCGGTCAGGCCGACGACATCGGCTACGTCGGCAACACCATCGTCACCTTCACCCCGGCCGCGTGCGCCGGAGTCGGCGCCGTCGTCAGCCCGGTCGACGTCAGCGATCAGGTGACCATCGAAGGCAACAACGTGTCGTTCCTGCTGCGCGCGCAGGAGAACTGCTGCTGCAGGACGGGCTGGGGCTCGGCCACGGAGGCCGGCCGCGCCGACGCGCGCTTCCGCTGGGAAGTGACGTACAAGAACGACAAGTCGGCGCGCATTACGGCGACGGCGCCGATCATCCCCACCGAGTCGCGCACGCAGAACCGCTGCGTGCAGTACCGCTCCGACCTCACCGGCACGGTGACGAAGAACGGCCAGCCGCAGTCGGGCATCGCGCTGCGCTTCGAGTCGGATCGCGGCAGCGCCGACAACATCACCCAGCCCACGTCCGCGACCAACGCCAGCGGCGTGGCCACGGGACGCGTGACGACGCGCAAGCAGGGGACGGCGCGCATCAGCGCGGCCAACGACGACATCACCACCACCTCGCCGGCCTCGATCCGCTTCCAGGAGGCGGACTACCAGTCGCCGTTCCTCTACACCGGCTACATCATCGCCAGCGAAGCGGAATACAACGGGCCGATGGTGCAGGCGTGCGGCCTCGACCGGCCGTATCCGCAGAACTTCCTCTTCGGCCGCGGCGTGACGATGCAGGGCACCGGACAGGACACGGGCGGGCGCTACATCCAGCCCGACTACGCGCGGAACAACCGCGAGGGACGCACCGGCAACAACCGCTGCTTCCGCTACGTCACGTGCGCGACCGGAAGGTCGGGACGCTGCGTGGAGGCGAACGTCAGCATCGCCGTCGATCCGGACATCATCCCGCTGAACGCGAACGTGAGCCTGGAAGGCTACGGTGCGCGGCGCGCCGACGACACCGGCGGCGCGATTCAGGACTACCACATCGATCTCTTCCTCGGCGCCGGCCGCGCGGTCCTGCAGGGCCACACGCGCACGCGCGGGATCATCCGCTACCTGAACGGAGGTGGCTCGTGCAACTGACCCGATTCCTGACGTTGCTGCTCATCACCGCGGCGCTGGCCGTGCCGGCACTCGCCGACTGCCCGCGCGTCGCGACGGACGGCCAGTCGATCTGGCTCGAAGAAGGCGCGAACCAGCGCGTCGTGACCACCGACCCGCTCGGCGTGGAGTTGCCGTCGTGGTTCGGCAGCCGTATCGCGTACTCGCGCGTGCGTGTCGACGACGCCGGCATTCCGGTCACCGAGGTGGTGGTGATCAGGGAGAACGGCGACCTGGTGCGCGTCCTGGCCGTGCCGGAAGACGCCCCGGTGACCGGCGCGATCCAGCTCGGCTGGCGCGACTCGAAGCGCGTGTTCCTCGAAGGGCACGTGAACCCGAGCGTGACGCTCTACCTCGAATGGGATGCCGACTCGGGCGAGCTGACGCACGAGCGCGCGGGACTGCACTTCGCGCTCTCGCCGAACGGACGCTCTCTCGCCCAGTGGCGGCACGTGCCCCTCGGCGCCCCCGAGGAGGTCAGCAGCGCGGCGCTGGAAGTCGATGGGGAGGTCGTCCATCCCGCGGCGGACGACACGCGGTATCACAGCTTCCTCAGCGTGCCGGTGTGGGCGCGAAACAGCCATCGCATCGCGGTCATCGATTCCGTGGACGGCGCGGCTGCACTCATCGTCGTCTCGCTGGACGGGAAGAACGTGAAGACGGCACGCGTGCCGCTGACGCTCACGGCCGGCGATCCGAAGGTGAGCTGGAGCGGCGATCACGTGATCGTGCGCACGGAGGGTGAGGCGCTGCGCATCCACCCGCAGACGGGAAGCATCGAAGCGGCGTTGCCGGGCGAAGGCGACGCGGACGGCTGTTCGCAGTAAGAGAATGAGCGCGGGGCGGGCGGTGGCCCGC
>DASUSL010000540.1:0-4987 GCA_036375135.1 Thermoanaerobaculia bacterium | reverse complement strand
GACTATAGCACCGCGTTGACTCACTCGCCGCCGGCGGCGCTATTGTTCGCCACGCGCTCACCCCTTTGCCTCGGAAAATAGAACGAGATGACGCGGCCGAGGAGAGTGGCGGAAGCGGAGAGCGGGAGTGCCAGCGTCATCGGCGGAGGTCGTCGAGCGCCAGCGCCACGACGAGCGAGAGCAGGAAGATCAGAATCGTACGGCGTTCCCATTCCCGGGACTTCATCTCCCCATCGTCGTGTCGCGTCGAGGGCGATTCAAGAAACGCATAGGTTCCAAGCGGCGCTCTCGTATCAATTGCGACGAAATCAGATTCTTCTGTTGCGCACCGATCTGAAGATCCTGGGCCATTTCATCGCATTCGATAAGTAACCTATACGTGTTTATGGCGACCAACACTCGCGCAGACATGTTGGCGCTCGCGACGCCTAGCTAGTCGAGCGCACTTATGCTTGATGGTATGTCGTTGAACTCTGCAGCGGCTCCTGTCCACCTGCAGTCCGCGTCGCAGGCGAAGGTCGCACTGTTCCGCTCCCTCTTCCGCGGGCGTGAAGACGTTTACGCGCGGCGCTTCGAAAGCCGGAAGACTGGAAAGTCAGGGTATACGCCGACGTGCGGCAAGTTTGGCTCTTCTTCGAGGAGGCCATCCCGGCAGCTCTCGCGCGCAGGCTGGGCACACACATCCTGACCGGGACGATGGAGCGCCGGCCGGAAATAGGGCTGGACTCGTACGATCGATTCTTTCTGATGAAGAGGAGGAGAAGCCGTGGGCCGCCCCGCCCTCGCGTCAGCGGGAACAGCCGGCGATGGCCGGGTTACTTCCCACGCTGGAGATCGTGCTCGGGAACCAGCTCGACGTAGCCAAAGAGGGATTGGTTCCGGCGCTCCGAAACCGGCTGCTCCGGGATCGGCACTGGGTCGGCGAGTTGGCCCAGCACCGTTTCAGCCGCCGCCGTCCCCGTCCCCGCTACCCGCGGCGACAGCAGCATCCCTCCCTCGAGGGTCTCCGGCACCGCCCCCCACACCACCTCCCACGGGACGGTGCCGGCGAAAGTCGAGGACGATGAGGGCGTCGTTGATGGTGGATTCGTGTGGGCTGACGCGGATGCCGGTGGGGGACGCGATCTCGGCACGCCGGGCTCGGCCACGTTCGCCCATCACACCCCCTTGTGCGCACCGGCACGGACAGCGCGTGCGGCGCGAACGACGCTCCATGCATGCTCGCCACTGCCTCTGCCGCGCCGCCGCGCTTTGCGCTTCGCATGTCCCTCCTCGGCTCCGAGAACGCGTTCCGGATCGCGCCGCTGATCCGCGAGTTGGAGGCGCGCGGCCACCGCGTCCTGAAGTGTCACGTCGGGGAGCCCGACTTTCCCCTGCCTGCGCACATCGCCGCGGAGGTCAAGCGGCAGATCGATCTCGGGCAGACGCATTACGTCGATCCGCAGGGCCTCGAGTCGCTGCGCATCGCCATCGCCAAAGAGGCCGGCGACTCGCGCGGGCTCGACATCACGCCCGACCGTGTCGTCGTCTTCCCCGGCGCGAAGCCGCCCATCGGATTCGCGCAGGAGATCTACTGCGATCCCGGCGACGAAGTGATCTACCCGAGTCCCGGCTTTCCGATCTACGAGTCCTTCACCGGCTGGGTCGGCGCGGTGCGCGTCCCGCTGCACCTGCGCGAAGAGCGCGGCTTCACGTGCACGGCGTCCGAGCTCGCGCCGCTGATCTCGAAGAAGACGCGTCTCATCTATCTCAACTTCCCCTCCAATCCCACCGGCGGCGTGGCCACGCGCGACCAGTTGCGCGAGCTCGCGCAGGTCATCCTCGAGCGCGCGCCGGACGACGTCCGCGTCTACTCCGACGAGGTCTACGAGCACATCCTCTTCGACGGCGCGGCGCACGAGTCCATCGCCTCGATGCCCGGCATGGCCGAGCGGACGATCATCGTCTCCGGCGTGTCGAAGTCGTACGCGTGGACCGGCGGCCGCGTCGGCTGGGCCATCCTGCCGACGCGCGAGGAAGCGGAGGCGTTCCGCAACCTCAACATCAACTACTTCTCGTGCGTGCCGGGCTACAACCAGCTCGGGGCGAAGCTGGCCATCGAGTCGCCGGAGAGCGGGCCGGCCATCGCGGCCATGACCGCGGAGTTCCAGCGCCGCCGCGACGTGATCGTGCACCGCCTCGCCTCCATCCCCGGCGTGACCTGCCAGACGCCGCGCGGCGCGTTCTATCTCTTTCCCAACATCGGCGGCGTGTGCGCGCGCGTCGGCGCGATCGAGGCGTGGGAGCGTCTCCCCGAGCCGCTGCGCGAGACGACTTCCCCGTCCACGCTGTTCCAGCGTTTCCTGCTCAACGACTACCGCGTCTCCACGCTCGACCGGCGCTCGTTCGGCACCGCCGGCAGTGAAGGGAAGCACTTTCTCCGCATCTCCATCGCCACCGCGCTCGACGACCTCGTCGAGGCGGCGGCGCGCATCGCCCTCGCCGCGGAGGATGCCGCCGGCTTCCGCAGCTTCGTCGAAAGGACGTACCGATGACCACCGCCACGCTCGACTCGCGCCGCGCGCTTCCCGTCGACCGCTCCGGTTTCGCGCCGCTGGCCGCGCGTGACGTGGACGCGCTGGAGAAGCTCGATCTCGCCTACCGCACGCTCTGCGCGATGCTCTACAACTACGCGCCGATGTCGGGCCACCCCGGCGGGTCGATCTCGTCGGGACGCATCGTGTCGACGCTGTTCTTCGAGACGCTGGATTACGACGCGCTCGATCCCGACCGCGACGACGCCGACGTCCTTTCCTGGGCCGCCGGCCACAAAGCCCTCGGCCTCTACGCCATGTCGGCGCTGCGCTCGGAGATCCTCCGGATTGCGGGTCTCCGGGCGCCCGAAGCGGGCGCCGCTCCCCGACGCATCCAGCTCGAAGACCTGCTCGGATTCCGCCGCAATCCGACCAACGCCACGCCGCTCTTCCGCGCATTCGGGTCGAAGGCGCTGGACGGACATCCGACTCCGGCGACGCCGTTCGTTCCGCTCGCCACCGGCGCCTCCGGCGTCGGCATGGCCTCCTCGCTCGGGCTCGCCCTCGCGGCCTTCGACTGGTTCGGCACGAACGCGCCGCGCGTGCACGTGCTCGAGGGCGAAGGCGGCCTCACGCCCGGCCGCGTGGCCGAGGGGCTGGCGTTCGCGGGGACGGCCTCGCTGGCGAACGTGATCGTGCACGTGGACTGGAATCAGTCGTCGATCGACTCGGATCGCGTCACGCGCGAAGGGAACCAGCGCGGCGATTACGTGCAGTGGGACCCGGCCGAGCTGTTTCTGATGAACGGCTGGAACGTCTTCACCGTCCCCGACGGCACGGACTTCCAGCAGATCGCGGCCGCCCATCAACTGGCGTCGCTCAGCGACAACGATCGCCCCACGGCAATCGTCTATCGCACGCACAAAGGGTGGCGGTACGGCATCGAGGGACGCGCGTCGCACGGCGCGGGACACAAGCTCTGCTCGCACGGATTCCGAGAAGCGCTGGCGCTCCCGGCCAACGACGTGCCGTCGTGCGAGCCGAATGCGATGCTGTGCAACGGCGGCGCGAGCGCGGCGATGGTGGAGCGCTGCTACTGGCAGTCGCTGAGCGCCGTGCGGCGCTGGCTCGAGTCACAGCCGGCGATGGTGCAGACCCTCGCCGAACGGCTGATGTCCGCGAAGCAGCGTCTCGATGCGGCGAAGCGGAAACCGCGCCCCGATGCGCCGGCGGTGGAGGACGTCTACGCCATCGCCGCGAACGCACACACCGCGCCGCCCGAGCTCGCGCTCGCGCCGGGACGCGAAGTGACGTTGCGCGGAGAGCTCGGCAAATCGCTCGGCTACCTCAACCGCTTCAGCGGCGGCGCCCTGTTTCTCGCCGCGGCCGACCTCCTCGGCTCGACGAGCATCGCCGAGGCGGGGAAGGAGTTCGACCAGGGCTTCTTCGACTGCGTGCGCAATCGCGACTCGCGCACGCTCTCGATCGGCGGCATCTGCGAGGATGCGATGGCCGGCGTGCTGTCGGGTGTCTCGTCGTTCGGGAAGCACATCGGCGCCGGCTCGTCGTACGCCGCGTTCCTCGCGCCGCTGGGACACATCGCCGCGCGACTGCACGCCATCGGCGATCAGGCCCGTCACGAGGCCAGGGGCACGAGCGCGCGGCCGATGATTCTCGTCTGCGCGCACGCGGGACTGACCACCGGCGAAGACGGTCCGACGCACGCCGACCCGCAGCCGCTGCAACTGCTGCAGGAGAACTTCGCGCCCGGCGCGATGATCACGCTCACGCCGTGGGACGCGCAGGAGATCTGGCCGCTGCTGACGGCTGCCATCGCGCTGCGTCCGTCGGTGATCGCGCCGTTCGTCACGCGTCCGCCGCAGGTCGTCGTCGACCGCGAGGCGCTGGGACTGGCGCCCGCTTCCGCGGCGCGCCAGGGTGTGTATCGGTTGCGCGCGGCGAACGGCCGCCCTGACGCGGTGATCGTGCTGCAGGAATCGGGCGTGACGTACACGTTCGTCACGGAGACGCTGCCGCTGCTCGCGCGCGCCGGAATCGACGTCGACGCGTACGTCGTCGCGAGCGCCGAGCTGTTCGATGCGCTGCCGCGCGACGAGCGCGAGTCGATCTTCCCCGAGGAGGCGCAGGCGCGCGCGATGGGCATCACCGGCTTCACGCTCGCCACGATGTACCGGTGGATTCGCTCAGACCGCGGGCGCGCGATGACCATGCATCCCTTCATGCACGGCCGCTACATGGGCAGCGGCCCCGCCCGCGCGGTGATCGCGGAGGCGGGACTCGACGGGGAGAGCCAGTTCCGCAGAATCGCGGACTTTGTTTGACCGTCGGGAGTTCGAGTGGACCGCCGGCGTCCACGCCGGCTGTTGTGCGGGCGTCTCGCCCGCAACGTGCCGGATGCGGAGGCGGGACGCCTCCGCAGACAGTGTTTGTACCGGAGACATGGTGAACACGTG
>DASUSL010000539.1:0-6940 GCA_036375135.1 Thermoanaerobaculia bacterium | reverse complement strand
CGCGGGACGCCGCCACGACAGCCGGCGGGACGCCGGCGCTCCGCTTACTTTCAGTTCGACCGTACCGGGAGCGCCTGAACCGTGTTCCGGTCCGACGCCTCGGGCGTGACCGGCTTCGCGTTCGAGCTCGGGACCAGCATCCGCTGCGCGGGGGCATCGAGCACAGGCTGCGTGCCGGCGCCCTCCGTGCTCTTCATGCTGCTCGTCGACGACTCGGTCGTCGGGGCAGAAAGGCCGAGGAGCACCCCGGCGGCCATCTGCAGCGGGACCGGAGTCGCGGCGTTGGCGACCTCACTCTTCGGCATCACGGCGATGTTCGCCGTCGAGACGGGGTAGTAGCCCCAGAGGGTGGTGCTGGAGTGCTGCAGCGTGTGGTTGCGCAGCGGCTTGACCGCGGAGTGGCGAGGCGTGTCGTCCTCGAAATAGTACTGGCTGATTTTGGCGGGGAAGCCGTAGTCGCTGTCGGAGCGGCTGAACTGCGTGCTGACCGCGATCATCTTGAAATCGAAGCCGCGCAGGCCGACGATCATCGCCAGCCGCGTGAAGCGACCTTCCGGCACGGCCGGGGCGTCCGCGACCTTCATGCCGTTCACGTAGATCTGGAAGTTGAACGCGGCGCCGGTCACGTTCACGTCTTTCGGCGGGTTGTAGGTGCCGCTCTCGTCGATGTCGATGGCGTTGAAGGGTGGCGCGCCGATGCCGGCCACGATGTCCTGCCATTTGTAGTACGTGCCGCCGAGCTCGAACACGTCCGTGGCATTCATGGCGGCCATGAACGTCGGCTCCGACACGTCGAGCATCCCCAGCGCGAACGACTCGTTCTCCGCGCCGACGGCGCCGGTGTAGTAGAGCTGGAACTTCAGATCGGTGGCGTTGAGCGGGATGGCGTCGACGAGCGTGAAGGTCATCTGCTTCGACTCATCGACGCCGAACGAGACCGCCTGCTCGAGGCTCAGGCTGATGTGCTCTTCCGGCGAGCGGTAGTTGGGGCAGGGCTCCTTCAACTGCCCGGCGCCGTCGACCTGCCACTCTCCCGACAGGTCGGGCTGGTAGCAGTGGTTGAGGTGATACGTGGCGATCAGGCGGATGGTCCCGCCGAACAGCGCTTCGTCCGGGGTGATGTTCTTGGCCGTGATCCGGATCTTCCGGAAGCCCTCGCCGGTGGAGTGATCGACCACCGAGTAGGTGCCGGTCGACGGCTCGCTGATCTCCAGCTTGCCGCGGAAGAAGTGATTGACCATGCCGGCGGAGAACGACACGGCGCGGGGGATCAGCCAGCGATACACGTCGTCGAAATTGACCTGGTTGAGATCGAAGAAACGGCGCGCGACCGGTTTGAAGCCGAGGATGTCGGCGTCCCAGACCACCTCCACGCCGGTGGCGCGCAGGTCCTGGTCGAAGATCGACAGCGTCGACGCGCGAGGGACCAGGAGCGTCGAGTACATCGTCATCGTGCAGTTGATGGCCGGGTTGCCGCACTGCGCCTGATCGTTCGAGCGCAGGGTCAGGCCGAGCTCCGCGGGGGTGTAGTCGGTGTACCCCTCCGGGACCGGCTCGGGGTAGGCGCCGGTCGTCACACCGTTGGCCGAAAGGCGGAAGTTCGTGCCGTGGCTGAGGAACTCGCGATTGTTCTGCTGCGCGATCCCCGTACCGGAGCTGTTGGTCCAGAAGTCGGCCGCGGTCAGGAAGTTGGGCGAGGGATAGTTCGGGGTGGCCCCGTCCATCAGCCACTGCAGGTCCGCGCCGCGCGCGGAGGTGTACTTCTCGTACCGGCTCTCCCAGGCCGAGACGTACGAGAGGTGCTGGTCATTGCGCACGTGCTGCGGCTGCGCCATGTCCTGCAGGTGGTGCATGACGTGGCCGAGGGTGCGCAGCACGTAGGTCATCCCGAGCTTGCGCTGGCTGTCGGCGTAAGCCACGTCGGCGTGCTTGAACGTCAGCCCGTGGTTCAGGTACCAGCGCGCGTCGCGCAGCGAATACGCCTGGCCGTCGATCTCGGTCGGCTCGGTCATGTACCGCCACGAGGCAATGCCCGCGACCCCGAAGGCCCGCAGACCGCGGTCGTGCAGGGGATCGTAGAAGTGGTTCAGCGCGCGCAGGGCGGGGTAATCCTCTTCGTACGACCCCTCGGCGACGAAATCCGCGAGCGAATAGTCTTTCATTCCGAGGATCACGCCCTCCTCGGACTTGTAGTAGTTGAACGTCTGTCTGTCCGCCTTCAGCAGTCCGAGGGAGTACATGATCCTCGGGTCGGTATAGAGCACCGACGCTTTCGTCGCGGCGGCGGTCATTTTCCGGTGCGTCGTTTCGGCTTCGTAGGCGAACAGCGGCAACGCCATCGAGGCGGCCAGCGTGAGGGTCAGGAAATATCGTTGAATGGTTTTCATGGTCAGGGGTCCTTCCTCACATCCCGTCGATGCGCCAGACGCCGCCGGCATCGCGGAGGAACTGGATCAGGTAAAGGCGGCGGGTCGAGCCGTCGAGCCGCGACACGGCGTACGTGGCGAGGTCATTGGAGAGCGACACCTGCTCCATCGGTGAATACGAGGCCACGATCCCGGGCATGTGCGGCATCAGCGCGTCGAAGAGCGGGCCGTACCTTTCCTGCGCCGCGCCGGTGAGATGGCGCATGGCCACTTCCTTGTTGCCCGCGGCCAGCGCGGTATTGAGGCCGCTCCAGATGCTGCGGAGCATCTGATCGGTCTGGGCCTGGTCGCGGGAGTCGATTACCACGCGGGCCGTGAAGGCCTGGGTCCCGGCGCGGAAGACGATGGTCGGGGTGTGCACGCCCGCGGCGTACGTGCGCGAGAACTGGAACGTCGCGCCCGCGCCGAGGAAGAACGGTCCCAGCCCGTCGATGGTGAAGGTGACGTTCACCGCGTTCGGATTGGTGAGGCTGTAGACCGTGGTCAGCGGCGCGAAGCCGGTCTTCGGTGCCGCTTCGACGGTGAAGGGCAGCAGCGATCCCTGCGAGGAGACCGCCACCGTGTGCGTGGCCGTGGTCCGGTCGAGCATCGTCAACGTAGCGGTGACCAGGTTCGCGCCCGGGGTCAGCGCCACGAGCACGGCGAAGTTGCCTGCCGCATCGACGGCAGCGACGTGCTCGTTCACCCGCACGCCGGAGTACGGCGGCGCCACGATGCGCCCGCGCACCAGCGCGTAGTTGGAGACGACGACGCTGTTGGTGACCGGACTGGTGATGGTGATGGAGGGGGAGGCGATGGTGACCGAGACGGCGGCGGACGTCGTCACGCCGCCGCGGTCGTCCGTCGCACGCGCGGTGAGGCTGTGCGTGCCGGCGGGGACGTTGGTGAGCGTGGCCGTGTACGGCGCGGCGGTGACCGTCGCCTCGACCGTGCCGTTGCGGAGGAACTCGACCTTGGCGATGGTGCCGTCCGCGTCGGACGCGGTGGCGGTGACCTGCACGGTGGCCGGCGGGAGCACCGGCGGGGTGCCGATCGCCGAGGCGGTGAGCTGCACGACCGGGAGGACGTTCGGCGGACCGACGGTGACGCTCACCGCGGCCGACGTCGTGACGCCGCCGCGGTTGTCGGTGGCCTGCGCCGTGAGGAGGTAGCTGCCGGTGGGGAGGTTCGCCAGCGAGGCCTCGTACGGCGCGACGCTGTCGCTGCCGGCGGGGACGTCGTTGTTGAAGAAGTCGACCTGGACGATGGAGCCGTCGGAGTCGACCGCGCTCGCGGTGACGAGGAAGGATGCCGGCGAGGTGAAGCTCGCGCCGTTCGCCGGCGACGTGATGGTCACCGCGGGCGGCACGTTGGGCTTCTCGTAGATGTAGGTGAGCGGCAGCGACAGCGTGTTGCCCGCGGCATCGCTCACGGTCAGCGTGAAGCTGTTGGAGCCCTCGCTGAGCGTCACCGGGAAGTTGAAGTTCGGTCCCTGTGTCTGGCTTCCCAGCGTCACGGTGGCCGCGGGGTCGTCGACGCTGCCGGCGATCGAGAGCGACGGGCTGGTCACGACGGTGCCGGACGGCGGAGTGACGCCGTTCGCGAGCGACGGCGCGATCGTGTCGATGGTGAACGACGACGAGACGGTCTCGGAGACGCGGCCGAAGCTGTCGCGCGCCTGCGCCGAGAAGGTGTTCAGACCCTCCGGCAGCCGCGCGGCCGGCGTGAACGACGCACCGCCCGTGGCGGGGTCGAAGACGAACGAGGAGCCGGTGTCGGCGCCGTTCACGAGCGCGGACAGTGTGTAGGTGCTGAAGAAGCTGTTCGGGAATCCGCAGGTCACGGTGCCGCAGAGCGCGTCGTAGTCGACCTTCAACTCCGGCGTCGCGACCTTGAGGAGCGAGCCATTCGCCGGGGCGATGATGGAGACGACCGGCACGATGTTCAGCGGCGTGCGGCCGATGGCGATGGTGAGGACGTGCGGCGCGGCGGCAAACTCCGCCGCCACGGTGCCGGCCACGGTGATCCGGGTCAGACCCTTCTGGTGTCCGACCCACGCGGCCTGGCTGGAGAAGTCGAAGAGAATCTGCTGCGAGTTGGCGATCGAGAAGTCGCGCAGGTCACGGCTGACGCGCGGCTGGCCGTCGCGGCCGAACGCGAAGAGCGCATTCTGTCCGATGGCCCAGAGATCGCCCGTCTGCAGGTCGACGGAGATCCCGGAGATCGTTTCCGGCGCCACGATCGAGTGCAGCGTCTCGCCGGGAGCGGAGAGGCGCAACTGCACGAGGTCTTTCTCGCCCGCGAGCCAGAGGGCGCCGCCGGCGTCGTCGAGTGCGAGGTGCTTGAAGCGCTGCGAGCCCTGCAGAGGGATGCTGCGGAGCAGCGCTCCCGCCGCGTCGTGCTGCTGCAGCGCGGACCCGCCGAGGATCCAGAGGCTGCCGTCCTGGGCGACCGCGAGATCGCGTGCGGAGACCGAGAGCGTGTGCCGCAGCACACCGGCCGCACTGACGTGCAGGACGCGGTTTTCGAAGCCGGCCCAGACGCTGCCGTCGTTCGGATCGAGGACGAGCAGGCGCGGTGCCCCCAGTCCGTTGTCGAGGTCGCGCAGGGGGAGGGTGACGTGGACGACGCCCTGCTCGCTCAGACGCGCGAGCCGGGTCTGCGACACGGCCCAGATCGAGCCGTCCGCCGCGTTGACGGCGATGCCCACCGCGGGCTCGAATGGGACGTGGGCTACGACCTGGTTCGCGGCGGTGTCGATCCGGTGGAGACCGTCTCGGTCACCGAACCACACCGATGCTGCCGAGAGAGTGAGCGCGTGGATGCCGATGGCCAGGCCAATGGCCAGCCGCACTACTGCGGATCTTTGCATGTTGTTCGGGGCTGCCTTTCCTATGGAAGTGCGCGCAGTGTCGGCGAGACCACTAAGAATGTCTAGTATGTTCAGGACAGAATCGGAAACCGTTGCAGAAAAGACCGGAGGATGAGGAATGCCGTCTGCTGATGGAGTGACCGTCGTCGATTACTGGGTGGAGCGCGGGGCGCCGGGAGAGCCGTTCCCGATCGAGCTGGATCGTCCGGGGGTATCCGCCGGATCGCTGCACGTGCGCGGAGACGCCGACACGTTCGCGTTCATCGCCGGTCTCTTCGCCGCGCGGCGCGAGCTGTACTGGTCGCACGCGGCACAGACCATTTCGACGGACCCGTACTTCGGCGACCTTCCCGCGGACGAGGCACCCGTCGACCGCGAGATGGACGTGATCGGCATCGACGTGGTGTGGAGCCTGCGCACGCGCAACGGCTTCATCATCCTCACGCTGCAGAACCATCAGCGCGTGTTCGTCGAGATGCGCGACTCCTCCGCGGCGCTGGGGTGGCTGCTGACGGTGGGACAGCGGCGCGTGACGTGGGACGGGGAGCAGCTCCTCAGCCCGCGGGACGAGGGGACGCTGCCCGGCGCATAATGGCGCGCATGCGCGCACTCTCTCTTCTACTGCTGCTGCTGTCCGCGGTCTCCGCGTTCGCCCAGCCGGTGTACCAGATCGACGCACCGGCCGGCTGGACGATGACCACGAAGCCCGACGGCCGCACCGGCGCGTCGACCACCCGTCTGTCGAACGGCGCGATCGTGCTCGACGCCACGTTCTATCCCGACAAGGAGAACCGGTTCGACACGAAGGAGAAGATGGAGGCGCTGATGCGCGCGAGCTTCGGGCACCTGCTCGAGGGGGCGGCGCAGAAGGAGATGACCTTCACCTTCACCGAGACCGCCGACGGCCTGATGGGGCACACGGCCTTCACCGACGCGAAATGGGTCGGGCGCGAGATTCCGAAGGACGAATGGCGCCACGCCACGGCCGGTGTGCGCCGCTGGCCGGGCATGTTCGTGCATTTCACGATCCTCTCGAACGACCTCGACTCGGCGGAGTACAAGCAGGCGCTGGACGTCGTGAAGTCGGGAATCCGCGAGAAATGATCTGTCCACAGTGCCACTGCGAGTACCGCGAAGGCTTCACGCATTGCGTCGACTGTGACGTCGACCTCGTCGCGCCGGCCGATGACTCCACGGCCGCCGAGCCGGAGATGAAGCTGGTCAAGATCTACGAGGGGGGCAACGCCGCGGTGCTGCCGCTCATCGAGTCGCTGCTGCGCGACGCGGAGATCGAGTTCATGACCCGCGGCGAGGCGCTGCAGGACCTCTTCGCCCTCGGCCGCTTCGGCACGGGCGGCGGAAGCAACGCCGTCGGCCCGGTGGAGTTCTGGGTGCGCGAGGACGACGAGGCGGCGGCGCGGGAACTCCTCGCGGGGGCGCTGGAGGGCTGACCGCCGGAGTGTCGCGACGCGCGCGATCGAGTTCCCGCATTCATTCCGGAATTTACGGGGGTTGAAGTCGAGTCATCGATCATCCGGATCGAGTCATCGATCATCCAGGCTGAGTCATCGATCATCCAGACTGAGTCATCGATCATCCAGACTGAGTCATCGATCATCCAAGCTGAGTCATCGATCATCCGGATTGAGTCATCGATCATCCG
>DASUSL010000538.1:0-3802 GCA_036375135.1 Thermoanaerobaculia bacterium | reverse complement strand
GTCTGCTGCGCCGCCGCTCCTCAACGATGCCCCAGCATCGCCTGCGTCGCGGCGGCTTGCATCCAGCCCACCGGCGCTCGCGAATAACCCACGTTTTTAGGCGTGACACGACACTAGATCAGCCCCACCACCTTTTAAAGCGTTCCCAGCGGCTTGGTTTTTTCGGGGGGGGCTCGGGCTTTTTCGCCTCGGATGGCGGGTCGCGGCGCGACGGCCTGCGGGCGGTCTTCGTCACCTCCGCCTTCGGCGTCGCCTCGTCGAGCAGGCGTTGCGCTTCGGCGCGCTCGGTCTGCGCGACGATGGTCTCGGGGTGACGGGCGAGGATGGCGTCGTAGGCGGCGATGGCTTCGGGGTAGCGGCCGGCCTGCGTGTAGGCGCGGGCGGCCTGCAGCGCGCGCACCTTGGCGCTGTGGATCCGGAGCTGCTCGGCCGTGATCATCGCGGCCGGCTTCTGCCGCGCGGTCTCGGTGCGCAGCCAGAACACCGAGGCGCCGAGGGCGGCGATGAGTGCGAGTGCGGTGAGCCAGAAGACGGGTGCGGGGATGCGCCGGCGGAGCACCGGGCGGCGCGGCTCGACGATCGTCGGCAGCGGCGACGTGCTCTCGTGCGGCGTCGTGGCCTGCGTCTCCGCGCTCAGCGCGCCCGCGGTGACCGGCTCGCCCCGCACCACCACGTCGAGATCGTTCAGCGCCTCGGCCGCGCTCGCGTAGCGATCCTCCGGCTTCTTCGCCAGCAGCTTGGCCACGACGTCCGAGACCGCCGCGGGCACGGCCGGGTTGACCTCGTTCACCGGCGGCGGGACGTGATTGACGACGTTGTAGAGGATGCCGCTCAGCTCCGGCGCGCCGAACGGCTTCACGCCGGTGAGCATCTCGTACATCACCGTGCCGGCGGAGAAGAGGTCCGAGCGCGGCGAGACCGGCGTCGTCTTCACCTGTTCGGGCGACATGTAGTTCGGCGTTCCCACCAGCGAGCGCGTGGCGGTGAGGCTCGAATGCAGCGGCCGCGCGACGCCGAAGTCGGCGATCTTGGCCTGCCCCTCGGCGGTCAGGAGAATGTTCGCCGGCTTGATGTCGCGGTGGATGATCCCCTTCGAATGCGCGTACGCGAGCCCGCGCAGGATGTCCGCCGCGATCGACATGGCCTCGTTCAGCGGAAGCGGACGCGTGCGGCGGAGGCGCGCCAGCAGCGGCTCGCCGTCGACGTACTCGGTCGCGAAAAATGACACAACTTCGTCGTCGTAGCCGACGTCGTACAGTGTGACGATGTTCGGATGCTGCATCGCTCCGCACAGTTCGGCCTCGCGCTGGAGGCGCCGGTAGAACTCGTGCGCGTCGGCTTCGTCCTCGAATTTCTCCGTCAGCTGCACCGTTTTGAGCGCGACACGACGGCCGATGCGGCGGTGCTTCGCCAGCCACACTTTCCCGATCGAGCCCTTCCCGAGGAAGGATTCGATCTCGTATTCACCGTAATCGCGGCGCTCCGGGAGCTCGCTCACCGGAATTAGAGTATGCGAAGAGGAACGACCATGCGCATGATCCTGCTGTCGCTGCTGCTTCTCGGCACTTCCGCCCTCCACGCCATCGACGCCCCGCTGTGCGGCACGAGCCCCGACAACGACGCGCGCGTCCGCGGCGTCCACGAGCGCACGCGCGAGGGTGGCCGCGTCCGCGGTCTGGCGACGAAGACCGCCACGCTGCGCGAGGGTGCGTTCTACGTGCAGAACGACGGCGACATCACGCCGGGCTACCGTCCGTTCGACCTCGACGGGAAGTCGCTCTTCTACTCGCCCGTGGGCGGGCTGGCCGAGCCGGCTTACATCTACCAGGTCTCCGCGTCGCGCTACGTCGAGCCGGCCGGCCCGATGGTGCGCGACTTCCAGGCCGATCCGAGCACGCACTACGTCGAGCACGAGCTGCCGTTCCTCTTCCGCTTCGCCGACGTCAACCGCTCGCGCATCTACGTGACGGCGTACAACGGCATCTCCTTCGAGCCGCCGGTGGTCGAGACGGGGACGCAGTTCGACGCCATCGAGACGGCCGTGCACCGGCAGCCGGTCATCTCGCCGCTGATGACCACCGCGAACAAGCCGCGCTTCCTCGAGTCGCCGAAGGTGTGGATCGACTCCTATCCCGACCGCGTGCGCATCACGTGGCGCAGCAGCGGCAACGCGCCGTTCGGCTACGACGTGCAGGCGGAGCTGGGGCAGGGCAACACGATCACCTTCTCCTACAAGTCGGTGACGAACATGCGCTGGGGCACGCCGGCCATCCTGACCGGATTCGATCCGGAGACCGTGTCGCGCGCGCCGATCGTCGGCGTCGACGACAGCCAGAACGACGTCAACGTGCCGCAGGTCCCGGCGGCGCTGCATCCGATGCTGAACATCAGGCGCGTCGCGGTGGAGCGGCTGCGCGACTCCGACCTCTTCGCCATCCGCATCCATCTCATGCAGCCGATCGACCGGACGAAGTTCTCGGCGACGGACGTGGTCGGCTTCCAGGCCACGATCGGCGTCGAGACCGCGGCCATCGAGATCGGGAAGGAGACGACGACGGTGGTCTCCTTCACCGGGGCGACGTTCGAAGCGGACGGCGCGTCGGCGTACGTCGACGGCGACGTGATCGAGATCTACGGCGTCCAGCACGATCCCGAGCGCGCGGCCGAGCGGTCGCTGCGCGTGATCTCGCTGCACCGCCCGTCGAACCGCGTGGCCGACACCGCCACCCTCGGCATCCCGTTCACCGCCGCGCCGCGCACGACCTCGAACGACCTGAGCGCCTTCTCCAGCGGCGCCCGGATGGTCCCCATCGCGGAGACGTTCACCCTCGGCGTGTTCGATCCGTTCGAGGTGTGGAACATCATGCGCGCCGACCACGCCCTCAGCGACTACGACTACGACGCCGTGGCCATGTACCAGACGCACTACACGGACATGATCTTCTACGCCGGCGCGTACGCCACCGGCGGGAACCCGCAGGTGGACGGCGTGGCGCCGTATTCGCCGGGATACGGGCGGCACGCGTCGCGCGGCCCGACGCTGCTGCACATGAACCAGCTCACGTACAACTACAGCGCGGCGGAGAACACGGCCTCGAGGGTGATGCTGCACGAGTTCGGACACCGCTGGCTCTACTTCTTCTCGATCCGCGAGAACGGCCAGACGGGACGCTTCCTCAATCCGATCAGCGCGCACCCGGCGGCGTACGTCCACACACCGGCGGCGTTTCCGGTGTACGGACAGAACGAGTCGTCGGTGATGGGCGGCTCGTACTTCACGCCGCAGCCGGACGGCACGTACAAGGCGTACGTGGCGAACCACGGCTTCAGCTGGACGGATCTCTACCTGATGGGCCTCGCCGGCGCGGAGGAAGTGCCGAACTGGTTCTACATCGCGAACACCGACCTGCCGAAGGCGTACTGGCCGACGCAGGGTCAGATCGCCGACGGCGAGCGCCGCGACGTGAGCATCTCGCAGGTGACCGCGGTGCACGGCCCGCGCATCCCCTCGGTGACCCAGAGCCAGCGCCAGTTCCGCGTGCTCTTCGTGCTGGTCACGGAAAACGCGGAGCCGACGCCCGACGAAGTGGCGAAGCTCAACCAGTGGCGCACGGTGATGGAGCGCAACTTCGAGCTGGCCACGGGAGGACGGGGACGGCTGGTGACGACGTACGTGAAGGCGGGCAAGCGGCGGGCAACGCGGTAGGGCTTCATCAGTTTATCCCGCGCGTAGACGCGGGATCTCGGGTGCACCGACCTGGCACGTCCCACGGGCGACGCAGTGGCACCCGAGATCCCGCGT
>DASUSL010000537.1:0-7847 GCA_036375135.1 Thermoanaerobaculia bacterium | reverse complement strand
ACCAGCGCTGCCGGCCGCGCCGGCCCGCCGGAGGCCCTTCGTCGTCCCCTCGTGTTGGCGGAGTGAATGCGGTCTGCTTAGAACCGGCGGCTGTAGCCGGCGGCGAGGAACCAGTCGGGGTAGGCGTCGCCGAGGACGTTCACGCCCGCGGAGACGTCGAGTTGCGTGTTCGGGCGCACCACCCACGCCACGCCCGCGTCGGCGATCATCGACGTGTCTCCATTGCCGAACGTCGTCTCGAAATCGACGAACGGCAGGAACGCGCCCATCTCGCGTTCCAGCGTCGCGGCGAGGATCCCCGCGGCGTCGCCTCCGGCCGCGAACGCAATGCCGATGTTCGGCGTGAGCGACAGTCCCTCGGCCAGCGCGATGTCCGACACCAGACGCGCCTCGCTCTCGAGCTCCGTCGTGCGCAGGCTTCCGCCGCCCGAGGGGGGCTGCACGCTGGCGATCAAGGACAGGGGAACAGAGCCATCGCGAAGGCGCAGCTTGAAGCCGGCCGCGATGGGAGCGAGGTCGCCCTCGTCGGAGATGACGTCGCTCGCGATGCGCAGCTCGAGGCGATCGGTGATGCCGTAGCGCAGCAGCGCGGGGAGCGTGAGCAGATCGGCGTCCACCGTCACTCCCGCTTCCAGTTGCGCCACGCCGCGCGACATCGTGGTCGCGCCGTCGGCGAGGCCGGGGCGGTCGGCGACGATCGACTCTTCCTGAGCGACAGCGGGCAAAGCGGACAACAGAAGAACGGCCGCAACCTTACTGATAGACGCCACGCAACGTTCTCCCATCCGCATAGATGATGTCCGCGATCTTCCACGTGCCGCTCGCGTTCGCGAGCACGTACGTGAGCTGCCGTTTCTCGTTGTAGCTCTCGAATGTCACGGGCACGCGCAGTTTCCCGCCGCCGGCCACGCCCGAGCCGACCGAGAGATTCTTCGGCTCCACGTCCTGCGCGTCGTACAGCGGATCGAAGCCGAGGGCGCCGACTTCGCCCTTCGCGTCGAGCGCATCCTTCCAGATCAGCTCCGCGAGCGACGGCTCGAAGTAGCGCTCGAGCGGTTCCCTGCTGTCGGTCTGGAAGAACGGGCTGCGTTTCGCGTCGTGCTCGCGGTACAGCTCCACGACGAGATCGCGCGCCTCGGGGCGGATCGGCTCCGTGCCGCACGCGGTGGCCAGCAGCAGGAGCAGGGTCACGAATCGCACGTCAGCCTCCCGCCTCGTAGCGGAACTTCACCGGCGTCGACGCCACGGTCCGGCCGTCGCGCACGCGCTGCAGAGTGCCGGTCAGCACCGTCGTCTCGTACGTCGGCGGATTCTCGGCGAACTTGCCCAGCACGAGGAACTCGCCGTCGAACGTGTAGTGCACGCCCTTGTTCGCCGCCGTCACGAAGGTCAACTTCTTTCCTTTCATCGACGGATCGACGAGGCGATAGTCCTCGGCCTGTCCCTTCGGACGGAGGAAGCCGTTCAGCGGCGAAGGGGCGGCGTTCTCGTCGATGGTGGCCAGCAGGAGATGGTCGAGCTCCGCGAACTCGCCGGTCAGCGGCTCGACCGGCATGTACGAGCCCGTCACGTCGTGATCGGGCAGCGGCTCCGCCGGCTCGGCAGCAGGCGCCGGAGTGGAGGCCGTCGCCGGAGTGGAGGCCGTAGCGGGAGCAGGCGCCGGCTCTTCGGCGGCGCATGCGAACAGCAGAAGCGTCAGTGCGGCAGCGCACGCAACACGGGTCATGTCATCCTTTTCTGTCTCGGTGGTTTGGAGAGAGGGGCCGCGCAGCGTAGCACGTCGAAACGCGAATCGGCCTTTCATGAAAATCTGATGCTCATTTCACGCGCCGCGTGCGCCGGTCTCTGTTACCGTGACGCGGCAGTCGTTCCCATTCGTCCAACCACACAACACACAAAGGGGTCCCGTGAAAACGTTCACGCCGCGCCAGCGTCTCCGCTACGCGTTCGACAACACTCTGTCCAAGGGCACGCCCGCATTGATCGCGTGGCTGGCCATCGTGACCATCGCCTTTCTCGCCGTCGCCTCGGTCCTGCTGGCCCTTCTCGGCGCGGCTCCGAAAGGGGAGAGCGGCGCGTCGCTCTCGTTCCCCGAGCTCATGTGGCACAACCTCATGCGCACGCTCGACGCCGGCACCATGGGCGGCGACAGCGGCCCCGTGCTCTACCTGGTGATGATGCTGCTCGTGACGCTCGGCGGTGTGTTCATCGTCGGCACGCTGATCGGTCTCATCTCCAACGGCGTCGGCAACCAGATCGAGGAGCTGCGCAAAGGGCGCTCCCTCGTCGCCGAGACCGATCACATCGTGATCCTCGGCTGGAACGACCGCATCTTCGCCATCGTCGGAGAGCTGATCCTCGGCAACGAGCATCGCAAGCGCAACGTGATCGTGGTCATGGCCGACCGCGACAAGGTGACGATGGACGACGAAGTGCGCGAGCGCATCGACGACCTGAAGACCACGCGCATCGTCTGCCGGCGCGGCAACCCGATCGACCTCGGCGACCTGAAGATCGTGAACTTCAACGCCGCGCGGGCCATCGTCGTCCTCTCGCCCGAGGGGGACGATCCGGACGCGGAAGTGATCAAGTCCATTCTGGCCGTGACCAATCATCCGGACCGCCGCGAGGAGAAGTTTCACATCGTGGCGGAGATCCGCGAGCGCCGGAACATGGAGCCGGCGCGGCTGGTCGGCCGCGACGAGGCGCAGCTCATCGAGACCGGCGAGACCATCGCCCGCGTCATCGCCCAGACCTGCCGCCAGACCGGACTCTCCGGCGTCTACACCGAGCTGCTCGACTACGGCGGCGACGAGATCTACTTCAAGCGCGACACCGCGCTGGACGGCCTCTCGTTCGCCGACGCGCTGTTCGCGTTCGACACGTCGTCCGTCGTCGGCGTGAAGACCGCGGCCGGCATCGTCAAACTGAATCCGCCGATGGACCACCGCTTCGCCGCCGGCGACGAGGCCATCGTCATCGCCGCCGACATGGCGTCGGCGCGCGTGGGCAGGCACTCACCGTCGCTCGATCCGTCGCTGATGGTGGAGCGCCGCATGTCCGTCGACAGGCCGGAGAAGACGCTGCTCCTCGGCTGGAGCTCGCGCGCGCCGATCATCATCCGCGAGCTGGACGGCTACGTCGCGCCGGGCTCGGTGATCACCGTCATCGCCGACAGCCCGCGCATCGATCACGACATGGAAGTGCTGCGCCCCGCGCTGACGCGGCAGCAGCTCGACTTCCGCCGCGGCGATTCGAGCGACCGCACCATGCTGGAGAGCGTCAACCCGGAGGAGTACGAGCACATCATCGTGCTCTGCTACGCGGACGACCTGCCGGTGCAGAAGGCGGACGCGAAGACGCTGGTCACGCTGCTGCATCTGCGCGACATCGAGTCGAAGAGCGGCGCGAACCGCTACTCGATCGTCAGCGAGATGCTCGACGTGCGCAACCGCGAGCTGGCCGAGATCACCCAGGCCGACGACTTCATCGTCAGCGAGAACCTCACCAGCCTGCTCGTGGCCCAGGTCACGGAGAACCGCGACCTGCGCGCGGTGTTCGACGACATCTTCGACTCCGACGGCTCGGAGATCTACCTGCGCCCCGCCTCCGACTACGTGGCCCTCGGCAAGCCGATGACGTACTGGCACGTGGTGGAAGGAGCGCGCCGCCGCGGCGAGGTGGCCATCGGCTACCGCCTGGCGGAGACGACGAAGGGCGACGGCGTGAAGGTCAACCCGCCGAAGAGCGCCAGCGTCACCTTCGGCGCGGAAGACCGGATCATCGTCGTCGCGGAAAACTGAGTATCGCCATTCGGGGCACACCAGCCCCGAAAGATAGAAAAGGAGAATTACCCATGAAGTCGAAGCTTTTCGTGCTTGCCGCCGTCGTCCTGCTGAGCGTCCCCGCCTTCGCCGACGAGTATTCGTTCAAGGTGACGAACAACACCGATACGAAGATCACCAAGATTCTCGTGTCCGAGGACGGCGAGGAGTACGGGTTCTTCAAGATCGGCGCGGGCATCAACCCCGGCAAGACCATCACGCTGGTGTGGGACCAGTCCACCAACGGCGAGAGCTGCGAGCAGTACTTCAAGGCCGTCTTCGCCAACGGCGAAGAGTCCGAAGCGCAGAAGTTCGATTTCTGCGAAGAAGACGTGGCGATCGAGTTCGAGTAGCACTCGGATTCACCGTGTCATCCTGAGCGGCGCAGGGACCTTCCATCGTGCAACGGGGAAGGTCCTTCGCCCTCTACGGGACTCAGGATGACACGGGCTACTCGGTCACCGTCAGCTCCAGCACCGCACCTCGTGCGAGCGTTCCCTCGCGGCACACTTCGGCCGCGGCGCCCTGCGGGGTGGCGCAGAGTCGATACGGACCGGGCGCCATGTGCGGGATCTCGAGCAGTTCTCTCGTGAGCTGCTGTCCGTTGGCCCTGGCCCATTCGAGGAGATCCGACAGCGGAATGCCGACGTCTCCCGCGAAGATCCGCGGCCGCTGCGCGCCCGGCGCGACCTTCAGCCGGAGCACGCCGCCCGCCGGAGCGAGCTCGATGCGCAGCGGCTCCTGCGGCGCGCGAACGGACTGCACCTGCAGCGTGCGTCCCGCGCCGGCGACGACGAGGATGATCTGCGACGCGGTCTCGGGAAGGGCGAGCCGGAAGGCGCCGGTCACGTCGGTGACGGTGCGCTCCTGCCGTCCCGCGCCTTCGACGATCCCGTACGCGGTCACGCGTACGCCGGCGATCGGCTGTCCGTTCGAGAACACCGTACCGCTCACGTCGCGCAGCGGATCGACCACCAGCTCGACGTTTTCCAGCGGCGTGCCCTCGGTCAGCGTGAGGCGCATCGCGCGGCTGTGCTCGCGCGTGCGCGAGTCGGTCGCGGAGATGGTCGACGCGCCGGGCTTCACGCCGCGGACGCGGAACGTGCCGTCGTTCTCGAGAGGCCGGCTGACCACGCCGGCGGGGGTCATGAGGTCGATGTTGCCGCGCGTCACGCGCTCGCCCGCCGACCCGACCACCCATCCCGAGACCTCGGTGTCGGGCAGCACGATCTCGACGTCGTCTTCCCCTTTGTCCAACGTCACTTCGACGACCGAGAAGATGTGCTCCCGTTTCGCGTCGACGTCGACGATCCAGCGTCCGGCGCGCGGAAGCGCGGCGCCGAAGCGTCCTTCTTCGTCGGCTTCGGCTGCGATCTTCTCCGCGCCGCCGCGGCCCCCGAACAGCAGCGCCGCGGCGACGGGCTTCGTCCCGAGCTTCACCGTACCGCGCACGCGCACGACGTCGAGCTCGATGGTGTGCGTCGCATCGGCAGGGGAGTGAACGACCAGCTCGCGGCTGGCGTAGATGTTGTCGTCCGTGTCGCGAATCGAGACGCGATAGTGCCCCGGCGCGTGTCCGGTCGACGTGAAGAGGCCGCTCGCATCGGCCTGCCCCCGTCCGGCGCGCTGGAAGCGCGACGTAGCTTCCTCCTGACGGAACAGATCCACGTGCCATGACGACTCCTGCGGCGCGCGCGGCGGCACGAGTTGAATGGCGATCGTGACCGGCGGCTCGAGCCTGAGCGGATTGCGCACGGTCGACTCGCTCCGCTCGAAGACTTCCACGTGCTCCACGCGCGCCGTGGCGAATCCGGGCGCGCTCACTTCCAGCGAGTAGCTGCCCGGCGGCACCGGCGCGAGCTGCACGAGGCCGCGCGCATTGAACGTCGCCTCGGCCACGGGCTGGAGCAGCCGCTGGCCCGCGGGGGAGGGATCAGCCATGGCCCGCGGCACGAGCCGCGCGCGTGCGGGCTCCTCGAGCGCAGCGACCGAGTCGCGATCCAGCCAGGCGACGACCGAGGCTCCGCGGCGGAGGGTGAGGGTACCGAGAGTGGCGGGAGCGTCCGGCTTCAGCTCGACGTCCCACTTGTAATGCGGCGTGTACGTCTTCGCGCGCACGACCACGTCGAGCTTCGTCGCGGGGACATCACAACTCCACGTGCCGTCCTCGGCCACCACGCAGTCGATGCGCGTGCCGCGCGCGATCGTGCCGCTCTGCGTGCCCGGAGGGGTTTCGACGACGAGCTGAAACGTCTTCGGCATCTCGCCGTCCGCCGCGGCGACGGCGAAACGTCCGCGCAGCGGCGTCGTGCGCCAGACGTCGATCGTGTACGAGGCCTCGCCGCCGCGCGGGGCCAGGGTCTGCCGCGGCATCCAGTAGCCGGGTGCGCTGAGCGTGAGCTCGCGCGGCCGGTCCGTCAGTCCGGTGACGGTCGCCGTTCCGCCGGTCATCGGCACGCGGACTTCTGAAGCCGGATCGGCCGGATCGCGCACGAGCAGCGTTCCTTCGACCGGGCAGCTCTGCGCATTGCGGCAGACGGCGGTGACGCGCACCCCGGCCGGATCCGCGACGGCCGTGAGGCCGCCGCCAACCACAACGACGGCGATGAGCAGCGCGCGCGGTCTCACCGGTCAGCTTTCAACGACGATGTACATGCAGTAGTCGCCGCCGAACTGACAGACGCAGGCGCCGATGAACCCGAAATCGTCACAGGAGATGGTGCATTCGGTGTAGCCGCCGCTGTTGTCGTCCGGCGTGCCACACCAGGTAGTCGACTGGCCGAGGTCGGGGTTGTGCGAGCTCCTGCACACGTTGCAACTGTTGCCATTGCGAAGCGCGAACGCCGGAGCAGCGGTGAACATCACAGCCAGGACCAGAAGACAGAGCACTGCGCGAAATGACTTCGGCATCGAACCCTCCTCGTTGTGTCGTTCGCGTCGATGGAAGCATCGGATGGCCGGAGCGTCAAGCGATTTCTGACGGCATGCCGGATCTCCGCTCGGCGCTTAGATTCGTATGATGCGCGCCATGCCGCGCCCTTACGTCATCTGCCACATGCTCCCGTCCCTCGACGGCCGCATCGTCCTCCGCGACTGGAACGTGCCCGACGCCACGCGCGAGTACGAGAAGACCGCCGCCACCTTCGACGCCGATGCGTGGATCATCGGCCGCATCTCGATGGAGCCGTACGCCGGCAAGGCGCGCGTCCCCGTGCGCCGGAACCGCGAGCCGATCCCGCGCGAGGACTTCATCGCCGATCACGACGCCGAGTCGTACGCCGTCGCCGTCGATCCTTCGGGGAAGCTGACCTGGCGACAGAGCGACATCGACGGCGAGCACGTGATCACCATCCTCACGGAAACAGTGAGTGACGACTACCTCGCGTTCCTGCAGTCGAAAGGCGTCTCGTACCTCTTCGGCGGCAAGGCGAAGATCGACCTCGCGAAGGTCCTGCAGAAACTGCGCGCGCGCTTCGGCATCCGCAGGCTGCTGCTCGAAGGGGGCGGGAAGATCAACGGCACGTTCCTGGCCGCGGACCTCATCGACGAATTCAGCATCCTCGTCGCGCCGGTCGCGGACGGGAGCATCGGCACGCCGTCGCTCTTCGACGTCGAGGACCGCCGCATGCCCGCGCGCCGGTTGAAACTGACGTCGATCGAAAAGCGTCGCGGCGATATCGTCTGGCTGCGCTACAAAGTACGCCGCTGATCGTTAGTAACTCGGCAGCGGGTCCGACCTTTGTCGAAGTCAAGACGTCGGAGAGCGCGTTATGCCGGTGTCGGCGAGCGGAAACCGGTTCGCGGAGTGCTGGATCTTGATATATGCCCGTATGGCAGTATGGGTGTATCCTGACGCGGATCTTCAGCAAAATTCAACAACCCGACGATCACTACTCCACCGAGCGCAACGCCCACGATCGTTCCTGGTGCGGGGAGTTGTTTTTCATTCTCAGTGGCCAGCCGGCGACCGTTCGTCGCCGCACGCTTCTGGCGCACGCGTGTGACCTTCTTAAGCCGGGCCGT
>DASUSL010000536.1:0-3462 GCA_036375135.1 Thermoanaerobaculia bacterium | reverse complement strand
GGGATCCCGGCCGATTCCATCGTCATTTCGTCGTTCCTTCCGTCGAAGCGTCGTTGCTGGTCTGGCGGACTCGGTTGCCGTAGTACAGCCAATTGTACCGATCCAGCCAGCGTCCCAGCCCCGGCTCTTCGATCTGCTCGGGCGGCGCGACGTTGATGCCGTGCACCGAGAGCGTGTCGCCCACGGCGCGATGGAAGGCGGCCACGGCCTGCTGATAGCCGACCAGGGCCTGCAGCTCGCGGACGCGCGCGTCGCTGAGCTGCTGCTGCACTTCCAGCACCTGGAAGTTGGTGGTCATGCCGTTCTCGTAGCGCTTGCGCTCCGCTTCCACGTTGCGCTCGGCGGCCTCACGCGCGGCGCGCGTGGCGGCGATGGTCTGCGCGAAGGTGTCCACCGCGCGCGCGGCGCTGCGCACTTCCACGGCGATGTTCTGCTGCGTCTGCGCGTGCGCGGTCTGCGTCTGCTCGAGGTCGAGCTCCGCGGCGCGGGCATTCGCGCGCGCCTGGATGTTGAACACCGGGAGGGCGAAGTTGAAGCCGAAGTTGAAGCCGGGGAAATCGAGTCCCGCGATCTGCGAGAAGGTATCGAAGTACGGGTCGCTGACCGTGACCGGGTTGCCGTCCGGATCCTCGCCGACGACGCGGCGGCCGGCCTGTCCCTCGAGGCCGTAGCCGGCCACGAAGTCGAGCGCGGGCAGCACCTGGTTGCGCGTGTAGAGCGCCTGGATGCGCGCGTTCTCGGTCTGCAGTCGCTGCTGGTCGATCTCCGGGCGGTTGGCGATGGCGCGCTGCACCGCGTCCTGGAAGTTGATGGTCATCGGCGTGTACGTCACGTCGTCGGCCGGGACGATGGGACGGTCCCACTCCGTCGGCGGAAGGTTGAGCAGGGCGCGCAGGCGGTCTTCCGCGTTGCGCACGCTGGCCACGGCGCTGATCAACTGCTCCTCGGTGGTGGCGATGGTGACGCGCGGCTGCAGGATGTCCAGCGGCGCCGAGGCGCCGACGTCGATGCGGATCTGGGTGATGCGCGCCTGGTCGCGCGCGAGGAAGAGCGACTCCTTGACCACGTCCACCGCGCGGCGCGCGTAGATGAGGTCGAGGTAGGCGCGCTCGGTCTGGTAGACCGTCTCCATCATCGCCGAGCGGAACGCTCCCTCGGTGATGCCGAGGTTGTTCCGCGCGGTGGTGATGCCGCGGCGGGTGATGTCGATGCCGAAGTCGCGCAGCAGCGGCTGGTTGAAGGTGAGGTCGATCGAGTTCGCGTAGCGCGGGTTCACGAAACGCTCGCCGCCGATCGTGGTCCCGCGGCTGGTGTTGATATCGATGTCGTAGAAGCCGCCGGTGGGCAGGATCTGATTCACGCCCGCGGTGAAGACCGTGGAGCGGCCGCCGCTCGGCACGAAGGGATTGTCCGTCGGGCTGCGGTCGCTGGAGTGGCGGATGGACGCGTCGGTGAGGAAGTCGAACGTGCCGTACTGCGCGCGCAGGTTCTGCCCGACGATGCGGTATTCGTAGTTCTGCAACTGCACGCCGAGGTTCTGCTGCACGGCGGTGCCGATGGCCTCACGCAGCGAGAGCCGGAGCGCGCGCGGGTCCTGCGCGTCGCGGTCGGTCTCCGCCGAGATGGCCTCGGTCGTGCGCGGCGCGGTCGTGGCCGGCGTGGTCTGCGCGAAGAGCGCGCCCGTCCCCAGCGCCGCCAGCAGGATGGTGATCATTCGTCGAACAGCGGTCATGCAAGTCCTCCCAGACACGCCTCTTGTACGTAAGGATGAGTTGATGGTTTCCAAGAGACCGAGGCGCGGATTCTAAAACAAACGCATCTGCGGCCTGCCGCGCAGAAACTCCGCGCGGATGCCGCGACGCCGCAGTTCCTCGACGAACCGCTTCGAGCCGTGCGTCACGTAGACGACGCCCGCCCGGCAGCGCTCGGCGAACGAGACCAGCTCGTCGAAGTCGGCGTGGTCGGAGAGCGGCAGCCCATGGTCCGCGTCGCGCGTGCCGTGCAGCGCCCAGCCGGTCAGCGCGACCGTCTCCCGCCGCGGCACGCGCCGGATCTCCGCCGCCATGTGCGGCGGAACGATGAGCGCCTTGCCGCGCAGATCGACCGTGGACGGATGACCGAAGAGCGATGACTGCCTCCCCCACACTTCATACGCGCCGAGGTCGACACCGTTGCGCTCATAAATAGAGGAGATGCGCGCCACGACCGGATGCACCACCAGCCGCACGCCCGAGCCGCGCAGCATGGCCGTCGTCTCCTGCGCCTTGCCGAGCGAGTACGCCAGGAGCACCGGCGTCTTCTCTCTTCCGATGATGTCGCGCACGAGCGCCGTCAGCCTCTCGCGCAGCTCCTCGCGCGACGGGAAGCGCCACGAGTCGTCCGCGCCGAAGGTCGACTCCATGATCACGGCATCCGCCTCCGGGATCTCCGCCGGCTCCGCGGTGTACGACGGCGTGAGCCGGAAGTCGCCCGTGTACGCGAGCGCATGCGTGGCGTTCGAGACGCGGATCATCGCCGAGCCGAGGATGTGTCCGGCGGGGAAGAGCTCGACCGTCCACTCACCGACTCTGTGCGCGGTGCGATACGCGAGCTCGGTCCCCTTCAGGTCGTCGCCGCTGCGCGCGCGGAGGAACGCCGCGGTGGGCGCTGTGGCGATGAAGTGCTCGTGCCGTCCGATGTGGTCCGCGTGCCCGTGCGAGATGATCCCCAGCTTCCGCGGCTCGGCGGGGTCGAGGTAGATCTCGCTGTTGATGAGACGGATGTCGGGGTCGGCCTGGAAGAGTCGCAAGGTCTCAAAGGCGCAAAGTCTCAAAGGTTGCCGCACATTCCTCCGGCGTCCCGCCGGCTGCCTGTGCAGGCGTCTCGCCTGCACGACGGGGGGAGTGGCGCCGGGACGGCGCCACAGGCAGCCGGCGCGGACGCCGGCGGTCCACCGATGTCGCGGTCGCGCGGAAGCCGGCGGTCCACTGATGTCGGCGTCCCGCGGAAGCAGCCGGAGCGCCGGCGTCCTCGCCGGCTGCCGCGCAGGCGTCTCGCCTGCGCCGGGTGGGCGGCGGATGCTACCGTCCCGGCGGCGAGGACGCCGCCGGAGCAGCCGGCGGGACGCCGGTCGTCCGCTTGCGCAACCCTTCCGGATCCTGCGCCGTCGGCAGCGGCTCGCCCGCGAAGTGGCACGCCGCGAACTGTCCCGGTTTGTGCTCGATCAGCGGCGGCACCTCGGTCTTGCAGATCGGGAACTGCGCGATGGGGCAGCGCGTGTGGAACACGCAGCCGCTCGGCGGATTGAGCGGCGTCGGGATGTCGCCGCTGAGCAGGATGCGCGTCTTCTTCACCGTCGGATCGGGCACCGGCACCGCGGAGAGCAGCGCCTTGGTGTACGGATGCAGCGGGTCGTCGTACAGCGCGCGACGGTCGGAGAGCTCCATCACCTTGCCGAGGTACATGACCGCGACGCGCGTGGAG
>DASUSL010000535.1:0-26321 GCA_036375135.1 Thermoanaerobaculia bacterium | reverse complement strand
ATGATCGGCACGTCGCTCCACCCCGAGCTGCAGGAGGCGGACGACCTCGGGACGAAGGGGGAGCTGCCCATCGTGCTGGACTCGTTCCGGTTCGGAAGTTCGTAGGGAAACGTGCGTGTTATGGTGAGCGTATGGCAACGGTACGCAAGATTCTCCCGCCAATCGTTGAAGGCAAGAACGTGACGGTTGCGCAGGCTCGGGCTGCGATTCGTGAGCTCATTCGGGAAGGGGTTCTCCCCCCTCCGGATCGGCCGAAACGGACTTCGCGCCGGAAGACCGTCGCGAAAGCTGAATGACGGACGACCGGCACGTCTTCATCAACTGCCCCTTCGACCGAAGGTATCGCCCCCTCCAGCGTGCACTCCTTTTCGCGGTTCACGATTGCGGCTTCCAGGCGCGTTCCGCTCTCGAAGTAGAAGACTCGGGCGAGGCTCGCGTTCAGAAGATCGTGCGGATCATCGGTGAGTCCGCGCTCGGTATCCACGACATTTCGCGCGTGGAGCTCGACGGCACTTCCAATCTCCCGCGATTCAACATGCCGCTGGAGTTGGGGCTGTTCCTCGGCGCGAAAGCGTACGGCGGGGACGAACAGCGGGGAAAGCGCGCCCTCATCCTCGATTCGGAACCGTATCGCTACCAGAAATACTGTTCCGACATCGCGGGTCAGGACATCCAGGCGCATGGCAACAAGCCGCACGTTGCGATCGAGTTGGTCCGCAACTGGCTCTCGACCACACGCGCAGCGCAAGGGACGGTGATTCCGAGCGGCTCGGTCATCGCAAAGCGCTATCGTCTGTACCAGGCCAAGCTGCCGGCGTTATGTACGAAGCTGCACCTCGACCCGCGCCGCCTGACGTTCCTGGATGACATTGCGCTCGTGAACTCATGGCTCAAGGAGTATCCATGGGCGTCGCCGTAAACTCCCCCAGCACCGCCCTCGCCACCGCCGGCACGATCGTCACATCCTCGGCAATTCCGCGCGTGAAAATCACCACTACGAACTTGCGCCCGTCCGGCAGCTCGACATAGGCCGCGTCGTGGCGCACCTCGCTCGTCCAGCCGGCCTTCGACCAGAGCCGCGAGCCCGCGGGGAGCGCTTCGCCGATGAATTCCCTGACCTGATTCTCTTCGTCGCGCAACGGAGACAGCGGGCGTTCCAACAGCGTCATCGACGCCTCGGAGCCCGGCGCGCGGCGGCGCACGATCCACAGCAGCAGCGACGCCGTGGCGTTGGCGGTGAGCTTGTTGCGGCTCTCGCGGTTCGGACCGAGGACCTGGCGGTCGACGCCGTACGGGCCGAAGCTCCACGGCTTCATCATCGCGCTGACGTTGTCCGCGTAGCCGAGGCGCTGGAAGCGGCGGTTGATCTCGCGGCGGCGCTCGACGTAGCGGTTCAGCGCGCGTCCCTCCAGCGGCGGTCCGGGCACCGTCTCCGCCAGCAGGTCGACGAGGTACGCCGTTGCGTCGTTGTCCGAGACCACGATCATCTCGCGCAGCGCGCGGTCGACATCGCCGACCTTCTCCCTCTTCGTGGCGAAGACGTCCGTCATGAAGAACAGCTTGATCACCGAGGCGGGATAGAACGGCGCGTCGCCGTGATAGTCGCCGCGGGCGAGCAGCTCCGGCTTCGTCACGTCGACGACGCTGATGGCCAGATCCTCCCCCTTCAGTTTCGGATACGCCTTCAGCGTCGCCTCGGCCGCCGTGCGCACCTTGTACTCGATCGAGGGATCGCGCGGGACGTCGGTGAACTGGCGGAAGTCGGCGCGCGCGCCGAGCGCGAGGAAGCAGAGCAGAAGGACTCGAAGCATGCGCGCCATTCTACGGGCGGAGCTTCTCCTCGATCAGCCCGCGCCAGATCTGCGCGTCTTCTTCCACGTTCCACGGGAGCCGCACCAGCCGCGTCTTCCGCGCGCCGTCGACGAGCACGATGTCGTAACCGCTCTCGTCTTCCTGCACCGAGCGCGTGCTCGTCCCGCCGCGGATGTCGCCGTAGTAATGCACTTCGACTTTCCCCGGCGCGCCCCGCGGCACGGTGACGACGGGATGCCGCTGCGAAACGGAGAACGTGACCGCGAACGCGACGCTCGCCGCGGCGAGCATCCACCAGCGCGCCTTGCGGCGCATGCGCACGACCAGCGTCACGATCGCCGCCAGGAGCGCCATCAGCAGACCGGCACGCGCGGGCGCCCAGAGCGAGCGGCGGAAGACGACCCGGTCGCGCTCGACGACGATCACGCCGTCGTAGATGTAGACCGGATTCGCGGCGCGGATGCGCTCCGGCGCGTGACGTCCCACCATCGCGCCGGCGAAGCCGCGTCCCCACCACAGGAAGCCCATGCCCGCACCGATGCCGTACACCGCCCCGGCAACGAGCAGCAGCGTGAGCCCGCAGCCCCACAGGTTCACGCGTCGTTTCCGTTGAGCTTCGATGAGTGATTGTACGATCCGGGCATGCATCGCATCCTCGCCGCGCTCCTCTTCGGCCTCACGCTGCACGCGGACGAAGTCCGCATCGAGAAGCTCCTGCGCGAGATGACGCTCCAGGAGAAGCTCGGGCAACTCTCCATGTACGCCGCCGATCAGCGCGATCTCAAAGCGGCGCTGGAGAAAGGTCTGGTCGGCTCGGTGCTCAACACCTCGCACGACCGGCAGACCAACGAGCTGCAGCGCGCGCAGCTCGCCGGCTCGAAGCACCGCATCCCGATCCTCTTCGCGTACGACGTGCTGCACGGCTACTACACCATCTTCCCCATCCCCCTCGCCGTGGCCGCGACGTGGGATGTCGAGGCCGCGGAGACGGTCGCGCGGATCAGCGCGCGCGAGGCGCGTGGGGAAGGCATCCGCTGGACGTTCGCGCCGATGCTCGACGTCAGCCGCGACGCGCGCTGGGGACGCATGGCCGAGTCGTCGGGCGAGGATCCGTACCTCGCCTCGGAGATGGCCGCCGCGTACGTGCGCGGCTTCCAGAACAACGGCCTCCTCGCCTGCGCGAAGCATTTCGTCGCGTATGGCGCGGCCGAGGGAGGGCGCGACTACGGACATGCGGAGGTCACGGAGTCGACGCTGCGCAACGTCTACCTGCCGCCGTTCCGCGCGGCCGTGGACGCCGGCGTGGCGACGGTCATGTCCGCGTTCAACACCGTCGGCGACGTCCCCGCGACCGCGAATCCGAAGCTGCTGCAGGACGTGTTGCGCAGGGAGTGGGGCTTCAACGGCCTCGTGGTCTCCGACTGGGCCGCGGTCGCGGAGCTGGTGAACCACGGGATCGCCGCGACGCCGGCCGAGGCGGCGCAGAAGGCGCTCGCCGCGGGCGTGGACGTCGACATGTGGGACGGCGCCTTCCTCACCCTGCAGGCCGGCGCGCGCGTCGACGAGGCGGTGCGCCGCGTGCTGCGCGCAAAGTTCGCGGCCGGACTCTTCGACGATCCGTTCGTCGCGGAGTCGAACATCATCTCGAGGTCCAGCCGCGACGCGCGCCGCATCGCAGGACAGTCGATCGTCCTGCTGAAGAACGAAGGCGCGCTGCTGCCGCTGCCGAAGTCGAAGAAGATCTACCTCGCCGGCGCGATGGCGGAGGGAAACCGCGACATGCTCGGGCCGTGGTCCGCGCAAGGGGGCACGGCGGTGAGCATTCGCGAAGGGCTGCACGCCGCCGGCGCGCAGCTCGTCAGCCGCATCGACGCGGACGTGATCGTGGCGGTGTTCGGCGAGTCACGCGAGGCGTCGGGGGAAGCGGCGTCGCGCACGTCGCTCGATCTGCCGCCCGAGCAGCAGCGCGAGCTGGAGGCGCTCGTCGAGACGGGCAAGCCCGTGGTGCTGATCGTGATGAGCGGACGTCCACTCGCCGTCACCTGGGCCGCCGGCCACGTGCCGTCGATCGTGCAGGCCTGGTTCCTCGGCACCGAGGGAGGCAACGCGGTCGCCGACGTCCTTTTCGGCGACGTGAACCCGAGCGGCAAGCTCCCCGTCAGCGTGCCGCGCGCCGCCGCGCAGGCACCGGTCTACTACGCGCACCATCCCACCGGCCGCCCCGCCGGAGCACGCTTCACGAATCGCTATCAGGACATCCCGGTCGGCCCGCTCTATCCGTTCGGCCATGGGCTGTCGTACACGCGCTTCGAGTACAGCGACCTGCGCGTGCACGGCAACGTCGTCTCCGCGCTGATCAGGAACGCGGGACCGCGCGCGGGCGTCGAGGTCGTGCAGCTCTACGTGCGCGACGTGGTGGCCAGCGTGTCGCGGCCGGTGAAGGAGCTGAAAGGCTTCCGCCGCATCTCGCTCGAGCCGGGCGAATCGACGCGCGTGGAGTTCACGCTCACGCGGCGCGAGCTGGAGTTCTGGACGAACGGCGCGTGGGTCGTAGAGCCGGGCGAGTTTCAGGTGTGGATCGGGCCGAGCTCCGCGGAGGGACTGGTGACCAGCGTGAGCTCGGGGAACTTGCAGCTCCGCCCGTCGCCCGAGGAGATGCCGCGCAGGTGACGCCACACCCACGGCAGCAGATGGTTGCGTCCCCACGCGAGCTCCGCGCGCACGAGATCGAGCGCGCTCGGCCTGGGCCGGCCGGGCAGAGGATCACTCCACGACGCCGACGTTCCCGGTAACGCGAGGTGATACGCCAGCGCCTCGGCGATCCGCGCGTGGCCGACCGAATTCGCATGCAGGCGATCGTCGGACCAGAGCCGCGGATCGGATGCGACGGGATACGCGGCCAGGTCGCAGAGGATCGCGCCGCTGCGCGTGCAGGCATCGCGGATGGTCTCGTTCAGCAGCGTCACGCGATTGCCGAGGACGCGCGCGAACGGCATCACCGGCGTGAGGTCGGGCAGCGTGAAGGTGAGCACCGTCGCGCCGGCGCCGATCAGCGCACTCTGCATCGCATGCAGGTCCACGCCGAAGGTGACGGGATCGAAGCGGCGGCTCAGCACGTCGTTCGTGCCGGCCACGCACGTGGCCAGGTCGGGGCGCATGGCCACGGCCAGCGCGAGCTGCTCGTCGCGGATCTGCCGCGTGGTGCGCCCGCGCACGGCCAGGTTCGCGTACCAGACGCTCCCCTGCAGTTCCGCGAGACGCTCCGCGAGCCGGTTGGCCCAGCCGCGGTAGCCGCCGTGGCCGTCCGGATCGTCGAGCCCTTCGCTCGTGGAGTCGCCGATGGCGACATAGCGTTCGTACCGCTTCATGCCATCATCCTATCCGTGATTCCGTGGGAGCTCGTCGATACCACCACCATCCCGGGCGAAGCCTCGCCCATGTACCTCTATCGCCGCGGCGAGGAGTATTCGATCCGCATCGGCCATCACGAGCTGATGAACAACCGCGAGCACTGCTCCGAGGACGCGCTGGCGGAGCTGGTGTGCAAGAGGCTGAGTGGCAAAGTGCGCGTGCTGGTGGGCGGACTGGGGATGGGCTTCACGCTCGCCGCGGTGCTGCGCGACGTCACGCGCGACAGCGAAGTCGTCGTCGCGGAGCTGGTCCCGGCCGTCGTGCGCTGGCATCGCGGCGTGCTCGCGAAGGTGTCGAACGGCGCGCTCGACGACAAGCGCGTGACCATCCGCGAGGCCGACGTCGCTCACGTGATCGCCGAACGGCGCGAGGCCTTCGACGCGATCCTGCTCGACGTCGACAACGGCCCGGCCGGTCTCACGTCGAAGACCAACGACCGCCTCTACGGCCTGAACGGACTGCGTTCCGCGTATGCGGCGCTGCGGCCGAAAGGGATCCTCGCCATCTGGGCCGCCGATCCCGATCCGCGCTTCACGAAGCGGCTGCAGCAGGTCGGCTTCACGGCGGAGGAGATCCGCGTGCGCGGCCATGGCCGCAAAGGGCAGCGCTACCTCATCTGGCTGGCAACTCGAGGATGAACGCCGCGCCGGCGCCGGGCGCACTCTCCGCCGTCAGCTCGCCGCCCATGGCGCGGGCGAGCTCGCGGCTGATGGCCAGACCGAGGCCGACGCCGCGCTGATCGGGCACGAGTTGCACGAACGGCTCGAAGACGCGCTGGAGCTGCTCGGCCGGGATGCCGATGCCGCTGTCCTGTACGCGCAGGCGCGCGCGCTCGCCGTCGAGCGCGCAGCTCACGAAGACGCTGCCGCCGCGCGGCGTGAACTTGATCGCGTTCGACAAAAGATTGAGGAGGATCTGCTGCAGGCGGTCGGGATCGGCGCGCAGCACGGCGCCGTTGCAGTCGCTGGTAAACGCGAGGCCGCACTCCTCGAGGCGCAGCCGCACGAGCGTCTCCGCGCGCGCCACAGCGTCGGAGACGCGCACGTCGGTCATGTGCATCTGCACGCGGCCCGACTCGATCTGCGCGAAGCCGAGGATGTCCTCGAGCATGCGCAGCAGTTCCTTCGCCGCGTTGCGGATGCGCTGCAGCCCGTCGGCCTGCTCGTCGTTCACCGGACCATGCACACCCGCCGCGAGGAGCGAC
The DNA here is from genome assembly GCA_036375135.1 of Thermoanaerobaculia bacterium. Classification (GTDB taxonomy): domain Bacteria; phylum Acidobacteriota; class Thermoanaerobaculia; order Gp7-AA8; family Gp7-AA8; genus QHVT01. Next base: position 19,894 of record DASUSL010000535.1, on the reverse strand, counting down.
ACGTTGCCGGTGATCGCGGTGAGCGGCGTACGCAGGTCGTGCGAGACCATGGAGAGGAACTTCGCCTTCGCGGCGCTGGCCTGCTCGGCGAGGCGCCGCGCCTCGATGAGCTGCGCCTCGTACTCGTTGCGCTGGATCATGCGCACGAAGACGAAGTGGTTGACCTCCTCGCGGCGCGTGCCGTTGGTGAGCATCGGGATCGAGTCGCCGTCGCGCGTGCGCAGCGTGACGTAAAGCTCCTCGACGAGGCCGTGCAGGCGCAGCATCGGGAAGACGTGGGTCTGGTAGAAGATGCGGCCGCCCGGCGGAAGGATCTTCTGCAGATGCCACCCCTGCAACTCGATCCGCGTGTAGCCGAGGAGCGAGGCCAGGGTGGTGTTGACCTCGAGCATCGTGCCGTCGTCCGCGACGGTGACGAAGCCGCAAGGTGCGCTATCGAGGAGCGGATCCATCGGCCAGGTACTCCCTGATCGCCTCCACCGTCTCTTCGGGATGACTCAGATGCGGGCAATGCCCGGTCGCCTTCAGCATGCGAAACGTCCCCCGCGGCAGGTTGCGGAAGACGTACTCCCCCACCTCGCGCGGCGCGATCGCATCCTCGGAGCACTGCAGCACGAGCGCGGGCGTGTTCATCCGCGGCAGATCGGCGCGGTTGTCGGCGAAGAACGTCGCCTCCGCGAAGCGGCGCGCGATGGTCGGATCGGTCGAGCAGAAACTGCCGTGCAGCTCCGCGGTCAGCTCGGGCCGCTCCTCGTTCTTCATGATCACCGGCGCGAGGAAGTTCGCCCAGCCGATGAAGTTGCGGTCCATGAGGTCGAGCAGCCCTTCGATGTCGGCGCGCTCGAAGCCGCCGGTGTAGTCGCCGTCGTTGATGTAGCGCGGCGAGGGACCGATCAGGATCAGCTTCGAGAAGCGCTCCGGCTCGCGCAGCGCGGCGATGACGCCCACCATCGCGCTGACCGAGTGTCCGACGAAGATCGCGTCGCGCAGGTCCGTGGCCTCGCAGACGTCGAGCACGTCCTGCGCGTAGCCGTCGAGCGTCGAGTAACGCTCCGGGTCGTACGCGGAGAGATCGGACTTGCCGGAGCCGACGTAGTCGAAGAGAACGATGCGGTAGTCGTGCTCGAAGGCGGGGGTGACCAGCCGCCACATGTTCTGGTCGCAGCCGAAGCCGTGCGCGAAGAGCATGGCCTGCTGGCCGGTGCCGAAGACGCGGACGTTGTTGCGGGCGAGGACGTCGGTCATATCGGCGTGGGATTATACGGACACGTAGGGCGGGCATCAGCCCGCCCCATCGGTGAGACGCGTTACTTCTTCGCCTTGTCCTTCTTCGGTTTCTTCGTCTCTTTTTTGCGAGCGTTGTTGCCTTTGGCCATGAGTCGGCCCTCCTGCGATCATCGTAACCTACTGCGCACCCACTCCCGGAATTTCCCCGCCGGCAGCGGGGCGCTCATGAAGTAGCCCTGGGCCATGTCGCAGCCGAGCTCTTTCAGGATGCTCCACGACTCCGCCGTCTCCACTCCTTCTGCGATCACGACCAGACCCATGTTGTGTCCGAGCTCGATGGTCGAGCGGACGATCACGTAGTCGTCGCTGGCGCGCTCGCGCAGGTGCAGCACGAACGACTTGTCGATCTTCAGCTCGTCCACCGGCAACCGCTTCAGATGCGCGAGCGACGAGTAGCCGGTGCCGAAGTCGTCGATGGCCAGGCACATGCCGCGGCGCTTGAGATCGCGCAGCACCTTCTGCGCGTACGCGGCGTCCTTCATGATCGCGCTCTCGGTGATCTCGAGCAGGAGCCTGTCCGCCGGCAGATTCGCCTCGGAAAGCAGTCCGCTGATGAGTGTGGGCAGTTCCGCGTCGAAGAGATCGAGCGCGGAGAGGTTCACGGCGATGGTCAGGTCGAGCCCGTCCGCGCGCCACGCCGCGCATTGGGCGATGGCCTTGCGGATCACCCACTTCGTGATCAGCCCGATGCGTCCCGTCTGCTCGGCCAGCGGGATGAACTCGTCGGGACGCATGACGCCGTGCACGGCATGGTTCCACCGCACCAGCGCCTCGGCGTGCAGCACTGCCTCCGTGCGCACGTCGACCTTCGGCTGGAAGTAGAGCTCCAGCTCGTCGCGGGCGATGGCCTGCCGCAGGTCCATCATCAGCGACAGCCGCCGCACGCTGTGCTCGTCGCGTCCCGGCTCGTACACCGCCACGCCGCTCTGGTTCTTCTTCGCGTCGTACATGGCCACGTCGGCGCGGCGCAGCAGCGTGCCGGCGTCGTCGGCGTGCTCCGGATAGCTGGCGATGCCGAGCGACGCGTTGACGTCGATCGGGACGTCGCCGAGGACGAACGGCTCGTTTAGCGCGGCGGTCACGCGTCCGGCCACGTCCTTCGCGTCGCTGAAGAGGATCGCGAACTCGTCGCCGCCGAGGCGCGCCACCGTGCCGCCGGGGAACGTCTGCGTCAGGCGGCGGCCGATCTCGATGAGGAGCTGGTCGCCGAAATGATGCCCGAGCGTGTCGTTGATCTCCTTGAAGCGATCGACGTCCATCATGACCATCCCCGCGACGCGGCCGGTGCGCTTCGCCGCGGCGATGCCCTGCGTCAGGCGATCGAGGAAGAGCGTGCGGTTCGGCAGTCCCGTCAACGCGTCGTGCGTCGCCTGGAACATGATCTGGTCCTCGCGCGCGGCGATGGCGGACTGCATCGAGTTGAAGGCCGTGGCCAGATGCCCGAGCTCGTCCTCGCGCTTCACGACGATCGGCTCGACGTACTCCCCGCGCTCGATGCGCCCGGCCCCCTCGGCCAGCACGCGCAGCGGATGGCTGACCGTGCGCGCGAAGAGCACCGCCGCGAGGACGGCCGTGCCGAGGACGATCGCGGAGAGGATGAAGATCTGCAGTTGCATCGCCGCGAACGGCTTGCGCGCGTCGACGAGCGAGCGCCGCAGCAGCACCTCGATCTTCGAGCCGTCCGCGGTCGGCAGCGTGTGGCGGAACGTGGTGAAGTCGGGGTCGGCGGGCGGCGTGCGCGGCCCGATCGACGCCTCGAGCGCCGACACGCGGCCGACGTCCGCCAGCACGCGCCTGTCGATCTCGAAGCCGACGGCCACGTACGCGATCGGCCGCGGCGCCAGCACCGGCACGATCACGAACTGGTACGGACGGCCGTTGAACGTGACCGTGGCCGCGTCGCTGCCGCTGCGCTCCACGGCGTTCCGGAACATCGCGGGAAACGGGAACTGGCGGCCGCTCATGCGCTTGGGGATCGAGTCGGTCAGCACGGTACCGTCGAGATCGATCAGCACGACCACGTTGGCGTCGACGCGCTCGCCGTGGTTCTGCAATGTCGAGGTCACGGTGTCGATGTCGGTCGTGGCCACGGCTTCGCGGAACGCGTAGTCGCCCACCAGCACGCGCGACTGCTCGGACAGCGCCCGCGCGCGCATCTGCAGCAGGTGATCGAAGACGCGCGCGCCGGTGCTCAGCTCTTCGCGGACCGTGCGCTCCAGCGCGCGGCGCCCGGCGACGTAGACGGCGATGAGCGTGCCCGCCTCGAGTGCCACGAGCACCGCGACGAGGAGATAGAGGAGGCGTGCCTGGAAGCTACGGGCGGGCATTCGCGCGTCCGAGATCGAACGTCAGACTCAGACTGTCACCGCTCTTGAGTGCGACGGTGCGCGGCTCGGCGCCCAGATCGGCATGCCACACCTTGACCGTGTAGCGGCCGGCGTCGAGATCGTCGAGCGTGGCCGCGCCGTTCTCGGTTTTCGCGAAGTAGGGCGTGTCGACGACCACGATGAACGCGCTCATCTGATCGTGGATGTTGCAGCCGAGCGCGACGACGCCGGCCTGGTCGAAGATCTCGGGATTGACCGGCGTCCCCTTGTACAGCGGGAGCTGGAACTTCTTCGCCTTGGAGAAGGAGTAGACGTGGTGCTGCACGTCGTCGTTGTTCGGGAACGACACCGCCGTTCCGACCTGCACCGCCAGCACGCCCGGCTTGAACTGGCGGTTGCGCTGGTCCATGACCGCCGTCCGCCGCGCCAGCGGCAGCTGCCGCCCCTCGGGCTCCGCGTACACGACGGCGTCGCTGACGGCGCGGCCGCGCGCGTCCCTCACGCGCACGGTGATGGTGGCGGCGAACAGCGACGGGGCGAGCACCAGGAGCAAAAGGAAACGGACCATGTCACAGGGAACGGTGCCATCGGTGCGATCATTGCGTCAATGCGGTTGATCACCGTCCTGATCCTCGCGCTTCCTCTGCATGCACAGGTGAGCGGCTTCGCGCTGCTGCGCGGCGCGACCGAGGAGGACCGCGCGTCGGCGCAGGTGCAGGTCGGATTCGACTGGCGTCCGTCGATGGCCCTCGGCGGACACGTGCACGTGCTGGCGCGCAGCGACGAGGACGGCTCGCATCGCGGGCGCGCGGGCATCGTCGAGGCGTGGCTCGATCAGAAGATCGAGCGCGGCGCGCACCGCCTCCGCTTCATGGAAGGGGCCTTCTTCCTGCCGGGCACGCGGGAGAACGTCGACGCGCTCTGGGAGTCGCCGTACACGATCTCTTCCTCGGCGCTGAGCTCGTGGCTGGGCGAGGAGTTTCGCCCGGTCGGCGTCGACGCATCGTACACGCTGCGCCGCCGCTGGACCATCGGCGCGACGGCGTACAGCGGCAACGACACCTTCGGCGCGCTCCCCGCCGTCCGCGGCTGGAGGCTGCACGACCGCTGGACGCTCCTCGGCGAGCACGTGCCGGTCGACGACGAGTACTTCACCTCGGTCTCCGCGGAGACGGATCACCGCGTCGGCTGGGCGGCGCGCGGACGCTGGAACAACGACCGGGTGACGCTGCAGCTCATGCGCATCGACAACCGCTCCGACGCGCTGGAGTACGGCGATCTGCTGAACTGGCTCACGCGCTTCGACATCGCCTCCGCCGATCTGACTCTTGGAGATTGGACGCTCATCGCCGAAAGCGGCCAGGGCTTCACCGACGTGATCGTGCACGGGGAACGCTTCCGCACGCAGATCTCGACGTCGTACGTGCTCGTCTCCCGCCGCCTCGCCAACGGACGCGTCTCGCTGCGCGCGGAAACGTTCGACAACGACTTCGGCAGCGAGCACGCGGTGACGGCGGCATACTTCTGGTCGCCCGGCAAAATGCGCCTCGGCGCCGAAGCCGTGGTCATCGGCACCGACCCCCGCCTCACCCTCGAACTGCGCTACTACTTCTAGGAGTGCGGCGGCGCCCAGCCGCCGCTTTGGTAACGGTGCAATGCACGACGCCCGCGCTCCGGCTCAGAAAGCGGCGGCCACGCCGCCGCACTCCTAAAGCTGGTCCCGCACCTAGCTCGTCTCGTCGTCCTCGTCGTCGCTCTCGGCGTCGATCTCCGGATCGACCCAGCCCTCGTCGGGCGTGAGGTACTCCTCCGCGAAGAGCGTGGCCGTCGAGGTGATCTCCTGGTTGGGACTCTTCGATTTCTGCGCCAGCCACTGCTGCCGTTTCTGCTCCAGCAGCTCCGCCGCTTCCGCGGCGCCCTGCGGCGCAACGGCGAGTTGGCCCACCGCCGGATCGTCCGGGGCCGTGGAGAAGAAAGCGGCCACCGGAAAGTGATCGCTGGCCAGGCGCCAGTCGCGCGAGAAGCGGAGATCTTCCGCATCGACGACGACGATCCCGCCGGTCGGGTTGACCAGTCCCACGACCCACGACTTCCACTGCGGCGTGGCCACCCAGAAGTCGGCGATCTGCGCGTTGAGCTGCACCTTCGCGGTGGGGGCGTTGTTGTTGTTGTTGCTCGGCTGCGTCTGCGTCTTCGGCAGCGGCTTGAGATTGGTGCCGGACAGCGGCTGCTGCAGCGACAGTCCCATGGCCTCGATCTTCTTCTGCACCGTGATCTTCATCGGGTTGCGAAGCAGATGGATCTTCTTCACGTTCTCCGGCAGCTTCGCGCGCGGCAGGTTGAACGCCGACTTCATCACCTGCGTGTATTGCGACGCATACGTGCTGACGGCGCTCTGCGAATCGGTGCTGAGCTCGTCCCAGTTCACCACCGTGGCCTCGGCGGTGAGGTAGTAGTCGCCTCCGACCAGCAGCGGGTACGACGACGACGAGAGGATCTCCAGCGGCAGGCCGACCTGCGCGTACACCATCGGGCGGGAGAACTCGTCGCCGAACGGCGTCGTGTGCACGATGCCGATCGAGAACGGCTGAAACGGCTCGCGGATGTAGAGGTCGTAGCCGACGATCGGACGGTAGATTTCCTCGTTCTTCGACCACGTGACCGGCTTGCCGTCGCCCACTTCCTCGAGTACGCCGCCGTCGTTGAACACGCACCAGCGGCGGATGACCTCGAACGGCGCCGGGTTCCGCGCCACGATCGGATAGTACTCGTGCTGCCCGATGCGGCCGCTGGTCAGCGACGTGCGCGACTGCAGGTGCGGGCCGGTGACCATCTGCAGGCCGAGCTTCTCCAGCTCCGTCATGAGCACGTAGATGCCCTGATTGACCTCCTGCAGCACGATCAGATGGAGCCACCGGTTGTTCTGGAACAGCTCCGCGATCTGCCGCACGATCAGAGCCTTGTGCACGGTCTTGTCGAGCAGCACGACGGCTTTGAATGCGTTGACCACGGGCACCTTCAGCGTGCCGGTCGTGGTCAGGAACTCCTGTTTGGGGAGCTCGACGCCCTTCTCGTCCGCTTTGGCGAGGAGGTCGAAGCGCACCACCAGCTGGCGCAGCATGCGCCGCGTCTTCTGCAGCGCCGGCACCTGCCGTTTGCGCTGGATGAACAGGCGCTCGCGGACCATGCGCTCGTCGTCGCCGTCCTCGATGGCCGCCTTCCACGTCTCGGCGAACTGCGCCAGCGTGGTGGCGAGCTTGGTCGCGAAGTCCGCGGCATCGAGCTTCTTCATCTCGGCCACGCGCTGCGCGCCGCTCTTCGCGGTCGAGCCGTCGGAGTCCTCCTCCTTCTTTCGTCGCGGAAAGAGGGAGTCGAGGAGCTTCGAGTCGATCGTGGCGATCTTGTCCAGCCACTCCGCGAAACCGGTGAGCCAATTCTCAAAGGCCTTCGCGTCGACCTTCTGCAGCGCGGCGTAGGCGGTGTGCGCGGAATACGCGACCAGAATCTTCTCCTGGCCGAAATGCGCGACGTTCCAGGTGATCACGCCGAGGCGCAGCGGGACCTGCTGAATGGACGTGGTCTCGTGCCGCTGCACCGGCGCGACGTTGACGGTCGTCTGCGTGTTGTCGTTCGACTGGTCGTGCATGACCACGTCGTCGTACGGAAGATTCGACACGTCACGCGCCTCCGAACGGGCGGTCGAGCGCGGTCCGCGTGGCGTCGTCCATCGTGCCCGTGGCCTCGAGTCCGGCGCTCTGCTGGAACGACGCGATGGCGGCGGCGGCGGCGTCGAGCGCTCCGTCGATGGGACCGAAGTAGTGCCCGAGGTTGCGCAGGCGCTGCTGCACGCCGCGCGGGTCATCGACCGGCAGCAGCTTGCCGATGCGCAGCTGATGCACTTCCACCGAGTCGGCGAGCTGCAGACGCAGCGTTCCGAACATCTCGGCGTTGTCGACCCAGTGCTCGATCACGCCGTCGGCGCCGGTGGTCCCTTCGTACGAGCGCTGGCCGACGGCGAGGGTGTACGGCAGGTCCGCGCGTGGCGCGCCGGCCGTGTCCAGCAGGCGGACGCGCAGCAGCTCCGGGACGGCCAGGCGGCGGAAGCGATGCCGCTTCCCCGTCCTGACCGCGACGCTGCCGGGACGCAGGTCCGGCACGTAGACCGTGTCTTCGCCGCCGACGAGCTGATACATGCTCGCGCGGCGCTCGCGCAGCGCCGCGTTCTCCGGCAGCTCCCACAGCGTTTTCGGATTGAAGCCGTAGCGGATCGCGATCGACGACATGCACTCGCCCGGCGCAACCTGATGGACCGTGGGCATCGCGATGTCAGCGGGCCTCGCTCCACACGCGGATCCGCTCCACTACCTTCTCCGCCGTGAATCCCCACTCCTCCGCGAGCCGCTCGTACGGCGCGCTGGCGCCGAAGTGGTCGATGCCGATCAGCAGCGCGTTCTCGCCGGCGTACTTGTGCCAGCCGTCGGTGCGGCCGGCCTCGATGCAGACGAGCCGGTCGCGGTCGCCGAGCACTTCGCTGCGATAGTCCGCAGGTTGACGATCGAACAGCTCCAGCGACGGCGCCGAGACGACGCGCGTGTTGCCGCGCAGTTGCGCCGCCTTCACCGCCAGCGGCACTTCCGAGCCGGTGGCGACGATGGTCACGTCGCCCGTCTCGAAGCCGTCCAGCACGTACGCGCCGCGGAGGATGCGCTTCGGATCGAAGTCGATCGGGCGCGGAATGATTTCGAGTTTCTGGCGCGTCAGGACGATGAGTGTCGGGCCCTCCGTCGTGCTCAGCGCATGCGCCCACGCCATCGCCACCTCCGCTCCGTCCGCGGGGCGGAAGAGCGTCAGGTTCGGGATCAGGCGCAGCGACCAGAGCTGCTCGACCGGCTGGTGCGTCGGACCGTCTTCGCCGAGGAATACGGAGTCGTGGGTGTAGACGAAGATCGACGGGATGCCCATCAGCGCGGCCAGCCGCACCGCGGGACGCATGTAATCGGAGAAGATCAGGAACGTGGCGCCGTACGCGCGGAACGAGCCGTACAGCGTCATCCCGTTCACGACCGCGCCCATGGCGTGCTCGCGGATGCCGAAGTGGAGATTGCGCCCGCGGAAGATGTCGTTCGGCGGCGGCACTTTCTCCCCGCCCTTCGGACGCTCGACGTTGCCGGCGTCCTTCATCAGCGTGTTGGTGGACGGCGCGAGATCGGCCGAGCCGCCGACGACGAACGGCGCGATGGTGGCCATCTTCTGGATGACCTGACCCGACAGCGCCCGCGTCGCCACCGGCTTCTCCGTCTTCGCCCCTTCCAGCAGCACGTTCTCGAATCCGTCCGGCAGCCGGTGCGACCAGTGCCGGTCCCACTCCTCGGCCATCATCGGATGGCGCGCGCGCCAGGCGCTCATCTCCTTCTCCCACCGCTTGCGCTCGCGGGCGAGCTTCTTCGTCCGCTTCGTGAACTCCTCGCGCACTTCGGGCGGAACGAGGAACGTCGGCTCCTGCGGCCAGCCGAGCGCTTCCTTCGTGGCCTTCACTTCATCGCCGCCGAGGGGCTCGCCGTGGGCGCGGGCGGTGCCGTGATACTTCGGGCTCCCCCAGCCGATGATGGTCTTGGCGGCGATGAGCGTCGGGCGCGCGGTCTCCTTCTGCGCGCGGCGGATGGCCTTGCGGATCGCGCCGCGGTCGTGGCCGTCGATGGTGAGCACGTGCCAGCCGAAGCCTTCGAAGCGCTTCTTCACATCCTCCGAGAAGGCAAGACGCGTTTCCCCCTCGATGGAGATGTTGTTGTCGTCATAGAAGTAGATGAGGTTCCCGAGGCCGAGGTGGCCGGCGATCGACGCGGCCTCGGAACTGATGCCTTCCATCAGGTCGCCGTCGGAGCAGATGGCATAGACGTAGTGATCGACGGGACGGAACGGCTCCTCGGCCTGCGTGAAGCGCGCGGCCAGCATCTTCGCGGCGAGGGCCATGCCGACGCCGTGCGCGAAGCCCTGGCCGAGCGGGCCGGTGGTGACCTCGACGCCTTTGACGTGGCCGTACTCGGGATGCCCCGCCGTGCGCGAGCCCCACTGCCGGAAGGCCTTCAGCTCGTCGAGCGTCATGTCGGCGTAGCCGGTCAGGTGGAGCAGCGAGTAGATGAGCATCGAGGCGTGGCCCGCGGAGAGGATGAAGCGGTCGCGGTTCTGCCAGCGCGGCTCGGCGGGATCGTGGCGCAGGAACTCGGTCCAGAGCACGAAGCCGATGTCGGCCATCCCCATCGGCGTGCCGGGATGACCCGACTTCGCCTTCTCCACGCCGTCGACGGCGAGGAAGCGGATGGTGTTGACGCACTGTTCTTCCAGCTTGTCCTTCGGGCCGATCGCGGGGCGGTTGCTTTCTTCTGCGACGGAAATCGCCGCGGCACCTTCGGCTGCGGTGCTGCCGGGTGTCGGGTCCTGCATGCATCCTCCTGTGTGGAGGACAGGCAATCCTGCCTGTCCCACTCGTGCGACCGGCAGGATTGCCTGTCGTCCACCGAGCGCAAAGAAAGCCGGATTATACTCAGCGGTCATCGACGCGCGGAGGGAGAGGGTGACGATGGTCGACGAGAGCGTGACGGTCAAGGGTTCCCCCGTGCGCAGTCTCCAGAAGTTCATCGACGCCGAGCTGTCGCACGCTCAGAAAAATGAGGTGCTCGATCGCTTGCCGGCGGAGTTCGCCGCGCGCTTCCGCATGCCCATCCTGGCCACGGAGACGGTGCCGGTGCACCTGCTGAATCGTGTGACCGAGGAGGCCGCGCGCGCGAAGGGGGAGCCGCTGGAGGCGTTCGCGCGCCGCGCCGGACGCGAAGCCGCGGGCGAGGCGGTGAAAGGGATTTACCGCTTCTTCGCGCTCGTGCTCACCCCCGCCGCGCTCCTCGGCAAGGCCTCGTCGATGTGGAGCTCGCTCTACAACCGCGGCGAGATGCGCGTCGACGAGCAGACGGAGACGAGCGCGCGCATTCGCATTCTCAATTTCCCGTCCGAGACCGCGGGCTGCTCGCGCGTGACCGGCTGGATCGAGCGCATGGCCGAGATGACCGGCGTGAAAAACATCAAGGTGGATCAGACGCAGTGCTTCGCCGCGGGAGCCACCTGCTGCGAATGGCGTGTGTCATGGAGCTAGCCGGCGCGGCCGGCAGCGCAGGTCGGCCAAGCCTGACGCACGTGCGGGTGCAGCCCGAGTTTCCGTGGCGTAGGACGTAAGAGGTTGCGATGAACAAGATTTTCTCGATGGAGTCCGACCACCCGCTCTTCCGCTATTTCACCGAGGCGGAGCGCGACCGCGTGGAGTCGATCGGCGAGGTGAAGCGGATCGCCGAAGGGGCGTTCCTCATCCGCGCGGGCGAGATCGACTCGACCCTCTTCGCGATCGAGGACGGCCACCTCGACATCATCGGCATCGACGACGGCGTGCAGAAGGTCTTTGCCACCGTCGGCCCGGGCGACGTCCTCGGCGAGGTGTCGTTCATCGACGACTCGCCGCGCGCGGTGTCGGTGCGCGCGGGGGAAGAGGCGGTGGTGCGGGCGTGGGACAAGCGGACGCTCTCCGAGGCGCTGGCGTTCGACCCGCAGCTCCTGGCGAAGTTCGCGGTGGCGATGAGCGAGCTGCTGGTGGAGCGCCTCCGCGACGTCTCCCGCCGCGTCTGAAAACGTAGGGCAGGCTTCAGCCTGCAAACGTAGGGCAGGCTTCAGCCTGCAAACGTGGGGCAGGCTTCAGCCTGCAAACGTGGGGCAGGCTTCAGCCTGCAAACGTGGGGCAGGCTTCAGCCTGCCCATGGACAGGCTGAAGCCTGTCCTACGTTTGCACGAGCGCGGCGAGCGCGGCGCGCAGCTCCGCCAGCGCCTTCTCTTCCGTCAGCTCGCCGGCGATCCGCCGCGTCACGAAGGGCTCGATTCGCGACGCCTCGGCCACCACGTTCCAGTTCATCGTGCGCAGCGTCTCCAGCAGCGACGCCTGCGCGTACGTGCCGCCCGCGGGAGACGCGTTCAACAGCGCCACGCGCTTGCCCTCGAGCGCGCCGGCGGAGACCAGCCAGTCGAGCATGTTCTTCAGCACACCGGGCACTCCGTGCGCGTACTCGGGCGAGGAGATCAGCACCGCGTCGGCCTCGAACAGCAAGCGCCGCAGCTCCGCGACCGCGGGCGGCGGCGTCGCGCCCTCCTCATCGAGATCGGGATTGAACGGCGGCAGCGTGGCCAGTCCCTCGTAAATCGTGACGGGCACGATGCGCGCGGCGGCGCGCAGCAGTGCCGCGTTCGACGACCGCGCGCGGAGGCTGCCGCTGATGCCGACGATCTTCACGGCGCTCATTGTGCGCCCGGTCACGGACTCCCCGCCTCCCCGGCCCCATATTGCACGGCACCGATGAAATTGCTGGCTGTGCTCTTCGCCGTTGCCGCGAATCCGATCCTCTTCGTCACGCAGGTCCCGCTCGAGCAGGACTTCACCACCGTCACGTCCACGTTCGGCAACCACCGCGGGACCATCGACTCCGCGCCGCGCGGCGGCGATCTCTGGATCCGCTATCCGGACGGCTCGCTGAAAAACCTCACCCGCGCCGCCGGCTTCGGCAACGACGGGCGCCAGGGCGAGGCCGCCATCGCGGTGCGCGAGCCGTCCGTGCACTGGAGCGGCACGAAGGCGCTCTTCTCGATGGTCACCGGCGCGCCGCTCGAGCAGTACCGCCATCGCACCGACTACTGGCAGCTCTACGAGATCACAGGCCTCGGCAAGGATCAGACTCCCGTCATCCGCAAGATCGCCAATCAGCCGGCGGACTACAACAACGTCTCGCCGATCTACGCGTCCGACGACCGCATCCTCTTCACCTCCGATCGCCCGCGCAACGGCGCGCGCCATCTCTACCCGCAGCTCGACGAGTACGAGGAAGCGCCGACGGTCACGGGGCTCTGGAGCCTCGACGAAGTCACGGGGGAGCTGCGCCTCCTCAATCACGCGCCTTCGGGTGTCTTCTCGCCGTCGATCGACAGCTTCGGCCGCGTGATCTTCACGCGCTGGGACCACCTGCAGCGCGATCAGCAGGCGGACACGGACGCCCTCGACGGCACGGACGTCTACGGCACGTTCGACTACGCCGACGAATCGGAGAACGCGGCGCGCATGCCGCAGCGCACGGAGGTCTTCCCCGAGCCGCGCGCGGCGCGCACCGATCTGCTGAAAGGGACGAACCTCGAGGGGCTGTCGATCAATCACTTCTTTCCGTGGGAGATGAACGAGGACGGGACGTCGGAGGAGACGCTCAATCACATCGGGCGCCACGAGCTGCATTCGTACTTCAACCGCAGCCACAACGACGACGTCGCGCTGCGCGAGTTCAGCCGCGGCGGGAACACGATCCTGAACATGTTCCAGATCCGCGAGGACCCGGCGCGGCCCGGCCGCTACGTCGGCACGGACGCGCCGGAGTTCGGCACGTTCGGCGCCGGACAGATCGTGGCGCTGCAGGCGGAGCCGGGACGCTCCGCGGACGACATCGACGTCGAGTACGTGACGCCGGACAACGTCGACCGCTACCGCGATCCGCTGCCGCTGTCCAACGGCGAGCTGGTGGTGGTGCACGACTATCGGTTGAAGTTCGTGGACGGAACACCACTCACCACCGGCCTGACCACGAACATCTCCTGGTGGACGCCCGACGTGCTGGAGACGTTCAACGGCACGCTGTGGGAGCTGCAGCCGGTGGAGGTGCGCGCGCGCCCGCGTCCCACCGTGCGCACCACGCCGCTCGAAGAGCCTGAGGCGCGCATCTTTCGCGAGGAGAAGGTCGATCCGGAGGCGTTCCGCGCCGATCTGAAGAAACGCGGGCTGGCGGCGGTGGTGACGCGCGACGTCACCCGACGCGACGCGGCGGACAAGCAGCAGCCGTACAACCTGCGCGTGGCCGGCGGCACGGCGCCGCTGCCCGGCAAGTCGTACGAGGTGGCGCACATGCAGTTCTTCAGCGCGCAGCAGGTGCGCGGGGTGAAGAACCACGCCGGCCGCCGCGTGCTGGCGCGCGACGCGGGAACGGTGCAGGTCGCGCCCGACGGCTCGGTCGCGGCGCTCGTGCCGGCCAACCGCGCGCTGTCGTGGCAGACCACCGATCCGGCGGGCACGCCGGTCGTGCGCGAGCGCTACTGGCTGACGTTCCAGGCCGGCGAGGTGCGCGTGTGCAACTCGTGCCACGGCGTGAACACGAAGGACCAGATCGGCCAGCCGGTCTCGCAGCAGGCCCCCGAGGCGCTGCGCGCGCTGCTGCGCGCGTGGAAGAAGCCCCCCCAGAAACGCAGAGCCGCGCGCTTTTAGGAGTGCGGTGGCGGCGAGCCACCGCTTTGGTAACCGTGCCCCCGCATCGCTCGCCCGCTACTAAAGCGGCGGCCGTACCGCCGCACTCCTGAACAGCTCCGCCGGATCGGTCACCGGCAGCCGGCACATGTAGTTCGTGCACACGTACGCCGTCGCCTTGCCACCGATGGCCCTCTGCGCCTCGGTGTACGGCGCGATTTTGACGATGCGCGGCGCGTCGCCGGGCGGGCGGTGCACGACGACCTTGTTCGGCACGAAGCGCGCGAAGACCGCGCGCCGCATGGCGGAGACGTCGCGTCCGGAGAGGACGATCTCCTGCGATGGGCCGAGGGTGAAGTCGAGCGCGCTGAGGAGAAATGTGGACGCGGAGGGGGCGAGGCTCACCTCGTCGCTGGCGGCGCGCAGCAGCTCGTTCGCGTACTGCTCGTACTCGGGACGCGCGGTGATGCGCGAGAGGCGCACGAGGTTCATGAGCTGCGCGGAGTTGCCCGAGGGAATGGCGCCGTCGCCGGTCTCGCGGGGACGCACGAGCAGCGACTCCGCATCGTTCGCGGTGATGTAGAAGCGGCCGCTCTTCGCATCGCGAAAGAACTTCACCGCCTCGTCATTCAAAGCGATGGCGCTCTCGAGATGCCGCACGTCGAACGTCGCCTCGTAGAGATTGAGCAGTCCCCAGACGAGGAACGCGTAGTCGTCGAGAAAGCGGCGGCGCCGCGGCGTGATCGCATCCGCGGCCTTCGCGGCGGCGGCCGCGTACGACGGCTCGTCGAGCACGTTCGCGCCGAAGGAGAGCGCGGCGATCATCAGGCCGTTCCAGTCGGCGATGAGCTTCTCGTCGCGCCCCGGCTTGGTCCGCTTGCGGCCGGTGTAGTAGGCCTCGTCCGCGTCCTGCGCGGCGTAGAACGCGCCGGACGGCGAGCGCAGGTCGCGCAGCACGTAGGTGAAGATCGCGCGGGCGGTCCCGGCGTATTCATCGCGGCGCGTGGCCTGATAGGCCTCGAGGTACGCCAGCGCCAGCAGCGCCTGGTCGTAGAGCATCTTCTCGTAATGCGGCTCGCTCCAGTCGGCGTTCGTCGCGTAGCGATGGAAGCCGGAGTGTTTCGTATCCCACAGCGGGCCGGCGCGCATGCGGCGCAGCGTGGTCTCGGCCATCTCCAGCGCCTTCGTATCCTTCGTGCGGTGCCAGTAGCGCAGCAGGAACATGAGGTGGTGCGGCGTCGGGAACTTCGGCTCGGGAAGGAAGCCGCCGTGCTCCGGGTCGAAGCGCGTGGCCAGTTGCTGGTAGCCTTTGGTCAACACATTGACGGTCAGGGCGTCGCCGGCGGACGTCGATGCCTGCAGCGACCGCACGATCATCTCCGCGTTCGCCACCACGCGCTCCCGCTGCTCGCGCCACTGCGTGGAAATGCGCGGGAGCAGCGCGCGGAACTTCTCCTTCGGGATGTACGACGCGGCGAAGAACGGCTTCCCGTCCGGCGTGAGGATGACGTTGTTCGGCCATCCCGCGTCGCCGGTGAGCGTGCGCGTCACGGCGAGATAGACGGCATCGAGGTCGGGCCGCTCCTCGCGATCGACTTTGACCGAGACGAAGGCCTCGTTCATCAGCTTCGCGATCTCCGGATCGGCGAACGACTCCTGCTCCATGACGTGGCACCAGTGGCACGTCGAGTAGCCGATGGAGAGGAAGATGGGCTTGTTTTCCTTGCGTGCGCGCGCGAACGCGGCGTCGCCCCATGGATACCACTCCACGGGGTTCGACGCGTGCTGCTGGAGATAGCGCGACTTCGACTCGGCGAGGTGGTTCGCCGGCGGAATCGCCGTCGCCGCGAGCAGGACGAGCGCGGCGATCACTCCTGAATACCCTGCCCCTGCACCACCCGATACGCGCGGTCGGCCTTCAGCCCACGCAACGTTTCGCGGTCCCCGTTCGGCCAGGTGATGGTCACGTCCGCGGTGGTGTCGCGTCCGAGGCCCACGTGCTGTTCCTTCGGGTGCACGGAGAGGTAGCCGATGGTCGAGAAGACCTCGCGCCACATCCCCTTCTGCGACGGCGTGTCGACCGTGATCTTCGCGCCGATGGCGTCGCGGGTGACCTTCTTCGCCGGGTCGCCGACGAGGCGCAGCTTCAGCCAGTGATTCCCCGCCGCGTTGTTGCGGTAGACGATCGCCGGCGTGTTGAAGTTGTTCACCACCATGTCCAGATCGCCGTCCCCCTCGGCGTCGAAATACGCCACGCTGCGCGCGTTGCCGGCCGGGTCGGCGCCGCTCTGCGCGGTCTGCTCCTGCAGCATGCCGTTCGTGTTCACGAAGAAGACCGGCACTTCCTTCGCCGCCACCGGCAGCACCGCCGTGGACGGCTTCCCCTGCGCGTCGGTGAGATACGGGTTCACGCTCGAGTAGACGGAGTACTCGTTCATGCCGTTGACGACGTACAGGTCGTCGTCGCCGTCGTTGTCGTAGTCGAAAAAGTCGGCGTCCCACGCCCAGCCGGTGGACTGCATGCCGCGCCCGACCGCCTTCGACTGCTCGTAGACAGGCAGGATTCCCTCTCCTCCACCGCCCGAGACCCACATGTCGTTGGCCTCGACCACGCGCATGTTGGCCATCTTGGCGGGATTGAACTTCATCTTCGTCTGCGTGTCGGGAAGGACGTACTTCTCGTCCTTGTCCATGGTCACGATGTTGCTGATGTAAACATCCGGCCTGCCGTCGCGATTGAGGTCGGTGATGCCGACGTTCATCGTGTAGCTCGGCTTGTCGGTGCCGAGCTTCGCCGAGACGTCCTCGAACTTGCCGTTCCCGAGGTTGCGGTACCAGGCGTTCGTGCCGAAGTCGTTGCCGCAGATGAGGTCTTCCCAGCCGTCGCCGTCGAAGTCGAGGTGGCCGACCGATTGCGCCCAGCCGGTGTTCTCGACGCCGCTCCCCTTGCTCACGTCCTCGAACGCGAAGTTGCCCTTGTTGCGGAACAGCTTGTCCGGGAGGGCGTTGGTGTTGCGGCGCGAGAGCGTCGGCAGCTCGCCGGTCAGGTAGTTGCCGAAGTAGCCGATGAAGACGTCGAGCAGGCCGTCTCTGTCGAAGTCGAACGCGGTGGCCGGGCCGCCGATCAGCCCCTTGCCGCCGAGGTTCGTGCGCGCGGTGACGTCCTCGAACTTCGCGTCGCCGAGGTTGCGGTAGAGGCGATGCGCGTCGTCGACGTAGGTGATGAGGATGTCCTGCAATCCGTCGTTGTCGAAGTCGGCGACGATCGGCTGGCGCGCCTCGCCGTACGTGCCGTCCGTGCGTTTCCACGCGATGCCCGCGGCTTCGGTGACGTCGGCAAACTTCCCCTTGCCGTCGTTGAGATAGAGCGCGTTGCCGGCGCCGCCGAGGAGGAGCACGTCGACGTCGCCGTCATTGTCGATGTCTTCCGCGGCCGCGCCGGAGCCGCCGAACGCGGGCGGTACGGCCAGGCGCACGGCGCCGTTCTCGACGACTGTGTAGCCGCGGATGAAGCGCGCCAGCCAGTCGCTGAGGCGGTGGTCGTAGGCGATGCCGCTCGCTTCGGTGACGTTGGTGAAGAACGATGTGGGACGGGCTTCGGGCCGTCCTCCGCGGGCTGAAGCCCGCGCCACATCTGAAGCCCGCGCCACATCCGGTGCCGAGGCGATCTTTGTCGCGCTCTTCGCCGTCTTCGGCGCCGCGGCGTGCTTGTCGAGCAGCGTCTGGATGCGCTTGACCGCCTTGCCGAGGTGCGCGAGCTCGAGGCGCTCCTTCCCTTCCTCGTTGGCGATGAAGCCGGCCACGCGCAGGATGAGCACTCCCTCCTGCGCGGCGCCCTCGGTCAGCAGCTCGGCCGCGAACGGATCGGGCTCCAGCGTTCCCTTGAACTTCGGGTCGTTGATCGCCTCGCTGAGGTAGAGCCAGTGGATGCCGGGATCGCGGAAGGAGTCGAGGTCGTAGGCCTCGATGGTGATGCGCTCGTGTTTCGCGAGGCGCGGAAAGTACGTGATGTCCTCGTACTGGTTGGCCTCGTGCGGCTGGTAGACCTGCAGCGCGTCATGCACGTCGTCGACGCGGATGAGCGTGTGCCCTTTCTTCTTCGCGTGCTTTTCCGCCTCGAGGAGGACGTCGTTCATCCACGCACTCATCGTCGCGTTGAACTGGTCGCGGAACGCCTGCCCCTCGGCCGGATCACTCGGCCACAGATGCCGCGCCATGTACACCTGCAGGTTGCGCAGGAAGACAGGCATGGAGAGCTGGTTGTACTTCTCGAACGCCGCCAGTTTCTCGGCGACGATCGCTTTGATCGTGGCGAAATGTGGGGCGGGCTTCAGCCCGCCGCCGGGCTCGCGGGCTGAAGCCTGCGCCACATCACCTGCGACGTCTTTCCACGCGGCTCGCAGCGTTGCGGGCTGGATGCGGTCGTGGTTGGCTTTCCTTGCGCTCTTGTCGGCGCGCTGGAGCGCGGCCAGCGTGGTGAGGTCGATCGCTTCCTTGAACAGCTCCACCGCCTCCGCGCTCAGCGGCGCGAGCACCGCACCCTCGGTCAGCGCATCCTGCTGCACCGCCAGGACCGCGCGCAGCGCGTAGGCCACGCTGCCGTACTGCCGCTTGTCGCGCGCGGTGATGACCGTACCGCCGACGACGTAGGACCCGTCCGGCATCAGCGTGTACGGCACCGCGGCCTGCAGCACGGGACGCAGCGCCTCCGCGCCGATCTCCTTCGCGCCGCTCTCCGACGCCCTGGCCCACACGCCGCGAATCCACGCCTTCTGCAGGGCGATCTTCTCGAAGCGCGCTTCCGCTTCCAGCGGCGTGCCGTAGATGAAGTCTTCGAGACGGCTGGCCGTGGCGTAGCACTTGGGATCGCGTACGCCTTCGAGCTCGCCGATCTCTTCGATGATGACGGGGACCTGCCCGAGGACGGGCAGAGCTACGGCGACGAACGCCAGCAGGATGAAACGGGACATGGACGGATCTCCTCGATTGCCGAGGAGTGTAAACTCTTTCCATCCCATGGAGACCACGCAGCGCTACAAGTACGTCCCGTACGGCGGCGGCGTCGAAGAGCTGGACCGCTTCGGCGTGCGCGACCGCATTCGCGCCGGCGACATCGTCGCGGAGTCGGAGCTGGCCTTCGCCGGCACCGACGACTGGCGCACCGCCGTGTCGTATCCCGAGCTGGCGCGCTACTTCGAGCTCGCCGCCACGCAGCCGCGCACGATGCCCGGCGTGGCGATCAAGGTCGCGCCGCCGCGCGCGGTGCAGCCGATGGGGCAGCGCGTGCTGCACGGACTGCTCTATCCGCTCGCCGGCGGCGAGGTGCTGCTCCTCATCGGCCTGTCGGTGCTCGCCGCGCTGCCGCTGATCGGCTTCTTCGCCAAACTGGCGGCGACGATGATCATGGTGGAGATCGTGCGCACCTCCGCCGACGGCCGGACGAAGATGCCGCTGGTCGACACCTCCGGCGCATGGGAACTGCTGCGCACGTACCTGCGCGTGCTGTTCGTGACGCTGGTCTCGCTGCTGCCGGTGTACGTCTTCGGGGGCGCTGCCTTCGGCGCCGCGATCCTCGGCAGGATGAGCATGGCCCCGGCGCTGGTGATCGTGGCCCTGACGCTCGCCGCCGGCGCGTTGTATTACCCGGCCTGCCTGGCCACGGTGGCGGTGTGGGACAGCATCCTCGACTCGCTCAATCCCGCGTACGTCTTCCGCGTGATCAAGCGCATCGGCGCGGACTACTTCATCGTCGTGGGGATGTGGTTCGTGGCCACCGCCGCGACGATGGTGATGTCGTCGCCGTTCCTCAATCCGCTCGCGGCGGTGCCGATCGTGGGCGGCCTGATGGCCAGCTTCCTTTCGTTCTGGGCGCTCTTTTACGCGTCGCATCTCCTCGGGTACGCGGTGTACCGGCACTCGCCGGAACTGGGCTGGGAGTAGCGCGTGTCGTCCTGCGTCGCGAGAGCGGGACAGG
>DASUSL010000534.1:0-21107 GCA_036375135.1 Thermoanaerobaculia bacterium | reverse complement strand
GTCCCGCCGGCTGCCGTGGCGGCGTCTCGCCGCCACGCGCGGGCGGGACGTCCGCGCGGCAGCCGGCGGGGACGCCGGCGCTCCACTAGTAGGTCAGGTCCTTCGCGTCCACAAGGCACGCTTCACGAATGCGTTGCACCGTGGCGGGCGCCTCGAGGAAGAACCACTCGTCGTGCCCGCGGTCCTTGCGTGCGGCGAGGATTGCGCGCTTCACCGCGAAGTAGGCGGTGATCGCTAAAACCAGCGGCGGCTCGCCGACTTCCTTCGAGGAGTAGAGATCGTGCGGGTTCTGCGGGATGCCCGGCGCGTCCGATCGCGGGAAGAGATCGACGTGGAACTCGAGCGGGATCGAGGTCGTGGCCGGCATCTTGTAGCGCCACGTGTTGTCGGTGTTCAGCGCCCCTTTGTTCGGGCCGTCGGGCTGGAAGATGACTTCCTCGCTCAGCACGTAGCCGAGTCCCTGCACGAACGCTCCTTCCACCTGGCCGATGTCGATGGCCGGATTGATGCTGTCGCCGACGTCGTAGAGGATGTCCGAGCGCAGCACCGTCGTCTCGCCGGTGAGCACGTCGATCTCCACCTCCGTGCACGCCGCGCTGAACGTGAAATCGGTAAACCAGTTGACCGTTTCCGGGCCTTCGAAGCCTTTCTTGAAGATCAGTCCCGTGTCGACGCCGGTGCCGCCTTCCTCCTGGAAGCGCGTCTGCGCGGAGAGGTTCACGCGGTCGCCGTTGGCCATCTTGACCAGGTTCTCCCACACCGTCGTCTTCGTGTTCGGAGGCGTGGCGCGCCAGCCGGTCTCGTAGTCCCAGAAGTTGATGTTCTTCGACTTGCACCACGCCGCGCCGTTCGTCTCGAGCAGTCCCATCGCGTACTGCTCGAGGCGCGAGCGCAGCTCGCGGCAGGCCTTCTTCACCGCGCCGCCGTTGAAGGCCGTGCCGGTCGAGGCGCCGGTGCTGACCGGGTTCGGCACGACCTGCGTGTCGGTGGGCGAGAGCTGCACGATCTCGATGGGGACGTTCAGCTCCTTCGCCGCAATCTGCACGAGCTTGATGTTCAATCCCTGGCCGATCTCCACGCCGCCGGTGCGCACCAGCACCGTGGCGTCCTGGTCGTAGACCTCGATCAGCGCGCCGCCCTGTTCCAGGAAGACCGCGTTGTAGCCGCTGGCGTACTTCACCGGGATCATGGAGATGCCGCGCTTCTTCCACTTGTTGGCGCGGTTGAACGACTCCACCGCTGCGCGGCGCTTCTCGAAGTCGGCCATCTTCGCGATGCGCTTCCAGACGTCGTCGAGGATGCAGTAGTCGAGCACCTCGCCGTACGGCGTCGTGTCGCCGAGGCGGTAGAGATTCTTTTTGCGGACCTCCTCGGCCTGCATGCCGATGGCGTGCGAGGCCGCCTCCACCGCGTCTTCCTGCGCCAGCATGGCCTGCACGAGACCCATGGTGCGGTACGCGGTGTTGCTCGCCTTGTTCGTGCGCGTGACGTCGGACGACGTCTCGTAGTTCGGCACCTGATAGGCGGTGTCGCAGCGGAGCTGCAGGCAGTCGCTGACGACGAACGAGCAGTCGTACGAGCTGCCGCCGTCGATGAGGAAGTTCGTCGAGAGGCCGAGGATGCGGCCGCGGTTGTCGGGGTTGTCGGCGCCGGTGCCGATGGCGATCGCGTAGTCCGCGACCATCGCGTGGCGGTGGCCGATCATGGCGCTGTCGTTCTCGCGGCGCACGGCCAGGCGCACGGGACGCGCGTGCTTCCACGCCGCGACGCTCGTCGCCGCGGCCACCCACGGCGGGCGCGTGGTCTTGCCGCCGTAGCCGCCGCCGACGCGCTGGATCTTCACGGCGATCTTGTTCGCCGGAATGGTCAGCACGTTGCCGACCGCGCTGACGATGTCGTCCGGGCTCTGCGTCGACGGCCGGATCTCCCACGAGTCCTGCTCGCCCGGAATGGCCAGGCAGGCCTGCGTCTCCATGTAGTAATGAAGCTGCGAGCCCGCCTCCTGCCTGCCGGTGACGACCTGACACTGCACGCCGCCGACGGCCGCGTTTTTCTCCTTCGTCCAGCGCAGCTCGCTCGCGGGGCGGCGGATCTTCCAGATGTGATTCGGGTAGTAGTTCTGGTCGGGATACGTGTACTTCGGGTCGATGCGCAGCACCGGATCCTGCACCTGATACGCGATGCAGTCGGTGGCGATGAACTGCGCGATGCGCTGCGCCACGATCTCGTCGCCGGCCAGCACGAGGCCGATGAGCTGCCCGTAGTTCTGCACCGTGCCGGTGGCGAAGTACGGATCGGCGTACGTGCCGATGGTGACGCCGTTCGTGCCGGGGACGTCGTTCGCGGTGACGTAGTCGATGAAGCCTTCGAAACGGTCCCGCAGGTACTCGACGAGTGCTGACTGTGGGGCGGGCTTCAGCCCGCCGGGACGGGCTGAAGCCCGTCCTGCATTCGGCACCTTGTACGTGTACTTCGCGTTGGCCTGCATGCTCGTCACCGCGGCGGCCTGCACGCCGCGGCGCGGCAGCGGGAGGTCGTGCGTGTACTGCGCCTCGCCCGAGGCCTGCAGGAACGCGCCGAGCTTCACGTACGGCATGTTGACCGGATACTCCGTGACGTCCTTCTCGTAGTGCTGCGTCCCTTTCGACACCGCGCGCGGCTCGCGCTGCGCGGCGGAGCGCACGTCCTTCGGCACGCTGCGCGGCGCGACCTGGTCGGCCACCCAGATCCAGAACTGATAGAGGTACCCCTCGGCCAGATGCAGGCGATAGGCGTCGGAGAAGCCTTCGTAGATCAGCCCCGACATCCGCTTCGCGTTCTCCTTGATGTTCTGCTCGACGTCCCTGCGGATGCCGGCCAGCGCCTTCGCCAGCGTCTCGTTCGTCCAGGCGTTGCCGCGGATCGCTTTCTCCGCGTTGACCGCGTGGAAGGCGAGGGGACCGATGCCGCCGAGAATGATGGAGACGTCGGCGGCCTTCTTCCCGTCGAAGCGGACGCGCATGCCGGCGTTGACGATGGAGTGCGCGTTCTCCTTGCGCAGCGCGGTCTTGTACGTGCGGGCGTACTCGCGCGCCGACGTCCACGGAATCGTGTAACGCACCAGCACGGCGTCGCTGCGCAGCGCGGGATCGCTCTGGTATCGCGTCGCAAAATCGAGGATGGGCATCGTGCGCATCGTGCCGCCGACGCTCACGTGCACGTCCGCATTCAATGATGAGAGAGCAGTAAAGAGGTCCGAGGGGAACGGCTCTCCCTCGGACACGTGCCGCACGACGAGCATGGTGTTGCCCGCCAGCGTGGCCGCGTTGCGCACGATCGTCCCCGCCGTGTGGCGGGCCATGAAGTGCAGCGCGTCGAGGCCCATGCGCTGCTCGTCCGAGGCCTTCGCGCGCAGCTTCTCGAGCGTCTCCAGGAATTCGCTGTACGTCGTGGCCGCGCCGACGGTGAGATGCTCCGCGCCGCTCTTGATCCCGTGCAGCTCCGGCACGAGCGACACGTCGATGAAGACGTGCGGGTCTTCGACGTAGATGTTGTACACGCCGATCGACGTGTTCCCGCCGACGAGGCGCACGTTCTGCGAGTCGGGGTATTCGCGCAGGATCTCGTGCACCTGCGCCAGCGTGAGCGGGCGGTACCAGTGATAGCCGGCGCGCGAGAAATGCAGCGCGCGCGGCGGCGCCTGCAGCGACGGCGGGAAGGCCGGCGGCACGACCTTCTGCGCCACCTTCACTTTCTCCGAGGGATCGATGAGCGTCTTCAGGCACCCGTGCTCGTCCTCGGGGCCCCAGTCGCTGGCGAAGTGGCGCATGCCGTAGAGAATGGCGCGGTAGCCGGTGCAGCGGCAGATGTTGCCGTCGAAGAGGCCCTCGATCTCGCGCTGCGTGGCCTTGCGGTTCGGGTCCGCGGCCAGGAAGCTGTACATGTTCATGACGAAGCCCGGCGTGCAGTAGCCGCACTGCGAGCCGTTCTCCTTGGCGATGCGGTACTGCACGGGACTGAGCTCGGTCCGCGAGCTCCCCGTCCCCTCGGTGGTCGTGATCTCCATGCCGTCCAGCGCGGCGATGGGACGCAGGCAGGAGTTGATCGACGTCCGCTCCACGCGCTTCGTCTTCGGGTCCCAGCGCGAGAGCATGACCGTGCACGCGCCGCAGCCCCCCTGGTCGCACCCTTTCTTCGTGCCGGTGAGCCCGACGTCGGGCGAGCGGAGCCAGTCGACGAGAAGCGTGGTCGGATCGACGTCCCGGACCACCACTTCACTGCCGTTGACGTAGAAGCGCAGATCGTTGGCGAAGTTGTTCATCTCAGAGGGAGATGCGCGAGAGGGGAGGTTCCCTACCCGGATGTCAAAACGTAGGACAGGCTTCAGCCTGTCCCTCCGGTGCAGCACGAGCAGCTCTTCGCGAGCGCGGGACAGGCTGAAGCCTGTCCTACGTTCGAGAGCGCGACCACCACCACCACGCCGGCAGTCCCGCGGCCATGATGGCGATGCCGATGGTGCTGTTCACGGGCGATTTCGCGAACGTGCCGATGACGATGGCCCAGCAGGCGATCACGAACAGCGCGGTGGTGACCGGATGCAGCGGCGTGCGGAAGCCGGCCGAGTCTTTGATGCGGCGGCGGAAGACGAAGAGTGCCAGTCCGGTCAGGCCGAAGAAGATGAAGTCGACCGCGACGACGTAGCTGAGGATCTGCTCGTACGTGCCGGAGAGCGCGATGGCGATGGCGGCGATCCCCTGCAGCACGATGGCCAGCACCGGCACGCGCGTCTTCGGATGCACTCTCCCGACCGCGCGGAAGAACAGTCCATCCTCGGCCATCGCGTAGTAGACGCGCGGCGCGGTGAGCATCCCCTGGCTGAGAAAGCCGAGGGTGGAGATCGCGATGCCGGCGGCGATGAGGGTCGCGCCGCGCTCGCCCATCACCGCGCGCATGACCGCGGACGCGGGCGTGGTCGTCGCGGCCAGCCCTTCCGCGCCGAGGACGTGCAGGCAGATGTAGTTGACGCCGAGGTAGACCGCGATGACGCCGGCCACGCCGGCGAGCAGGCCGATGGCCAGGTCGCGGCGCGGGCGTTTCAGCTCTCCCGACATGAAGCTCGCGGTCTGCCAGCCGCCGTACGCGAACATCACCGGCGTCATCGCCGCGGCGAACGTCAGAAGCGATGTGGGTCGGGCTTCAGCCCGACCGGCTGACGGGCTGAAGCCCGTCACCACATTGGCACCCGCCACGATCAGCATCGCGATCGCGGCGAGTTTCAACAGCATGAGCAGTGTCTGCGTGTTCGTGCCGCTGCGGACGCCGAGGCAGTTGATCAGCGTGAGGATGGCCAGCGTGCCGGTCGCGAGGAGCCACTCCGGCATGCTCACGCCGGTCAGCTCGAGCGTGTAGCGCGCGAAGGTCACGGCCACGGCGGCCATCCCGCCGCTCTGGATGACCAGCAGCAGCGCCCAGCCGTAGAGGAACGCGACGGACGGATGCCACGCGTCGCGCAGGTACGCGTACTGCCCGCCCACCTCGGGGCGCAGCGCCGCGAGCTCGGCGTAGACGAACGCGCCGATGAGGGCGATCGCGCCGCCGACTGCCCAGGCGCCGAGGATCAGCGCGGGCGTGTGCACCTGCCGCGCGACGACGTACGGATTGATGAAGATGCCGGAGCCGATGATGCCGCCCATGACCAGCATCGTGGCGTCGAAGGCGTTGAGGCGGCGGGCGAGCGTCGCCTGTGTCACAGCCACTTGATGACGACGAGCAGCACGTGCGCGCCGATGACGAGGCCCGGCACGATCAGCGACAGCAGCGCGGCCAGCGGACGTCCGACGAGCTCACCATGCTCGAGCTTCGGCCGCGCCGGCGCCTCGTCGAGCACGTACGCCTTCGACGGATCGTTCGGGTCGTAGAGCAGCGGCTCGCGCGCCTCGTCCTGCAGTCGCGACGTGTCGGTGCTGCGCGCCTTGGCCTCGTGGCGCTGCCCGTTGCGGTCGGTGAACTCGAACGTCACCTCCCACACGCGCTGCTTGTTCACGGTCATGTTGGTCGGCTCGCGGCTGACGAACTTGCCCGTGGTCAGGATGCCGTCGCGCAGCAGGTGATTGCGATGCACGCCGCCGGTCGTGCCGAAGAAGAGGATGGCCGCGCCGATGGCGGGGAAGATGACCACGAAGGCCGCGAACGGTCCGAACATCTCGCGGCGCATGCCGGCGATGCGCGAGCGCTCCGGCGTCCCCTCGTCGTATTCGACCGCCACTTCCTCTCCCACGGACGCCCCGCCGCCGGTGGCGTACGAGACGCCGGTGAGCGTGCGTCCGGCCACGGAGTACTCGTAGTGATGCGCGCGGACGGGCGATTCGTTTTCCGAGGCGCCGGTCTCTTCGACGCGGACCACGCGGCCGCGCGTCTCGCCGTCGACGTGGAAGGTGGCGAACGAGAAGTCGGCCCGTGCGCCGAAGATCCAGAAGAAGAGCATGCCGAAGCCGAACACGGCCCACCCGATCTGCGCCGCGCCATTGAAGAAGTTGAGGACGCGGAGCGAGAACGGCACGCTCCGCGGCGGTACCGCGAAGTGCATCGGCATGTTGTGCATGCCGATATGGTAGCGGGGTTATCATTCGTCGCACAGGTCCCGCATGATCAAAAAAATCGTTCTGTCCCTCGGCGCGCTGGTCGTGGGCGCGGCTGCTTTCCTGGTCTGGCAGATCGGCCCGCGCAACGTGATCGGCATGATCCGCTACGACCAGCGGCGCGACGGCGATCTGAAGGTCGGCGACCGCGCGCCGGCGGCGATGCTGGTCGCGCTCGACGGCACGTCGCGCCAGCCGATGCTCGCCGCGGGGAAGCCGACGGTGCTGGTCTTCGGCAGCTTCACGTGACCTCCCTTCCGCCGGTCGGTCGACCGGCTCCGCAGGATGCACGAGCAGTACGGCGACCGCGTGCAGTTCCAGACGGTGTACATCCGCGAGGCGCATCCGCTCGACGAATGGCAGATGGACTCGAATGAAAAAGAGAACGTCTGCTACCGCCAGCCGAAGACGCTGAAGGACCGCGTCGCGATCGCCAACGATTTCGTGAAGCGCTTCCGCTACCCGTTGCCGCTCGCGATCGACGAGATCGACGACCGCGTGGAGAAGCAGTACGCCGGCTGGCCCGAACGCTTCTACATCGTCGACCCCAACGGCGTGATCGTCTACAAGGGCGAGCCGGGGCCGTTCGGCTTTCACCCGGAAGAGGTGGAGGCGTGGCTGAAGAAGAACGTATAGCGGAGCGCCGGCGTCCCGCCGGCTGCCGCGCGGGCGTCCCGCCTGCGCGAGGGAGCGGCGGCGCGGGACGCCGCCGCAGCAGCCGGCGAGGACGCCGGCGCTCCCCACGGTTGCTTTTTTCGCCCACTCCCCGTCCTATACGGCGTGATGCGCAAGATTGCCCTCTTCGCCGTACTGGCCCTCGTGATCCTCTCCCTCGCCGCGGCACAGCCGCAGGGGGGCTCCAGCACCTACACCAAACTCAAAGCCGACGCCGAGCGCGAGTATGCGGAGAAGTCGTTCCGCCGCGCGCACGAGCTGTACGAGCAGGCCGCGAAGCTCGAGTTGCCCGCGGGCGAGCGGCGCTGGGTGACCTTCCGCCTTGCGGACACCGAGCTGCGCGCGCAGCAGTCGGCGCGCGCGCATGACGAGCCGGCGGCCACCGCCGCGCGGCAGGCGCTGCAGGAGCTCATCGACAAGAGCGAGCACGACGAAGTGTGGGCCATGGCCAACGAGTCGCTGGCCGCCTACACGCGCGAGCCGCGCTACTTCGTCGCCGCGCTCGACTTCTGGGCCGGCAGCAGCGACCTAACCCGCGCGCGGCAGCGCTGGCTGGAGATCTTCTGGAACTGGGTCGGGCCGGGCAACGAGACGTGGAACGTCCCGCGCTCCGTGCTCGTCGACGCGTTGCAGGTCACCGAGAAGCCGGAAGAGCGCGCCCGCGCGCGCTACATCCTCGCCCAGCATTACCTGAGCACGAGCCAGCCCGCGGACCGCGAGCGCGCGCTCGAGCTGCTCGAAGAGATCCTCGCCATCGGACGCGGCACGGAGCTGTACGACGACGCGCTCTTCACGCTCGCCGCCCACTCCGACGACGACTACAACAAAGCGCTGGAGCTCTACCGCCGCCTCCTGCGCGAGTTCGCTCCCGGCCAGTCGGCCTATCGCGACGACGCGCAGCGCGCCATCGACGAGATCCTCCGCGCCGCGGTGAGCGTCTTCGCCACCGGCACCTTCCTCCCGGAATCCGAACAGGAGATCCACCTCGGCTGGCGCAACGTGCAGCAGATCGAGCTGGCCGTGCAGAGCGTCGACCTGACGAAGCACGCCCGCGGCGCCGTGTCGCGCAACTGGATGCACGAGGTCTCCGCCGAGGGTCAGCCCGTCGTGCGCCGCTGGACGTACGAGACCAACGACACCGGCGAGCACGTGCCCGGCAACATCGAGCATCGCATCGAGCCGCGGCTTCCCATCGGCGCGTACGTGCTCACCGCGCGCGGCGGGAAGGTCACCGCGCGGCAGTTCCTCCTCGTCACCGACGCGCACATCCTCGTCCACGCGGGACACCAGCGCACCGACGTCTACGTCTCCGACGTCGAGACCGGCGAGCCGATCGCGAACGCGCGCGTGCACGTCACGCAGCAGATCGGGCGCGACCAGTACGTCGAGCACGACGCGCAGACCAATGCCGACGGCCTCGCGCGCATCCAGCAGGACACGCGCGGCGGCTCCGCGCTCATCACCGCCGCG
Source organism: Thermoanaerobaculia bacterium (assembly GCA_036375135.1). GTDB lineage: Bacteria > Acidobacteriota > Thermoanaerobaculia > Gp7-AA8 > Gp7-AA8 > QHVT01. The sequence continues at coordinate 12,345 of DASUSL010000534.1, read as the reverse complement.
GCGGGTGCGCGCCAGGCGTTTCACCACACGTACATGCAGCACTGGGGCGGACGCGGGAGCGCTCCGTCGTGGCGCATCTACGCCTTCACCGACCGCCCGGCGTACCGCCCCGGCGAGACGGTGCAGTGGAAGATGACCGCGCGCATCCGCCAGAACGAAGAGTGGGTCACGCCGTCGAACGCGGAGCTGGACTACGTCATCACCAACCCGCGCGGCGAGAAGATGGTCCAGGGCTCCGCGCGGCTGAACGCCTTCGGCAGTTTCTGGTCCGAGGTCCCGCTCACGGACGCCATGCCCCTCGGCGTCTACAACATCGCGTTCCATGCGAAGGGCAACGAGCGCGAGGCGCGCGGCGGCGCGCAGCTCTTCCGCCTCGAGGAGTACAAGCTCCCCGAGTTCCTGGTGAAGGTCGGGACGCCGGAAGGGAAGCAGTACCGCCTCGGCGACACCATCGAAGCCACCATCGACGCCAGCTACTACTTCGGCGGCCCGGTCGCCAACGCCACCGTGGAGGCCGTGGTCTACCAGCAGCCGTTCTATCGCTACTGGTATCCGTGGCGCCGTTACCACTGGTACTACGACTCGATGCCGGTGCCGTACGGCGGCGGCACGATCGTGCAGCGGCAGACGCTGACCACCGATGCGGAAGGACGCGCCGTGCTGCGCATCGACACGCCGCGCGACGGCACCGACTCGACGTACCGCATCGAGGCGCGCGTCGTCGACGCCTCGCGCCGCGAGGTCCGCGGCGAAGGGAACGTGCGCGTGCTGCGGCAGCGCTACTCGGTCATGGCCGAGCCGGAACATCGCGTCTATCGCCCCGGCGAGAGCGTGTCGGTCGAGTTCAAGGCGCTCGACGCCAACGACAAACCGGTGCAGACCACCGGCACCGTCACCGTCGTGCGGCGGACGAATGTGCCGCGGGCTTCAGCCCGCGTCCCGGGGGGGCCCTCCCCCGGCGGACTGAAGTCCTCCCCAGGCGGACTGAAGTCCTCTCCAGGCGGACTGAAGTCCTCCCCCGGCGGACTGAAGTCCGCCCCACATGTCGACGAAGAGGTGATGACCGCGAAGGTCGCCACGGATGCGGCCGGGAAGGCGACGTTCACCTTCGTCCCGCGCACGACCGGCTACTACGCCATCCGCTGGCGCAGCGAGGACGGGCCGCGCGCGCGTGACGTCGTCACCGCCGAGACGGCGGTCTGGGTCACGGAGCGCAACACCACGGAGCTCGGCTATCGCGCCGGCGGACTCGATCTCATCCTCGACCGCGAGACCGTGCAGCGCGGCGAGACCGCGTCGGTCATCGTGGTCACGCCCTCCAGCGGACGCTGGGTGCTCTTCAGCACCGGCGCCGACGACATCCTCGACACGCAGGTGCTGCGCATGGACGGCACGGTGAAGCTCGTGCAGATCCCGGTCGAGCAGAAGCACATGCCGAACTTCTTCGTCACCGCGTCGTCGATCTTCGACCGCCAGTTCATGAGCGACACGGAGCGCATCGTCGTGCCGCCGGCCGAGCAGTTCCTCGACGTCGAGGTGAAGCCGGACCGCGAGCAGTACGAGCCGCGGCAGGAAGGCACGGTCACCATCACCACGCGCGACGCGAGCGGCAAGCCCGTCTCCGCGGAAGTGGCGCTGGCTGTCTCCGACGAGGCGGTCACGGCGATCCAGGAAGACCTGGCCGGCGATCCGCGGAAGCTCTTCTACGGCGACACGCGCGGCAACCCGATCATCGCCTCCGCCGGCGTGCACTCGCAGCAGTACGTGAAGCTGGAGGAGAAGAAAGAAGAGGAAGACGAGCGTCAGGAGAGGGCTGAAGAACGGCTGTTGATGCGCGATCAGTCGATGGCGAAGGTGGGCAACGCCGTCGGACGGCAGATGGCGCCGCCGCCTCCGCCGCCTCCTGCCATGGCACCGATGCCGACCGCGCCGACGGCGGTGGCCGAGGCCATCACGGTGACGGGTGCGGGCGCGGACGTGCAGCCGCAGCAGGGGATCGACGTGCAGGTGCGCAGCGACTTCCGCTCCACCGCCTTCTGGAAGCCCGACGTCGTCACGGATGCGAACGGCACCGCGACGGTGAAGTTCACGTATCCCGAGGCGCTGACCACGTGGCGCGCGACGGCGCGTGCGGTCACGACCGGCGCGCAGTTCGGCATGACCTCGTCCACGGCGCGTACGTCGATGCCGCTGCTCGTGCGCCTGCAGGGGCCGCGCTTCTTCGTGGCCGGCGATCGCGTGACCGTCTCCGCCGTCATCAACAACAACACCGACCAGCCGCAGACCGTCAACGCCTCCCTCGACGCCAAAGGCCTCACCCGCAGTGGAGGACAGGCAATCCTGCCTGTCGTCGTCCCCCCGCACGGCGAAGCCCGCGCCGACTGGACCGTCCTCGCCGAGATCGCCGGCACCGCGAAGCTCACCGTGACCGCGCGCAACGCGCAGGTCGGCGACGCCATGGAGCGCGACTTCATCGTCTACGAGCACGGCATCGACAAGCTCATCGCCCGCAGCGGCAAGATGCGCGGCGACGAGGCGGTGATCCGCCTCGACCTCCCGCGCGAGCGCCGCGCCACGGACCTCGTCGTGCAGGTCGCGCCGAGCATCGCCGTGACCATGCTCGACGCGCTGCCGTACCTCGTCGAGTTCCCGTACGGCTGCACCGAGCAGACCATGAGCCGCTTCCTCCCCGCGGCCATCGTGGCGCGCACCATCGAGCAGCTCGGCCTCGGCCGCTCGCGTCTGGCCGGCAAGGACCTCGACGCCGTCACCGCGGCCGGCATCGCCCGCCTCTACGACATGCAGCACGGCAGCGGCGCGTGGGGATGGTGGAAGGAAGGGAACGACGACGCGTTCATGACCGCGTACATCGTCTGGGGCTTTGCCATCGCCCGCGACGGCGGACTCTCCATCGACACGCGCCGCGTCGACCGCGCGGCGGAGTGGCTCGACACGCGCCTCGTGCAGTTCGAGCGCGCGTACGACGATCAGGCCTGGATCCTCCACGCGCTCTCCGCGTGGCGCAAGACGCCCGGCGCGAACGCGCGCCGCGCCTTCGAGAACGTCTACAAGAATCGCGAGCGGATCTCGCCGTACTCGCGCGCGCTGCTCGCGCTGACCGCGCATCGCTGGAACGAGGGCGAGCGCGCCCGCCTGCTGCTGCGCAATCTCGAGGACGGCGTGCAGGTCGACAAGACGCCCGATTCGTCCGTGCTGCTGAAGGGCGAAACGACCGCGGAGATGATGCAGACCGCGCACTGGGGCGCGTCGAACCGCTTCTGGTGGCGCTGGTACGAGAGCCCGGTCGAGACGACTGCCTTCGCGCTGCAGGCCTTCGTGACCATCGATCCGGAGAACAGGCTCGTCGAGCCGATCATGAACTGGCTGGTGAAGAACCGCCGCGGCACGCGCTGGAACAACACGCGCGACACCGCCATCGCGCTGCTGGCGATGAACGAGTACCTCGAGCGCAGCGGCGAGCTGGCCGGCGACGTGTCGTACGAGGTCACCGTGAACGACAGGGTCGTCGCCACGAAGACGCTCACGGCGAAAGACGTCCTCGGCGCGCCGAGCCGCTTCTCCGTCGATCCGGCGCTCCTCACGGACGCACGGCAGGAGGTGCGCATCCGCCGCACGTCCGGCAAGGCGCCGCTCTACTTCGCGGCGGAGGCGCGGTTCGTGTCGCTGGAGGAACCGGTGAAGGCCGCGGGCAACGAGCTGTTCGTGCGCCGCGAGTACTTCCGCCTCGCCCCGCGCCCGACGCTGCTCAAAGGCGTGCAGTACGACCGCGTCCCGCTGAAGGACAACGAGTCGATCGCCAGCGGCGAGCGCGTCGAGGTGGTGGTGACGATCGAGACGAAGAACGACTACGACTACCTGCTCTTCGAAGACCTCAAGCCGGGCGGCTTCGAAGCGGTCGAGCTGCAGAGCGGCTCGCTCTTCGCGACGTCCGCAAAGCACGGCTCCGCGTGGGTGCACCAGGAGCTGCGCGACCGCAAGGTGGCCCTGTTCATCGACCACCTCGCGCAAGGCATCTGGGAGCTCCGCTACACCCTGCGCGCCGAGGTGCCCGGCTCGTTCCACGCCCTGCCGCTCCTCGGACAGGCCATGTACGTCCCGGACGTGCGGGCGAACGGGGACGAGGTGAGGGTGGTGGTCACGGAGCGCTAGGCAGGGACATCACGACGTTGCGCCGCAGCGGCGTCGTGATGCTCCCGATGCGCTGATAGGTGAACGGCCTGCCGCGGCGGACGAGGTGGAGGTCGTACGTACCGGGTCCGAGGAGCTCGGGGAGGACGACGTCGCCGTCGGGGGAGCTTCCGCAGAGCTGATAGAGATCCATCCCGCTGAGCTCCGCCAGCTCTTCGAGCGCGCCCAGCGGGATGAAGCTCTGACCCGAGGGGGCGGCCATCACCAGGAAGACTTTTTCGGGTGGCGCGTTGTTCTCGCGCAGCGAGACGACCGATGACGATGGCGGGTGCAGCACGACGGTCGTGGGCTGATCGGCGCGCAGCGTCGTGATGGCCAGTGCATGTCCGGCCGCGACGACGTAGAACGGTGTGCCGGGAGGCGGGCCGGGGTCGAGTTCGAAGCGACCTTGCGCATCGGACGTGGTGCGGTAAAAACTCTGCGGATCCTGTTCATCGGGAAATCCGCCGAGGATGCGCGCGCCGGCGATCGGCGCGCCGTGCACGTTCACGACGCGTCCGGAGACGATGCCTCCGCGCTCGAGTCGGACCGTCTGCTCCGGTGCGTCATTGCGGATGCCGATCTCGACGTCCGCGGCGCGATACCCTTTCGCGGTGATGTGCAGTTTCGCCGTTCCTTCGGCATTTCCTGAGACTTCCAGCCGGCCCTCGGCATCGGTTTCTTCGCTGCCCATGCCTCCGCCGCCACTGTCGTAGCGGTTACGAACGTCGACGGATGCGCGAACCGGCGAGCCAGACGCGGCATCGACGACGCGGATCGAGAAGCCGGCCGCGGGGATGGCGAGATCGGCGCGTACGTCGGTGCGGCTCTCGGTATCCACTCGAATGCTCGCAGCACCGATGCTCTTCCCTGCACCAGCGCGGCGGCTGATGGTGTAGAGGTGGAGCTGGCCCGATTGCCACGTCGTGAGGCGATACTCACCGTCGTCGTCGACCGGCGCCTGCGCGAGCATCACTCGGCCGTTGTGCGGATCGGCCAGCGCGACCAGCACATCACTCACCGCCTTGCCGCGTTGCGTCACGCGGCCGTGGATCTCGATCGGTTGCAGCATGAGATCTACGAGCGTCGTTTCCTCCGTCACCTCGAAGTCGCGATAGAAGATGGTCTTGCCGGCCTTGTTCTCGATCCAGACCCGCTTGCGGCCGTAGGAGGAAAACTCGAAACGGCTGTCGCCTTCACGCAGCTTCGTCCGGCTGACCGGAACGAGGCTCGTGGAATGCGGGTCGCGGATCTCGCCCGCGACGAGGGTGCATTTCTCCAGACCTTCCTCGTCGCGACGCGGATACTGGACGCGCACCACGACCGCGGGCTCCTGCCGGAGCTGCACGTCGGGCAGCGTGACGCGTTTCGGCTCGCGCAACTGCATGCGCAGGGTCTGCGCGGGCGCATACGTGTTCGCCTCGACTCTCCAGCGCACCGAGTGCGGAAGCGGGCCGACGGCTGCGATGGCCGCGATGCCGCTGCTGTTCGTGACCGCGCCCCACCGCTTCGCGTAGAGCTTGCGGAGCGGTGCCGAGTTCAGGATGTCGTCCGGCGGATCCCAGACCACGCGCGCGCCGGCCACCGGCTTTCTGCTTCTCGCATCGAGCACGCGAACGGAGACCGGCACCGCCGCCTCGGTGGCGATGGCGCCGAGGGCGGTCGTCTGGCCCGGCCGGACCACGATGCCGGAGCGGATGCGGGTCGCGCTCGCGGTGCCGATCAGCGCGCCGTGATACGTCCCCGCGGGGAGCGTCAGCCGGAACGCTCCATCCGGGGCGAGCGTGATCTCGCGCTCGAGCACTTCCGAATCACCCTGCTGCAACAGCCAGACGAACCGCTCGCCGCTCTTGTGAGCGAGGCGTCCTTCGAGCGTGCCCAGCTCCCGGATCACCCACGGCCGCTTCTGTTCGAGGTCCGCCGCCGTGTAGTGCGCCGCCTCGAAGCGAAGCATTCCCAGCGACCAGGGAAGCGGGAGATCCGCGGGCACGGCGATCCTGCCGTTCCGCACGCTGACGGATTCGGTCCTGTCGCCCCCGCGGATCGTGATGGCCTTGACCTGCTGCTGCGGATCGACGCTGATCCGGACCTGATGCACGTCGGCCGCCGCGAGGGGGACGGAGACGAAGCAGAGCAGGGGCGCGAAAGTGACCCGGGGCATCAAAGGAGTGAGCTGGCTGTCCGGTCGGTCCACGAGCAGGGCATCGCAGAGATGACGACTCCCGGTTCGCACTCTGCGCAGTCGCCGATGCCCCAGCCACAATCCCAGGGGTTCGGAATCTCGCATCCGGTGCGCCCGCTGAATGCGTCCACGACGACTTCCCTGCAGTCGCCGTGTCCTCGGAGGTAGCCGGTCCGGCAGAAGCCCCAGCGGCTCGGCGAATACTGGCAGAGCCAGCATGCTTCCGCGGGCGACGAGAAGCTGCTGGTGATGAGAAGCATGACCGCGAGAAACAGAAGTCTCCGGAACCGCGTCATGATTGATCTCCTTATGTGTGGTGAATCTTACCTCCGCACCACCACCAGAGTCACGTCATCGCACGCGCGCAGCTTCTCCAGCACGCCTTCGGGCGTCACGCCGTTCGCGAGCATGGCCCGCAGGCCCTCCACGCCCAGCTCTTCGCCGTCGATGACCGCCTCTGTCACGCCGTCGCTGTAGAGCACCAGCGTGTCGCCGTCTTCCAGCAGAGTCGTCGTCGACGTCCAGGAGGGACGCGGCAGCACGCCGAGGATGGGGCCGGTGGAGCCGAGCTCCTCGATCGAGCCGTCGCGGCGGACGATGAGCGGGGGACAGTGGCCGGCGTTGGTGAGTGTGAGCGTGCCGTCGTCGCGCAGCCAGGCGATGACCGCGGTCGCGAAGCGGTTGCGCGGGAGCAATGGCGCGAGGAACTCGTGCAGGCGCGCGGCGGTGCGTGCGGGGTCGCACTCCGCCGACGCGCACGAGACGATGCGCTCCTCGAGCTCCTCCTGAATCATCGCCATCACCACCGCCGCGGGGAGGCCTTTGCCGGCCACGTCGCCGAGGGCGATCCACAACCGGTCGTCGTGCCGGTGCGTGAGGTAGAAGTCGCCGGTGAACGTGCGGGCGGGACGCGAGATCGCCGTCAATGTGGCGCGGGCTTCAGCCCGCGCAATCTGACGGGCTGAAGCCCGTGCCACCTCGGTCAGGCGGCCGCGAACGGCTGGCATCGTCGACATGGGCGGAATCCTTTCTCCAGCGCTTCCTCCGCCCCGCGAAAAGGGACGCGGTTCTCGTCGCGGATGCGCTTCGCGTCCTTGCAGGTGGGGAAGCAGACCACCTTCGACGTCTTCGAGCCGATGTAGCGCACGCGCTCGCGTCCGAGGCGCTCCAGCGCGTCGACGTCCACCCCTTCGCGCTGCAGCAGTTCGCGCTTCATCGCGCTGCCGTACGCGTACTTGCCGACGCCGCCCGCGGTCGGGACGACGCGGTGACACGGCACGACGAACGGCACGTGATTGCGCGCGCAGACCGAGCCGACCGCGCGCACCGCTTTCGGACGCCCGACCTGGCGGGCCACCCATTCGTACGTGCGCACCTCGCCGCGCGGGATCTTCGTCAGCGTGTCGAGCACGTCGCGCTCGAGCGGGGAGAGCTCTTCGTCCCAGTCCACCTTCGGCTTCGCAACGCCCTCGCCTTCCAGCGCCGCCGTGACCTGTTTGCGCAGCGCGTCGGGCAGCGCCGCCGCCTTGAGCGAACGGCCGCCGCGGTCGCAGTGCGCGGCGCGCAGCTCTTCGAACGTCCCGCCGCGGCGGATCATCTTCAGACCTTTGTCGGAGAACACCACCCAGACGTCGCCGACCTGTTCGTACGAGTCGGCCAGGGCGTCGCGGCAGGAGCGCGGCGGCGCGGCGATGAGGTGCTTCAGGCTCTGCGCGAGCGTGCCCACGTCGTGGACCGACTCATCGCAGGAGGTGCAGGTGCGGAGATGCTCGTGCACGGCGCTCCGTTCGCCGGCCTCGAGCTCGCCGGTGCGCAGCGCATCGACGCGAGTCAGCACGGATCTACACTGCATGGGCCACTCCTCTCTTTTCCAGGGCATCGCGGAGCAATTTCAGCGAGCGGAACACCTTCCCCCGCAGCGCGGCCTCGGTGGCGCCGACGGTGCGGGCGATGTCCGCGTACGACATGTCTTCCATGAAGCGCAGCACGATCAGCTCGCGCGCCTCGACCGGCAGTCCGGCCATGGCGTCGCGCAGCAGTTGCGCGTCCTGCTGCCGCTCGAGGTCCGAGCCGTGCTCGCGCACGAACGGGCCGAGGCGGCCGTCGTCGTACGAATCGAGCGGCGTTTCCAGCGCGCGCGTCTTCGAGCGCCGCTTGTTGAGGCAGAGATTGCGCACGGTGCGGAAGAGCCACGGGCGCAGCGCCAGCTCACGACATCGCAGCTCGTCGTACTGCTTCGTGAGCGCGCGGTGCGCCCGCAGCATCGCGTCCTGCACCACTTCCTGCGCGTCGAACGTGTTCTGCAGGATGCCGTGCGCGTACCCGTAGAGCGCGGGCTCGAAGCGGTCGATGAGCCGTTCCAGCGCGCCCGGCTCGTTGCGATGGACCGAGACCGCGAGGTTCTCCTCGACAGGGTCCAGGATCGCGGCGGCCGTGCCGCCGGTCCAACTGTTCTTCATGATGGCCATAACACGGGCTATCGGCTTCGCGTTCGCGGTTGTCCAGCCAGTTTATCCCGCGCGTAGACGCGGGATCTCGGGTGCACTGACGCCGACGTTGGCTCGTGCCCGGCAGGTGCACAGGAGATCCCGCGTCTACGCGCGGGATAAACTCCGGGGAGAGAAACCAGAAAGCAATGCCTGTCCTCCTGACCGCCGAAAATCTCACCAAAGCCTACGGCTCCCGCCCCCTCTTCGAGAACCTTTCGTTCACGCTCGACGAAGGGGACCACGTCGGTCTCGTCGGACCGAACGGATCGGGAAAGTCGACGCTGCTCAAGATCCTGGCCGGCGTCGAGGACGCCGACTCCGGCAACGTGGCCATCCGCAAGAGCGTGCGCGTCGGCTACGTGCCGCAGGACGCGGTCTTCTCGCCCGGCAAGTCGGTCGAGGAAGTGCTGCTCGAGGCGCTCGCGGACATCAAAACGCTCGACGAGCACGAGAAGCACGGCCGCGTCGCCGTGGCCCTCGGCAAGGCCGGCTTCCTCGACCGCGAGCAGCAGACCGACGTCCTCTCCGGCGGCTGGCGCAAGCGCCTGGCCATCGCCCGCGAGCTGGTGCGCGAGCCCGACGTGCTGCTCCTCGACGAGCCGACCAACCACCTCGACGTCGAGGCCATCCTCTGGCTCGAAGATCTCCTGCGCAGCGAGCCGGAGGCGTTCGTCGTCGTCAGCCACGACCGCTACTTCCTCGAGAACATCGCCCGCCGCATGCTCGAGCTCAATCGCGCGTATCCGAACGGCCTGCTGCAGTCGACCGGCACGTACAGCGACCTGCTCGAGAAGCGCGACGAGGTGCTGCGCAACGAGGCCGCGTACCAGGAGACGCTGGCGAACCTCGTCCGCCGCGAGATGGAATGGCTGCGCCGCGGTCCGAAGGCGCGCACGACGAAGTCGAAGGCGCGCATCCAGAACGCGGAGCGCCTCATCGACGAGCTGGGGGAGAGCCGCGACCGCGCGCAGACCTTCAACACCGACATCGACTTCACCGCGTCGCAGCGGAAAACGAAGCGCCTCTGGACCGGAAAAGGGCTGGCGAAACGCGATCTCTTCCGCAACCTCGACGTCCTGCTCACCCCCGGCGCCCGCCTCGGCGTCCTCGGCCCGAACGGCTCGGGGAAGACCACGCTGCTGCGCGTCATCGTCGGCGAGCTGGAGCCCGACGCCGGCACGATCGAGAAAGCGGACGGCCTACGCGTCGTCTACTTCGAACAGAACCGCCAGTCGCTCGATCCCAATCTGACGTTGAAGCGCGCGCTCGCGCCGGAAGGGGACAGCGTCCTGTATCGCGACCGCTCGATCCACGTCGCGGGGTGGGCGAAACGTTTTCTCTTCCGCTCGGAGCAGCTCGAGACCGCGGTGTCGCGCCTGTCGGGAGGAGAGAAAGCGCGCATCGTCCTCGCGCGCCTGATGCTGCAGCCCGCGGACCTGCTGGTGATGGACGAGCCGACGAACGACCTCGACATCCCGACGCTGGAGATTCTCGAAGAGTCGCTGCTCGAGTTCCCCGGCGCGCTGGTGCTGGTGACGCACGACCGCTATCTGCTCGACCGCGTGTCGACGCAGGTGCTGGCGCTGGATGGCCGCGGCGGCGTCGAATACTTCGCCGACTACTCGCAGGCCCTCGACGCGCAAAAACAAAAGAACGCGCCGCCGCCTCCCCCGTCCACCGCCAACCGCCAATCGCCAACCGCCAAAGCCAAACGCCTCGGCTACCTCGAACAAAGAGAGCTCGATGCGATGGAAACGACCATCCTCGAAGCGGAGGAGCGGCTCGCCGCCGCGCAGCGAGCCGTCGAGGATCCGACCGTCGCGTCAGACGCGGATGCGCTGCAGCAGCGCTACGCGGATCTCAGCGCCGCGCAGGCGGAAGTGGATCGCCTGTACGCCAGGTGGGCCGAGCTGGAGTCTAGGAGTGCGGCGGCAAAGCCGCCGCTTTCCTAGCCGAAGGCGGTGCGCGTGCCGGCTAAGAAAGCGGCGGCTCGCCGCCGCCGCACTCCTGGATTACCGGTACCGCCGCTCGCGCGCGACGGCCTGCGGCCGCGGCACGTGCATCGGCCGCGGCTGGTGCGCAGCCGCCGCGTGCGTCTCCGAGTAATCGAACCCTTCGACGCGTTTGCGCGGCACCGAGCGCCGCGTCATCTTCTCCAGCCCGCGCACGTACGTCTCATCGTCCGGGGTGACGAAGCTGATCGCGTCGCCGACGGCATCCGCGCGTCCCGTGCGGCCGATGCGGTGCACGTAATCCTCGGCGTGCATCGGAAAGTCGAAGTTCACGACGTGCGAGATCCCCTCGACGTCGATGCCGCGCGAGGCGATGTCGGTGGCTACGAGCACGCGGGCGTGCCCGCTCTTGAATGAATTCAGCGCGGCCACGCGCTGGCTCTGCGAGCGGTTCGAGTGCAGCGCCGCGGCGGCGATGTTCGCGCTCTTGAGCTTGCGCACGATCTTGTCCGCGCCGTGCTTCGTGCGCGAGAAGACCAGCACCGAGTCGAGGCTCTGGTCGCGCAGCAGATGGATCAGCAGGTCGACCTTGCGGCTCTTGGGAACGGGGTAGAGGAACTGCGCCACCGAGTCGGCGGGATTGGAGCGGCGGCCGATCTCGACGGTCTCCGGATTGCGGAGGAACTCGCCGGTGATCTTCTCGATGTCGCTGGAGAGCGTGGCGGAGAAGAGGAGCGTCTGGCGCTGTTTGGGCAGCGCGTTCACGACGCGGCGGATCTGAGGGAGGAAGCCCATGTCCAGCATGCGGTCCGCTTCGTCGAGGATCGCGATCTCGACGTCCCGCAGGGAGACGTGGCCGGAGCCCATGAGGTCGAGCAGGCGGCCCGGCGTAGCCACGACGACGTCCACGCCGCGGCGCAGCGCGTCGATCTGCGGCTGCTCGCCGACGCCGCCGAAGATGGTGGCGCAGCGGACGCGATGGTGGCGGCCGAGGATGCGGACCTGCTCGTCGATCTGCAGGGCCAGCTCGCGGGTCGGGGCGACGATGAGCGCGCGCGGCGTGCGCTGCTGCGGCTTGCTCATGATGCGCTCGAGGAGCGGCAGCACGAAGGCGGCGGTCTTGCCGGTGCCGGTCTGCGCGATGCCGATCAGGTCGCGTCCTTCGAGGACGCGCGGGATGGCCGCGGACTGGATGGGAGTGGGTTGGGTGTAGCCGGCGTCAGAAATGGACTGGAGAAGCTTCGGGCCGAGCCCGAGTGCAGAAAATGACATTCTCCCCGCCGAACGAGCCCGGTGTATCGTCAATTCCCTGAGCCATCTCAACTTGTGGAAGCAGCATCTCGGCGCGGTGCCCGATTCGGCGTGGCAGGACCGCGACCGGGAGACGCTCGTCCTCGCCGACAACGACCTCACTTCGGTGCCCGCGTACGTATAGTCAGTGGACCGCCGGCGTCCTCGCCGGCTGTCTGGGCGGCGTCTCGCCGCCCCTCGCCCCGAGCGCAGGCGGGACGCCAGCGCAGACAGCCGGCGGGAC
>DASUSL010000533.1:0-3756 GCA_036375135.1 Thermoanaerobaculia bacterium | reverse complement strand
GACGCCGCCCGGGCAGCCGGCGAGGACGCCGGCGCTCCGCTATAGCCGGAGGTTGTTTTCGACTACGTAGCGGATGAGGTCCGCGTTCGTGGTCATGGTCATCTTCTCGAGCACGCGCGCGCGATACGTGCTGACGCTCTTCACGCTGAGGTCGAGCTGTGCGGCGATCTCCTTGAGGCTCTTCCCCGCGCCGATGAGCTGCAGCACTTCCATCTCCCTTTCGGAGAGCGTGTGGTGCGGCGCCTGCGTGGCCGGTGACGCATACGCAAAGGCGATCTTCTCGGCCAGTGCGGGAGTCATGTAGCGGCCGCCGCGGGTGACCTTCTCGATCGCGGCGATGAGCTCTTCCGGCGCGCTCTCTTTGGTCAGGTAGCCCGAGGCGCCGTTGCGGAGCGCGCGGATGGCGTATTCGTCCTCGCCGTGCATGCTCAGGACGAGCACCGGGAGGTCGCGCCGCTCGTGCTTGAGCTCCGTGAGGAGCTGGAAGCCGCTGCGGTCGGGGAGCGAGAGGTCGAGGATCACGACGTCCCAGTGCGCGTCGCGGGCGAGCTGCATGGCCGCGGCGGCCGTCGCGGCCTCGCCGATGCGCACCTGCCGGTCGTACTGCATGAGGATCTGCCGGACGCCCTGGCGGAAGATCGCGTGATCGTCAATGCAGAGGATGCGCATGGTCGGGCTCCTGTCTGGAGAACGGCAGCGTCGCGACGACGATCGTACCGCCCCCCGGAAGAGTGTCAATCGTCACGCTGCCGCCGAGGAGCTCGGCCCGCTCGCGAATGCCGAGGAGGCCGAGGGACTGCGGGTCGTGCGCTTTTTCGGGAGGCATGCCGCGCCCGTCGTCGCGGATGCTCAGCACCGCCGAGCCGCGATCCACCGCCAGCGCGATCTCGACGGCCGACGCCTCGGCATGACGCACCACGTTCGCCAGCGCCTCCTGCGCGATGCGATACAGCGTCACGCCGGTGAGCATGTCGATCTCCGGCTCCTCGGCGACGGTGAGTGTCGTTCGGATCCCGGTGCTCTCGCGCACGCGGCGCAGTTGCTGCTCGAGCGCGGCGGTGATGCCGAGGTCGTCGAGGATGGCGGGGCGGAGATCGGCGGCGATGCGGCGGACGATGTCCACCGTCTCGTCGATCGTGCGCGCGATGCCGGCCAGCGGCTCCTGCAGCCCGGGATGGCGACGCCCGAGCTGCTGCAGGTCGATCTTCATCGCCGTCAGCGCCTGCCCCAGCTCGTCGTGCACCTCGCGGGCGATGCGCACGCGCTCCTGCTCCTGCACCGACAGCAGCCGCTTCGACAGCTGGCGCAGCGAGGCATCGCGCTCGGCGATGTGCATGGCCATGTCGTTGAAGGTCGCGGCGAGCTGTCCGATCTCGTCGCCGCGGCCGGCGGGGACGCGATGTCCCAGCTCCCCCGCCGCGAGCCGCCGCGCGCCGGCCGCGACTTCGCGCAAAGGACGCGTGAGGAGGTTGCTGACCAGCATCGCCGCGATGATGCCCGCGGCGAGGATGAACGCGCTGAGCAGGCCGATGGCGATGCGCATCTCCGCCAGCTCGCGGTTCAGCCGCGCCAGCGACATGCCGATGTGCAGCCGCGCCAGCTCGCGGTTGCCCTCGCGGATGGGCGTCATCACCTCGTACAGCGCGCCGTCGCGCGACACGCCGCGCCCGCCGGTGGCGCGCTCGGGATGCACGCTGGCCAGCGTCTTCCCGGCCGGGTCGCGGACGATGACGTACGCGACGTCCTTGTCGCGGCGCGTGCCGCTGAGCGCCTCGTCGAGCGCGGCGCGATCGCGAAAGTAAATCGCCGGATGGATGGTGAAGGCGGTGAGCTGCGCCAGCGTGTCGGCCTTGTGCGAGATCAGCGCGATGGCTTCTTCTTCCAGCTTGCGCGGCAGATAGAGGTAGATCGCGACGGCGATCAGGAGGATGAGCGCGCTCATCGTCAGCGCGAGCCGCACGCGGAACGAGAGCGGTCTCATGGCCGCACCGCGATCGCCTTCACGCCCTCACCCAGCGGCGTGCGCGCATCCACATAGCCGATCCCCTCGGCGTGGCGCCGCACGAGCTCCAGCACCGCCGCGTCCGAGCGCAGCTCGCGCGGCGGCACGGCGCGGCCGGAGAAGATCAGCCGCTGCCAGTAACGCGTCACGTACGCGACGCTCTTGCCGTGCACGGCGCGCGAGAAGCGCTCCCGCAGCGGCGAGAGCTGCGCATGGTCGACGGGCACGATCTCGCTGCCGTCGGCCCAGCTCCGCGTGCGCTTCATGTAGATCGCCGACAGCTCCGCGCGCGTCATCGACACCACCGGATTCGACGCATGCACCACCACCCGGAACGGCAGCTCCCCGGCATCAGCGATGCCGGCCATCAGGAGCAGGACGAGTACGCGATGCATGCAGTGCGTCAACAGTACCTAAAAACTGGCGACGACACTGGCGATCATGTAGCGCGTATCGGACGGCGACTCGTAGAGGTCCAGCGGCCGGTCCTCGCGCAGGAAGCCCTGGTTGGTGTGCCCCTCGAGCTTGAACGTGATCATCGGATGCACGGCGTAGTTGACGGAGAGGCCGAGGTCCTCGCTGAGCGTGGCGGTGACGTCGTGGCCGGTCATGGGCGTGGTGATGCGCGCCACGGCGCCGCGCGCGTGCACGCTGATGCGCCGCGTGACCTGATAGCCCGCCTGTGCATACCAGGCGCGATACGTCCCCCACTGATCGAGGTTGCCGCTCATGTACTCGGAGGCGAGGCGCCAGCGGTCGAGGTCCGCCTCGACGGAGGCGTGGAGCATGAGGTAGTCGGCGCTGTAGCCGTCGGGCGGCTCGACGTCGCAGCGATACGCGCCGCCGCCGATGCGCACGCCCTGCAGCGGCGTGTTGACCCACACCTGCGCGCCCCACGCGTTGCGCGCGTCGGACTGCTGCCCCTCTTCGCCGTAGTCGACTTTCCACTGTCCGAAGTAGCCGTCGACGTCGAAGCTCCAGCCGCGGGGAGCGTCGAGGGAGAGCGATCCGAGGACGCCCTCCAGCGTCTTGCTGGTGTAGCGGCGCTCGTAGAACTCGGCCGGCGGGCGGAAGAACGGCGAGGCCGTCGCCGGTCCGCCGGCCTCGTTGAAGATGCCGAGGGGCAGCGGGATGCGTCCTGCCTTGAGCGTGAGGCGGTCGGAGACGTTGCGCTGGTAGAAGGCCCAGTCGAGCTCCACGTCGTCGCGCTGCCGCGGACTCTCCCCCAGCCGCTCCTGCCGCAACTGCAGCACGAAGGTGTTCTTGCGGTCCTGGTCGTAGCGGAACTGCAGCGCGAGATCGCGGTAGTCGGTGGTGCCGCCGGTGGGGATGCCGAGGATCTGATGCTCTTCGCTGACCGCATAGGCCTGGCTGATGTAGCCGTGAATGGAGAACTTCGACAGCCACTCCGGCGCCTGCTGCCCGAACGCGGCGGCCGGGAAGAGCAGGAGGACGGCGATGAGAGCGAACGGACGCATTCAGGATGCATGGTAGCGCCGGGGAGCGGCGGGAACACGTGCGCTACGCGACCGGCTGACGGAGCGGTTCACGACTTCCTACACGGATTGTTTCCGGGAATGCCGCCATCGTTGCGCCGTTCCTCGGTACGGCTACGACTACACGCTGAGCGCGAGTACCCGATCTCGGGCAGCTTCAGCTACCACGGCGTCCAGTACTACCTCTCCCTGTGAGTGCCTCCTGCACGACGGCCGCTGGAACGCGAGCACCATGGCCTGGCCGGGCCGCCCGCCCCT
>DASUSL010000532.1:0-21250 GCA_036375135.1 Thermoanaerobaculia bacterium | reverse complement strand
CAGCGCCAACGCGCGCGACATCGGCTCACTGCATCTCGCGGTCAACGAAGGGGGCGAGCTGCGTTACGCCGGCAAGGTCGGCACCGGCTTCTCCGCGAAGCTGCGGTCGTCGCTGGCCGACGAGCTGCGCAAGGACGTCGTGGAGAAGGCGCCGGTCAAAGACGCGCCGCGCGTCAAGACCGCGACCTGGGTCAGGCCGCGCCTCGTCGGACAGGTCTCGTTCACCGAGTGGACGAGCGATCATCGTCTCCGTCATCCCTCGTTCCTCGGATTGCGCGAGGACAAGAGCGTGGAGGAAGTGGTGCACGAAAAGCCGGTCAGTTCATCCCGCGCGAAGACGCGCGATCTCCAGGCGTCCGGACAGCGCACGAGCCGGGGACGACGCGGTGGCACAGGAGCTCCCGCGTCTTCGCGCGGGACAAAGTCGGAAGAGACGAGAGTCACCCTCACGAATCCCGATCGCCTGCTCTACCCGAAAGACAAGATCACCAAGCAGGACGTGGCGAACTACTACGAGGCCATGTCCGCGCCGATGCTGCGCGCCCTGGCCGACCGCCCGCTCGCGCTCGAGCACTGGAACCAGGGCATCGACAAGCCGTCGTGGTTTCACCAGAGCGTGAAGGACGGGCCGGAGTGGCTGACGGTGATCGACACGCCGACGCGCACGACGAAGAGCGGCACAGCGCGCCATCTCATCGTCGACAGCGTCGACGCGCTGCGCTGGCTCGCGCAGCGCTCCGCGCTGACGATCCACATGTGGTCGTCGCGCGGCGAGAGTCTCGAGGAGCCGGACTGGGTGCTGTTCGACCTGGACCCCGCGAAAGGGAAGGGCATCGAGCAGGCCATCGACGCGGCCATCGTCATGCGCAAGCTGCTCGAGAACCTCGAGCTCCCCTCCGTCCCCAAGACCTCGGGGAAGCGCGGCATTCACGTCTTCGTCCCGCTCGCGCGCGGCTACTCGCACGAGGACGCGGCGGAGTTCGCGTACTCGATCGCCGCGGCGGTGGCGGCGAAGGTGCCGGACATCACCGTCGAGCGCGCGCTGGCGAAGCGGCGCGGGCGCCTCTACCTCGACTCGATGCAGAACGGCTACGGCAAGACCGTGGTCGCGCCGTATTCGCTGCGCGCCATCGACGGGGCGCCGGTCTCCGCGCCGCTGAAGTGGAGCGAGATCACGCCGAAGCTCGATCCGCTGAAGTTCAACCTGCGCACCATGCCGGACCGTCTGGCAAAAGTCGGCGATCTCTTCGAGGCGGTGTTCAGCGAGGGAGTACGACTCCCGAAGGTGAAGTGAGGGAGTCGCTCTTGCGCACGGAAGTGCCGAGAAGCCGGCCGTAGGAGTCGAAGACGAAGAAGGCCATCACGTGCCGGCGGCGCGGCGGCCATTCGCGTCCGAGGGAGACCTGCACGAGGAAGCCGCTGTCGGTGCGCCAGTCGTCGACGTTCTTCCACTGCTCGCTCTCGATGGCGTCGCGCACGGCGACGATGGACGAGCCGGCGGGGAGCTTGCGGCCGAGCCACCACTCCAGCCACGACTGGGGGAGGTTGCTCGGGTTGGCGGCGACGGCGATGCACGCCAGGATCAGGGCGATCACCCCTCCGCCGAGCCATCTTGCACGTTCAGCGCGCATCGGTCATCGTGCATTGAACACCATGAAGTCGCATACGAAGCATCTGACTTTTCACACGCGCGAGCGGATGGAGCTCGTGAACATCACGTCCGAGGTCGAGGCGGAGCTGCGCGCCAGCGGCATCCGCGAGGGGTTGTGCCTCGTGAACGCGATGCACATCACGGCCAGCGTCTTCATCAACGACGACGAGCGCGGGCTGCACGCCGACTACAAAAAGTGGCTGGAGTGGCTGGCGCCGTACGACCCCTCGCCGGAGCGCTACGCGCACAATCGCACCGGCGAGGACAACGGCGACGCGCACCACAAACGCCAGATCATGGGGCGCGAAGTGGTGGTGGCGGTGACGAACGGCAAGCTCGATTTCGGACCGTGGGAGCAGATCTTCTACGGCGAGTTCGACGGACGCCGCGACAAGCGGGTGATGGTGAAGATCATCGGGGAGTAGCGCTCAGACGGGCAGGTCGGCGTACAGCATGGAGAGATCGAGCGTCGGGCCGGTGGCGAGGCTCACGCTCCCTTCCCCGACTTCGAAATACTCCCATGTGCCGGAGACCGTGCGGCGGAAGATCTCGACGCGCGGCTCCTGGCTGACGAGCACGTACTCCTGGAGCGACGGGATGCGCTGATAGTGCATCCACTTGTTTCCGCGATCGCCTTTCTCGGTCGTCACGGAAAGGACTTCGACGATGAGCACCGGGTTCGTGATCGTGGTGCGCGCCGCGTCCTCGGGGTCGTATTCGAGCGGTCCACAAACCATCGAGACATCGGGGTACATGGCTCGGCCGGTGGCCGCAACGCGTACGCGCATATCGGATTGGAACACGGTGCAACGGGGCGCGCGTGTCGTTCTCAATGCAGTGACCACGTTTGCAGCAAGTGCGCTGTGCCGGGCCGTCCCGCCGGACATGGCCAGAATCTCGCCCGCGTCGAATTCGTGCTTGATCTCGCTGTCCCGCTCGAGCGCGAGGTAGTCCGCAAACGTGTAATCGTGATGCGATTGCGGTAGGGAAGCCGTCATCGAGGCTTTAGGATAGCGCACATGCGCGCTGTCATCACTGGGGCATCCTCCGGGATCGGACTGGAACTGGCGCGCGAGTTGTCGCGGCGCGGGTGGGAGCTGCTCCTGCTTGCGCGGCGGGTGGAGTTGATCGAGAAGCTGCCGCGCTCCGAGGCGGTGGCGTGTGACGTCACGGACGTCGCGGCCGTGCGCGCGGCGGTGCATGGAACCTTTGATCTTGCGGTCGCGAACGCCGGCGTGAGCATCCCCAATCACGCGGAGAAGTTCAGCTACGCCGACGCGGAGCAGGTCTTCCGCGTGAACGTGCTGGGGATGCTCGCACTCTACGACGCCGTGATTCCGTCGATGATCGAGCGGCGCTCCGGACGCTTCGCCGGCATCGCCTCGCTGGCGGGACTGCGCGGCCTGCCGGGCGCGGCGCCGTACTCGGCGAGCAAGGCGGCCATGCAGGCGTTCCTCGAGGCATCGCGCGTGGAGCTGGCGCCGTATGGCGTCGGCGTGACGATCGTCAATCCCGGCTTCGTCACCACGGCCATGACGGCGAAGAACCGCTTCCGCATGCCGTTCCTCATGACCGCGGAGCGCGCGGCGCGGATCATCGCGGACGGCCTGGAGCGCGGCAAGCGCGTGGTGGAGTTCCCGGGCGGGACGTCGCTGCTGATGCGCGTCCTCCGTCACGCGCCCGACGCGCTGTACGATCGTGTGCTCCGAACGCGAGGCAGGAAACGATGAAACCGACGACGATGGTCCGACTCTGGTCGCTGCAGAACGTGTTTCTGCTCTGGCTCGTGCGCCCGAAGATCGTGGAGCTGAGCGCCGAGCGCTGCGTGGTGAAGATCCCGCTGAACTGGATCACCCGGCGCCGCGACATCCACGCCATGTACCTCGGCACGCTCTGCATGGGCGCCGACGTCGCCGCCGGCCTGATCGCCTTCCACCTGGTGGCCGAGCGCAAGGTGCGCATCAATTTCATCTTCAAGGACATCCGCGGCGAGTTCCTCAAGCGCGCGGAAGGGGACGTGCTGTTCACGAACGACGACGGCCCGGTCATCCAGGAGATGGTGCGCCGCGCGCTCGAGAGCGACGAGCGTCACGAGGCGACGGTGCACGTCACGGCCACCGTGCCTGCGAAACTCGGCGATGAGCCGGTGGCGAAGTTCGAATTGACGTTGAGCGTGAAGAGGAAGAGCCGGTAGGCGACGTTGCCGTTCGTCGATCGGGCAGGCAGGAGTCGATGCCGAGTTCGGGGATCAGCGCAAAGGCGCAAAGTCTCAAAGTCTCAAAGGCGCAAAGGCGCAAAGGCGCAAAGGCGGCCGCACTTTGAGCCTTTGAGCCTCTGCGACTTTGAGACTTTGAGACTTATCTCTTCCTGGTCAACTCCCCATACAACGTCCCGATCCACTCGTCCGTCTTGATGAAGCCCTGGCCCCACGAGTCCCACGCGGCCAGCACCTTCTCGCTCTTGAGCTGCTCGAGCGTCTTGCCGGCGGCGATGCCCGCTTCGACCGCGGCGCTGGTCGCCTTCAGCGTCGAGACGAAGCGGCGCAGGCCGTTCTTGTCGGACAGCGGGCCGTGGCCGGGGATGACTCTGGCGTCGTCGGGGAGCAGCTCCAGGACATGGTCGACGTTGGCGATCATGCCGCGGACGCTGCCGCCGTTCTCCACGTCGACGAAGGGGAAGAAGCCGTTGAAGAACTGGTCGCCCATGTGCACCACGTTCGACTTCGTGAACCAGATCACCGAGTCGCCGTCGGTGTGGCCGTGGGGCGTGTGCACGGCGCGGACGTCCTCGCCGTTGAGGTGAATGGTCACGCTCTCGTCGAACGTCAGCACCGGCAGCGCGCCGGGCGCGGCGGGGGGCGTCGACGTGCCGCGGCGCGAGGTGCCGGAGGCGAGGCGCTTGCGGACGTTCTCGTGCGCGACGATCGGCGCGGTCTTGCCGAAGTGCTCGTTCCCGCCGGTGTGGTCGCCGTGGTAGTGCGTGTTGAGGATGAAGCGCACCGCCTTCGGCGTGAGCAGCTTCAGCGCGGCCTCGATCTTCGGCGCCAGCGGCGCGTACTGATCGTCGATGACCACGATCCCGTCGTCGCCGATCGAGGCGCCGATGTTCCCGCCGGCGCCGGTGAGGATGTACACCGACCCGGACACGAGCTGCGCCTTGACCTCGACCTTGCTCCAGTCGGTCTGGGCGAACAGCGGCGCAGCGGCGAAGAGGAGAGCGAACAGGTACGTTCTGCGCATTTGCGCGGATTATAGAAGGATGCATCTCCCGCCGACGCTGATGACCGTCATCGCCGAGTCGCACGCCAAGGTGCGCATCGGCTACCCGTGGTGGCTGCGCCCCTTCCTCATGCGCGGGGTCATCGCCATCACCCTCGGGCGCCGCATCTACATCCGCGAGGCCATGGCCTCCGCGGCCTTCGAGCGCCTCATGAAGCACGAGCTCGCCCACGTGCGGCAGGTGCACCGGCTTGGGCTCCTGCGCTTCCTCTGGTGCTACGTGTCCGAGTACGCGCGGCACTGGCGGCGCCTCCGCAACGGGCACGCCGCGTACGCGGCCATCTCCTTCGAGATCGAGGCGCGCGCCGCCGAAGACCTATAATCCGACCAGTTTGATTCAATTTCATTCTCTCGAGACGCCGCAGCTCGAGCGCTTTCTGGAGCGCCACAAGGCCGGCCTGTCGCTCAAGGACGACGTCGATCTCGACCTCGTGCTGCGGCAGATCCTGCAGAAGGCGTTCGAGTTCGTCCCGTCCGAGTCGGGCTCGATCCTGCTCGACGACCCGTTCCGCAAAGTGGCCTCGCGGCGCGACAACGAGCTCGTCTTCATTGCCACGTTCGGGGACTCGTCGAGCAACCTCGTCGGCCAGCGTCTCTCCGCGAGGCACGGCATCGTCGGGCGCGTCTACCAGAGCGGCACGCCGTATCTCTCCGCCGACGCGCAGAGCGACCAGTACTTCTACAACAACATCGACGAGCAGATCGGCTTCACCACGCACTCCATCGTGGCCGTGCCGATCTACATCGGCAAGCACGTCTGCGGCGTCCTCGAGCTGATCAACCGGCTGGAAGGGAAGACCTTCACCCGCCGCGACATGACCCTGCTCGAGATCTTCGCCGGCTACACGTCGTTCACGCTGCAGAACGCCCTCGACGCCAAGCGCGCGCACGAACTGGCGAAGAAGGACGACCTCACGGGGCTGTACAACGACCGCTGGTTCCACGTCCGGCTCAACGAGACGCTCGGCGCCGCGCGCGCGAGCGGGAAGGATGCCTTCCTCCTCTTCCTCGACCTCGACCGCTTCAAGGTCGTCAACGACTGCCACGGGCATCTCGCCGGCAGCCAGGTGCTGCGCGAGGTGGGCTTCCTCCTCAAGCGCATCGTGCAGCATCCCGACGCCACCGTCGCGCGCTACGGCGGCGACGAGTTCGTGATGGTGCTGCCGGAGAGCTCGATGGACGAGGCGCTGCGCGTGGCGGACGAGATCCGCGCCGCCATCGAGTCGACCGTCTTCCTGGCGCGCGAGTGGGGCTTCAGCATGCCGCCCCTGCATCTGTCGGGAATCCTCTCCGCGTCGATCGGCATCGCCGTCTACACGCCCGACCCGGCGACCGACATCGCCGTGGAGCTCGAAAAAGGGGAGCTGCTCCGCCGCGCCGACGCGGCCATGTACCGCGCCAAGTCGCTGGGCCGGAACCAGTGCGTGGTGTGGAACGAGTCGCTGCTCGCGGCGCAGGGCAGCAGCCTCTCCGACGCCGCCAACACGTAGGGCAGGCTTCAGCCTGCCCATGGACAGGCTGAAGCCTGTCCTACGTGTCCTGCGGACAGGCTGAAGCCTGTCCTACGTGCTATCGTGAAACGGTAGTTCCCCCCAATACTCGAGGAGGTTTTACCTTGGGCAAAATCACGGCTGAATACATCTGGATCGACGGACAGAAACCGACCGCGAAGCTTCGTTCGAAGACGAAGATTCTCGATCATCCGGTCAAGAAGCTCGACGACATCCCGGAGTGGGGTTTCGACGGCTCGAGCACCTCGCAGGCCACCGGACACTTCTCCGACCTGCTGCTCCGTCCCGTGAAATTCATCCCCGATCCTCTCCATCGCGAGAACGACATCCTCGTGCTCTGCGAGGTGCTGAACCCGGACGGTTCGGTGCACTGGAGCAACACCCGCGCGGCACTGCGCGAGGTCAGCGAAAAGTACAAGGAGCACGATCCGTGGTTCGGGATCGAGCAGGAGTACACACTCTTCGAAGGGAACCGGCCGATGGGCTGGCCGGACCACGGATTTCCGGCACCACAGGGAGGCTACTACTGCGGTGTCGGGAGCGATGAGGTGTTCGGCCGCGACATCGTGGAGGCGCACGCCGACGCCTGCATGCGCGCCGGCATCCACATCGTCGGCACGAACGCCGAGGTCATGCCGGCGCAGTGGGAGTTCCAGATCGGAGCGATCGGGCCGCTGGACGTGGCCGACGAGCTCTGGCTCGCGCGGTGGCTGCTGTATCGCATCGGCGAGGAGTTCGAGGTCAGCGCCACTCTGTACCCGAAGCCGGTCAAAGGCGACTGGAACGGCGCCGGCGCGCACACGAACTTTTCGACGAAGGAGATGCGCCAGCCCGGCGGCATGAAGATCATCGAAGAGGCGATGCGCAAGCTGGAGAGCCGGCACCATGAGCACATCGCCGTCTACGGCGCACACAACGAGGAGCGCCTGACCGGTCTGCACGAGACGGCGCCCATCAGCCAGTTCCGCTCCGGCACGAGCGACCGCGGAGCCTCGATCCGCATCCCCATGGCCACGGCCAACCTCGGCTACGGCTATTTCGAAGACCGCCGCCCCGCGGCGAACATGGACCCGTATCAGGTCTGCGCGATGCTGATCGAGACGGTCTGCGGCAACTACTAGCGATCCAGGAGTGCGGCGGCTCGTCGCCGCCGCACTCCTAGACTTCGTCCTCGACGCCGAGGTGGCGCACGTCCACGCGCCGCACCCCGTCGATGGCCACGAGCTTCTCCTCCAGCGCGCTGAGGTCCACCGTTTCCGAGGCGCGCATCACCACGCGCACGATCACGCGCTCGAGGCTGCGCTGCACCGAGCGGCGGAGTGCCGGTCCGTACGGCTGCCACGCCTCGGTGATCTCGTGCAGCGACCCTTCGTCCGACTCCACGCGCAACTCGAAGCGTCCCGGCGCGTCCTTGCGGCGCAGGTGGCGGATGCGTTGCTCGACGCCGCGGAAGACGAGCTGTATGAGCACGATCATTGCGGCCAGCGAGATCGCCAGCGGAATCTGTCCCAGTCCCGCGGCCACGCCGACGCTCGCATCGGCCCACAGCGTCGCGGCCGTTGTCAGTCCCTGCACGGTCAGGCCGCGGTGCATGATCACGCCGGCGCCGATGAAGCCGATGCCGCCCACGACCGCGGCGGCGATCTGTCCCGGATTGTGATTCTCCGGACCGAACGTGTCCGACATCAGCGCGAACGCCGCCGCGCCGAGGGCCACCAGCGACATCGTCTTGAGCCCGGCCTGCTTCTGACGCCACTCGCGCTCGACGCCGATCACGGCGCCGAACGCGAGTGCGATCAGGAGGCGGAAGACGACCGTCGAGACGTCGATCACTGCCCGGTTCGACTCATCCCCGGAATGCCCAGCCAGAACCCGGCCGGATACATCGTGTAGCCCTGCAGGTCCTTGTCCATCACCGCCACGTTGATCTGGTGATACAGCGAGATGTACGGCAGGTCCTCCTGCACGATGCGCTGGATCTCACCGTAGATCTGCCGGCGCTTGGTGCGGTCGAACGTGGCCCGTCCCTCGGCGATCAACTGGTCGACGCGCGGGTTGCTGTAGTACCCGCGGTTCTGTCCCTCGGGCGGGATGTTCTTCGAGTGGAAGATGACGTAGTAGAAGTCGGGGTCCTGGATGCCGTTGCGGCTCAGCGAGTAGAGCTGGAAGTTGCCCTTCGACACGTCCTCGAGGAACGTCCCGAACTCGCTCTGCTGGATGTCCACCTTGATCCCGACCTGCTGCAGCATCTGCTGGATCATCTGCGTGCGCAGGTTCGCTTCCGTGTCCGTCGACGTCTTGAAGTTCAGCGTGAAGCGCGGCTTCGGGCCGTCGCCGTCCGGATCGCGGAAGCCCGCCTGATCGAGCAGCTGCTTGGCCTTGTTCGGATCGTAGCCGTACGTCGGCAGGTTCGTGGCGCGGACCCAGTGCCCTTCGCCGAACATCGTGTCGGTCGGCACGCCGTGTCCGCCGAGGAGATCCTTCACGATGCGGTTGCGATCGATGGCGTGCGCGATGGCGCGGCGCACTTCCACCTTCGACAGCGTCGGATCCTTCAGGTTGAAGGCGAGGTACTGCCAGACCGAGCCGGGCTTCTTCACCACCTGATGCTTCGGGCTGTTCTCGAACTCCTTCACGTTCTCGAAGGGGATCTGGTTGATCTCGAGACCGATCGTGCCGCGGCGCATCTCCAGCACCATCGTGGTCATGTCGGGGATGACGCGCACGGTGAGGTTCTTGATCTTCGGCGGCCCCTGATGCCAGTGCTCCGAGGCCTCGAGCTCCACCACCTCGTCGGTCTTGAAGTTGACGACGCGGTACGGACCGGAGCTGATCGGCTTCGTCTTGGCGACGTTCGTATCCGTGCCCTGCGGCACGATGCCGACGTTCAGGTTGTCGAACAGACCGCCGTTCGGCTCCTTGAGGTGGAAGACGACGGTGTGTGCGTCCTGCGCCTCGATGCTCTCGACCGCCGAGTAGCCGGACTTCTTCGACGAGACGAAGTTCTCGGCCATGATCGAGTCGTAGGTCCACTTCACGTCCTGCGCGGTGACGGGCTTGCCGTCCTGGAACTTGGCGTTCGGATTCAGGTGAAAGATGACCGTCCGGTCGTCGGGAGTTTCCCAGCGATCGGCGAGGTCGGGGGCGTAGTCCATCTCCGGCGTGACGCGCACCAGTCCGCGGCAGCAGAGATCGAAGATGCGTCCCGAGGCGTTGTCGTTGCCGACGCGCGGATCGAGGTTCGTGGGACTGCTCTTGAGGCCGATCACGAGACGGTTCGCATCGCCGCCGCCGCTGCCTCCACCATTTTTCTTCTCGCCGCCGCCGCACGCGGCGAGCATCACGACCGACGAAGCGATCGCGACCATGACCAACTGGCGAATTTTCATGCTCTTACTCCTCGGACGCGGTCGTTACAAAGGCGATGCCCAGTATCATGCCGCGCGTATGTCCTTGCGAAACCTGCTCTTGACCGCGGCACTGCTCGTCTCCGCCGCAGCCGCGCACGCGCAGCAGAAAGTGATCGTCCTCGGCTTCGACGGCGTCGACGCCCGCTACACCGAGCGCTGGATGAACGAGGGAAAGCTGCCCAACCTGGCGAAGCTCCGCGCGCAGGGGACGTTCCGCCCGCTGCTGCCGACCACGCCCGCGCAGACGCCCGTGTCGTGGTCGACCTTCAGCACCGGCATCGATCCCGGCCGCACCGGCATCTTCGACTTCCTCCGGCGCGACCCGAAGACGTACCTCCCGGTCTTCGCCGCCTTCGACGAGACCACGGAGCCGCTGCTCTTCGGGAAACGCAATCCGCTCTTCTTCGCGCTGATCGGCTTCGTGCTGTTCGCGGTCATCGCCGCGGTGCTCCTCCTGCTGCGGAAGCGGACCGGCGCACTCATCGTCGCCGGCCTCGGCGTCGTGCTGGCGGGTGGACTCTTCTACGCCGTCGGCAAGTACATCCCCTCGACGCGCCCCGGCGTCATCAACCGCCGCCAGGGGATTCCGTTCTGGGAAGCGGCGGCGAAGAGCGGGAAGAAGGCCACGGTGGTGCACGTCCCCGTGACGTTCCCCGCCACCGACTTTCACGAAGGACACATGCTCTCCGGCCTCGGCGTTCCCGACCTCTCCGCGCGCGTCGGCAAGCCGTTCTACTTCACCTCGGAGCTCGACTTTCAGCGCGCCGGCAGCAACGAGTTCTCCATCGAGGTGGTGCAGCTCGAGGACAACAAAGGGGTCATCACCGCGCAGATCCAGGGGCCTCCGAACAAGCTGTTCAACGACCCGCCCTTCATCTCCATCCCCATGACGCTCACCGTCGCCGATGACCGCAACTCGGTGAAGCTCGAGGTCAGCGGCAAGTCGTACACGCTGAAGGCAGGGGAGTGGTCGGACTGGGTCGACTTCGTCTTTCCCTTCAACCCGCTGATCAAGGTGCGCGGCATCAGCCGCTTCCATCTCATCTCCGTGCAGCCGGAGGTGAAGCTCTACCTCTCGCCGATCAACTTCGATCCGCGCGCGCTGCCGCCGGGCTTCAAGATCTCGTCGCCCGCGGGATGGGCGTCGCAGCTGGCGAAGGAGCAGGGGCTGTACAAGACCATCGGCTGGCAGATCGACACGTGGGCGATCTCCGAGGGGTTCGCGACGGAGCAGATGTTCTGGGACGACATGGAGTGGACGGTCAAGCAGTCGCGCAAGCTGTTCGACTCCTTCCTCGCCGGCGACGACGACCTGATCGTGCAGTGCTTCGAGTTCCCCGATCGCGTGGGGCACGTCTTCTGGCGCATCGTCGATCCGAAGCATCCGGCGTACGACGCGAAGCTGGCCGCGGAGTGGGGCGACGCGCTACTGAAGTCGTATCAGCTCATGGACCAGATCGTCGGCGACGCCATGGCCGCCGCGGAGAAGAAGAACGCGCTGCTGCTCGTGGCCTCCGATCACGGCTTCGCCTCGTTCCGCCGGCACGTGCACTACAACACCTGGCTCGTCCTGAATCGCTACATGACGCTGAAGACGGGCGTCGAGGTGAAGGAGCGCGACCTGGAGATGCTCTTCGACCAGGGGCAGTTCTGGGAGAACGTCGACTGGTCGAAGACCCGCGCCTACGCCATGGGCCTCGGCGAGGTCTACGTGAACCTGAAGGGGCGCGAGTCGCAGGGCATCGTCGAGCCGGGCGCCGAATACGAAGCGCTCAAGCAGGAGCTGAAAACGAAGCTCGTGGCCATGGTGGACGAAGAGACGGGCGAGCATCCCGTCCGGCGCGTGGTCACGCGGGAAGAGGCCTACAAGAAGTTCGACCCCAACATGATCCCGGACCTCTTCGTCATGAACAACGACGGCTACCGCGTCTCCTGGCAGACGTCGCTGGGCGGCGTCCCGAAGAAGGTCTTCGAGGACAACAAAGCGGTGTGGAGCGGCGATCACTGCTCGGTGGATCCCGAGATCGTGAAGGGGATCTTCTTCACGAACCGGAAGCTGACCGGTGATCGTGCGCCGTACATTGGTGATGTGTACCCGACGGTCCTTCGCGCGCTTGGGGTGGCGGCGCCATATGAGCTCGACGGACAAGTTCTTAGCGATTAGCTGTTAGCTGTTAGGAGACGACGGGTGAGTGAATCGTTTCGTGATCTCATCGCGTGGCAGAAGGGGATGGCGCTGATCACCGCGGTGTACCGGGCGACCGACAGCTTCCCCGCGCGTGAGAGATACGTTCTCGTCGATCAGCTCTGCCGCGCCGTTGTCGCGATCCCCAGCGACATCGCCGAAGGTCGTGGGCGTCTGTCGAAGAAAGAGTTCCTGCAGATGGTCGCCAGAGCGCGCGGCTCCTCGTACGAAGTGCAGACGCAACTCGAAGCCGCATTCAATCTAGGCTATCTTGCGCGTGAGAAGTTCGAAGAGCTCATCGAAAAAGCCAGCGAGGTCTCACGCCTCCTGAACGGCCTGATCAAGAACCTCCAGAAGCAAATCAAGGACGACGACAACAACAACCGCCGCCCTCCTAAGAGCTAACAGCTAAAAACTGACAGCTCAAAAAAATTGGACTACAAGAGATTACTCACCCAGGTCGAGCGCACGCTCGAGCAGATCGACACGACCGAGTCGCCGTCGACCACGGTCACGCAGGTGGCCGAGACGATCGCCGCCAACTTTCGCGATGAGCTGGGGATCACCGGCGGGCGCGTGTACGAGTCGCGCGAGGAGTGCTACGAGCTCGTGTCGCGGTTCGGGCAGGAGCACGAGGGGGAGCTGGGGATCGACGTCCCGAAGAACTACAAGCCGATCGAGCTCGTGCTCGAGAACGGCATCGTGGTCATGGATCCGGACGATCCCGGCTTCGATCCCATCCTCGAGGGGAAGCTCGGCGCGCAGCGCTTCTGCGCCATCGCCGTCGCCGACGAGGACTACATCATCGCCTTCAACGTCTCGCCGGAGCTGGGGCGCGAGGACATCCTCTTCTCGCTGAACCTCATCCGCTACTCCATCAACCAGAAAGTGCGCGCGCAGTGGTACGAGTCGCTGATCGTCGAGGCGCAGCGCATCCAGCAGTCCATCCTCCCGCAGCGCGTGCCGCAGTACTCCGGCTACGACATCTGGGGGCGCACCGTGCCGGCGGAGATCGTCAGCGGCGACTTCTACG
This sequence comes from Thermoanaerobaculia bacterium, assembly GCA_036375135.1. Lineage (GTDB taxonomy): Bacteria > Acidobacteriota > Thermoanaerobaculia > Gp7-AA8 > Gp7-AA8 > QHVT01. The sequence goes on along the minus strand of DASUSL010000532.1, from coordinate 8,182 downwards.
ACTTCATCCCCGTCTCCGACAACGTCCTCGGCCTGGCCATCGCCGACGGCTCCGGCCACGGCCTGCCGGCGGCGCTGATCGTGCGCGACGTCTACATGGGACTGCGCATGGCCACCGACCGCGACTTCAAGATCATCCGCACGCTGCAGAAGCTGAACAACATCATCCACCGCGGACGGCTGACCACGAAGTTCGTCTCCCTCTTCTACGGCGAGCTCGAAACGGGCGGCATCCTCATCTACAGCAACGCCGGGCACAACGCGCCGTTCGTCGTGCGCGACAAGGGCGTCGAGTTCCTCCGCCACGGCGGCCCCGTGCTCGGTCCGACGCCCGACGCCACCTACACGCGCGGCTTCGCGCGCCTGCTGCCCGGAGACCTCCTCTGCATGTACACCGACGGCATCATCGAGGCGCGCGACCGCAACGAGCGCGAGTTCGGCACCGACCGCCTCGTGCGCGTCGTGAAGCAGAACCGCACCCGCTCCTCGCAGGAGATCGGGCAGGAAGTGCTGGCCAAAGTGGCGAAGTGGGGCAGGGAAGGACAGGACGATCGCACGATCGTGGTCGTGAAGGCGATCGAGGTCTAGATGCCCGACGTCCTCTGGTTCAACGGCCGCTTCACCACCACCGACGAGCGCGTGCTCGGCGTCGAGGACCGCGGCTTCCAGTTCGGCGACGCCATCTACGAAGTCTTCAAGTTCACCGGCCGCCGGCCCGCGTTCCTCCTCGACCACTTCCGCCGCATGGAGCGCAGCCTGCGCGAGCTGGAGATCCGCGCGCCGTGGAGCGAGTCGGAGTTCGCGGGCGTGATGCAGGAACTGCTCGCGCGGACCGCGTTCGCCGAAGGCATCGTCTACATCCAGGTCTCCCGCGGCGAGTCGCCGCGCGCGCACTTCTGGCCCGACGAGAGCACGCCCACGGCGCTCGCGTATTCGCGCGCGTTCAAGTTTCCCGACGCGCAGAAGAAAGAGCGCGGCATCAAGGTCATCACCACCACCGACCGCCGCTGGCACTACTGCCACGTGAAGTCGGTCAACCTCCTCGGCAACGCCATCGCCAAGAAAGAAGCGCAGCGCGGCGGCGCGGAGGAGGCGGTGCTGATGGACGGCGGCTTCGTGCGCGAAGGGGCCAGCTCGAACTTCTTCGCCGTGCGCAACGGCGGCATCGTCACGCACCCGCTCGACGAGCGCATCCTGCCCGGCGTCGTGCGCGACCGCGTCATCGGCCTGGCCCTCTCCGCGAAGATCCGCGTCGACGAGCGCCCGCTGCGCGAGGCGGAGCTGTTCGACCTCGACGAGGCCTTCATCACCAGCACCACGCAGGGCGTCATGCCCGTCGCCGAGATCGACGGCCGCGTCATCGGCAACAGCCGCCGCGGCGAGGTGACCACCGAGCTGCAGCGCCGCTTCGACGAGCTCGAAGCGCGCAGCTGAGCGCGAAGTGGAGGACAGACAATCCTGTCTGTCCGGCTCTCGCGAAAACCGCACGATGGCGACAAAGCCTCGCGGCTCGGGATGACCCGGGGGAACCCTCTCCCCGCATGCGCGGGGAGAGGGAGCATCACGAAATCAGAGAATGAGCTCGAGGTGCAGGCAGCTGTTGTTCGGCTCGTCGATGAGCCGGCTGACGCGGCCTGAGACGGCGTCCTGGAACAGCGGCCGGTTGGTGGCGTTGAACGAGCTGTAGCCGACGTCGATGACCGTGCGCACGGCGGGATCGCCGCAGTGGCGCGAGACGTTCTCCGGTCCCTGCGCCACGATCTCCGCTTCCATCGCCGCCTGGATCGCTCCCGCCTGCTGGCGGATCTGCGCGGTGGTCAGTCCCTGCGTCCGCGCGATGTAGACGCGGATCACGGCGTCGCCGGCGGCGGCATACAGCGCGAGCTGCGAGGCCGCTCCGTTGTTGACGCAGTTGTTGAACATCGCGCGCGCCTGATCGCGCGGTGAGCGGGCCGTGCTGGTGATGCGGCCCGTCGTGGCGCCGGCGGCGCGCAGGCCGTCCTTCACGATGTCGATCATGCGATCCGACACCGCGGCCGCGTCCGCGTTTGCGCCGTACGCGATCGTGACGTCCGCGACCGAACCGACCATGGTCGGACTGCTGAAGGCGATGATGTGGGTCGTCCCGGCGGGATCGTCGTCGAGGTCCGCGCCGGGGATGTTCACCGGGCCGCCCTGTCCGGGCTGCGTGCCGGCCGGGACGACGTGCGTGAAGAGGCGGGTGCCGTGCTGGCTGCCATGCGTCGTGCCGGTGGCGAAGTAGACCTCGATCGTCACGTCGTTCTCGAGCGCGCGGTCGAGCACTTCCCACGTCAGCCGCAGGCCGCCCTGCGTGTTGTTCCACGCCAGCGCCGGGCGGACCTGATCCTTGATCTCCTCGACGAAGTCGATGACGACCTGTGACTGGAACAGTCCGTCGCCGACGTTGGCCACCGCGGCGTCGGCCTGGATGGTGTCGCCGTCACGGTCGACGGCCAGGAAGATCTCGCGCCAGTCGGTCTCGCCGGCGCCGTTGAACGCGGCCAGTCCGAGGCCGTTCATGCTGTTCGACTCGTTGGCGGAGCCGCCGCCGGCCTGGCTGCGCAGCGACACGCGGAAGTAATCGTTCCACTGGCTGCCGAAGTAGCCGCCCGGCACTTCGCTGGTGATGAAGCGATAGCGGATCTTGACCGCGGTCGTCCCTTCCTCGGTGGTGAACGTGCGCGAGAGCGACCGCTCGCCCAGCCCCGACGTGCCGAGCATGAGGTCCTGATCGACGAGCGCGTTCGAGGCGATCTTCATCGACTGCTGGTCGGGCGCGCTCTTCGCGAAGCCGGAGATCGTCTCCGTGTGCGGGATGACCGAGACCGGCGAGCCGGGGGCGATCACCCAGCCGGCGGTGCCGAGGCTGATGTCGTTGTTGGCGATGGTGCTCGGCGTGTTGAAGCCGATCATCTTCACCGAGACCGTGCCCTGGTTGCCCACCGCGCCGGCCGTGCCGATCTCGTTGTTGATGCCTTTGGCCTTGATCAGGATCGTGCGGCCGGGAAGATTGCTGAAGGTGACGCTGCCGGTGGTGGAGATTCCTTCCGCGATCACCGACGGGTCGTCACTCAGCGCCGCCACGACGCTCGCCTGTTGCGTGAAGGCGGTGTTGTTCGCGTTGACCAGGTTCACGCGCAGCGTCGCGCCGCCGGCCCAGATCGTCGCCTTGTAGTACAGCGGACGGCCGATCGTGTCGTAGCCCTTGAACGCGATCTCATTGCGGCCGTCGGCCAGCGTCACGTTCGCGGTGAAGAGGTTCGGCTCGATGACCAGCGCGCTCACCGGCACCTGGCCGCCGTTGACCGTGAGGGTGAAGTCGGCGGGCGCATTGTCGAACTCCGCGCCGGTGAGGCTGAAGCGCAGGCCGCCGGTGCGGCTGCTGAACGCGTTCGGCGAGCGGCCGACGAGTGCCAGCGCACCCGGCGGGAGGCTCTGGTCGAGCGGATTCTCGGCCGACTGCGGCTGGGGAGCGACGGCGCCGATGTTCCCGGCCGCGCGCTGACGGTCGCCGCCGTTGATGATGCCGTTGCGGTCGACGTCGGCGTACGGCGAGTAGTCCGCGTCGTCCCACTTCGTCGCGTTGAGCTGCGCGATGACCTGCAGGTCCGCGGCGTCGACTTTGAAGTCGCCGTTCGCGTCGCCGGCGAGGAGGACGTCCACGCGATACGCGCCGGTGGTCTTGTGCTCGCTGCGCACCACGATCTCGTACGTGCCCGGCGTGAGCGTCGCCAGCGCGATGCTGGTGGTGGACGACGCGGTGTCGGGACGGCGCATGTCTTTCTGCACCGAGCCGCTGCCGGTGGCCTCGACGGCGATGAGGCCCGGGTCGACCGGCGCCTGCGCGCTGTTCTCGCTGCTCATGACGAAGACGAGATCGACGCCGCCCGCGGCATTGAGCTCGTACTGCCCGGCGTCGACGTTGAAGCCGATGCGGTCGGTCTGCCCGCTGCTGCCGAGCGTGCCGGTGAAGCTGGCGATGACGCCGGGCGATTCCTGTGCGGCCGCGGAGAGAGAAAACAGGACCATGAACACGGCGATCAGAGCCGTGCGAAGACGGGACATGGGGGCCTCCTTAGTGTTGTTTGTCGAGAACCGGATATGGACGATTGCCCGGCATTATAGATGGATGCCGGGGTGGAGGGAGGGTTCTACGTCACGTAGCGCTGTGAGAAGCGCGCGTCACACCCGCGGGAAGGCGGAGTGAAGCCACGCCCCACGTTTCTCGCGGGAATCGTGAAAACGTAGGACGGGCTTCAGCCTGTCCCGATCTCGCGAGGAGTGTTGTCGCGCTCAGTCGCACTTCGCGGCCAGCTTCTCCGCGAGTCGCAACACGAGATACTCGGTGATCACGCCATCGCCGTTCAGGTTCTCGGCGCGCTGAAACGCTCGCACCGCGGCCCGCGTACGTTCATCCATCTCGCCGAGCACCGTGGGCGAATGACCCAGAGCACGAAGCATCACCTGCGCAGCACGGACGAGGTCTCTGCCGGACGTCGTCGGCAGGGAGTGGATCGTCAGCCGTTCTGTCGATGCAGGACGAATGGCGGGAGCGGCGCTTCGTGCGGCTGGTGCCGGGGCGGCCGGCGGTGCTCCGCATGACAGTGATACTCGCCGGTCTTTCGATTCGTGTGGCACCCGTTCCTGTCCAGCCCCCCTCCGTGACCGGCGGCGGACGGCGAGAGGACGAGCACGGCGAGGACGATCGTCGCCATGGTTGTGATTTTCATGAAGGAGAAGACACGTTACGAGTAGAGACCTGCGACGTCCGCCCCGTACCCGTTGAACGGCAGCGTGGCCCGCACGTCCCACGTCCCCAGCATTCGCTCGGTGAGCTGCGACCAGCGCGGGTGCGGCGTCGACGGATCGACGTTCGACTCGAACCCGTACTCCGCCGGCGCGAGGTCGTTCCAGAACGTGCGCGGGCGTTCCGCGGTCAGCTCGATCTTCACCACCGACTTCGGCGACTTGTAGCCGTACTTCCACGGCACGACGATGCGCACCGGCGCGCCGTGCTGCTTCGGCAGCGCGTGGCCGTAGATGCCCGTGGCCACGAAGGTGAGGTCGTGCATCGCCTCGTCGAGGCGCAGCCCCTCGGTGTACGGCCATCCCTCCCACGGCCGCGCGGCCACGCCGGGCATGACCGCGGGATCGGCGAAACTGGTGAAGCGCACGTAGCGCGCGGCGTGCAGCGGCTGCGCGAGCGTCAGCAGCCGCGCCAGCGGAAAGCCCGTCCACGGCACGACCATCGCCCACGTCTCCACGCAGCGCAGCCGGTACACGCGTTCTTCCGATTGAATGCGCAGCAGCTCCTCGAGCGTCCACACACGCGGATGCGTGACCAGTCCCGAGACCTCGACGGACCAGCGGTCCGTGCGCAGCTTCGCGACGTGGCGGAAGACGTCCTTGCCGCGCGTGAGCTCGTAGAAGTTGTTGTAGCGCGCCGCCACGCCCTCCTCGGTGATCGCGCGCTTCCCGCACGCCGCGAGGGCGAGGGAGGAGGCAAGGAAGGCGCGGCGCGAGAGGCTCAATCCGAGATCAGGTCTCCGAGGATGTTGCCGCCGAGGCCGCCGACGCCGCGGGACTCGCCGCGTCCGCCGCCGGCGGCCATCATGATGCGGCTGGCGAAGCGGCTGAAGGGGAGCGTCTGCAGCGTCACGTGTCCCGGTCCGGTGAGCACCGCGTAGAACAGCCCTTCACCGCCGAACAGCGCGTTGCGGAAGCCGCCGACGAACTGGATGTCGTACGACACCGTGTCCGCCATCGACACGATGCAGCCCGTGTCGACGCGCATCTGCTCGCCCGGCGCGAGGTCGAACTCCAGCACGTTGCCGCCCGCGTGCAGGAAGACCAGCCCCTGTCCCGTCAGCTTCTGCAGGATGAACCCCTCGCCGCCGAACAGTCCCGCGCCGAAGCGCTTCGTGAACGCGATCGACAGATCGACGTTGCCGATGCCGCAGAGGAAGGCGTTGCGCTCCGCGAGGATCGTGTTGCCGCGCAGCTCGACGGGGAAGATCTTTCCCGCGATCGGATTGGCCAGCGCCATCTTTCCCTCGGGCGCGTCGCAGCGGAAGACGCTCATGAACATCGACTCGCCCGCCAGGAACTTGCGCATCAGTCCCTTCATCACGCCGCCCTGCATGCGCGCCTGCAGGTCGATGCCGCGGCCCATGTAGAGCATCGAGCCCGCCTCGCCGAAAACCTCTTCCCCCTGCCGCAGCGTGAGCTGCAGCGCCTGCATGACGTCACCGACGATTCTGTATTCCATGTTCCCTGACTCCGGTCCGCGATTGTATCTTCACGCGCGATGGACGTTCAGGAGCTGATCGAGGAGGCGCAGGAAGCGCTCGACGAACGCGATTGGGCGCGCGCGCAGCGCCTCGCGCAGAAGATCATCGACGCGCGGCACTCGTACGGCTTCGAGCTGCTCGCGCGCGTGTTTCGGGAACAGGACAACCTCCCGCGCGCGATCGCCGTGCTGCAGGAAGGCGTGGCCAAAGCGCCGCGCGCCTGGCCGCTCTGGATGCTCCTCGGCGAGTACCGCTCCGATCACGGCGACTACGACGAGGCGCTCGTCGCGTACGACACGGCCCTCGGCGTCGAAGGCGTCGACGCGGACGAGGTGCACCTGAACGCGGCCATCGTGCACGACCGCGCCGGGCGTCCCGAGGACGCACTCATGCGATTGCATGAAGTGCGGGGGACCAATCCGGAGCTGGCCATGCAGGCGGCGCGCGTGCGCGCCGAGATCCTGCTCGAGACCGAGCGTCCCGACGCCGCGGCGGCCGCGGCGCGCGCGGGGCTGGCGCTGATGCACGAGGATTCGTTCGCGAACGACGTCGCGCCGCTCTACGCCGCTCTGGGAAAAGCGCTGTGGCAGAAGGGCGACCGCGACGGCGCGCTGCACTACGCCTGGGAGTCGCTGCAACTGCACATCGAGGACACGGCGCTCTGGCTCGTGCGCGAGATCGAGGGCGACTACTCGGCTCAGGCCAGGTACTACCGCATCATGGTGAACGGCCGGTGGCACATCGAGCCGGCCGGCGGCGGCGAATCGGTCGACGGCTTCTGGCGCAAGTACGACGTGGTGGCCGACGACGAGGAGGAGGCCATGCGCTTCATCGCAAGGCTGGAGCCGGAGGAAGTGCGCGACACGCTGCGCGTCGAGGATCTCGAGATCGTCTCCGACGACGCCTCGGATCAGCCGAAGGGCGTCTACTGGTGCTCGGGCCACGCCTTCTACCGGGAGGGCGACGAGTGAGGCATGTCGTCGCCGAGGCGCAGTCGCTGCTCGACGCGCTGTCGCGGCTCTTCCCGGAATCGTCGAAGACCACACTCCGCCAGATGCTGCAGAACGAGCGCGTGCGCGTGAACGGCGAGATCGAGAAGAACGCGCGTCGCGACCTCGACGTGGACGACCTCGTGGAGATCGGGCAGAAGTCGGTGCAGCCCGCGCTGCCGCCGGGACTGGCCATCCTGCACGAGGACGACGACGTGATCGTCGTGCTGAAGTCGCACGGCCTCCTGACCGTGGCCACCGAGCGCGAGCGCGAGACGACCGCGCAGGCGTACCTCAACGTGTATCTGAAGGCGAAAGGCGCCGAGCGCGTGCACGTGGTGCACCGCCTCGACCGCGAGACCTCGGGGGTGCTGGTCTTCGCGAAGCACTTCGCCGCACGCGAGGCGCTGAAGGAGAAGTTCGCCGCGCACGACATCGAGCGCGTCTACGTCGCGGTGATCGAAGGAGCGCTGGAGCCGGACCGCGGCACGTTCCGCTCGCACCTCCGCGAGCGCAAGGACCTGCGCATGGAAAGCGTCGACGACCTGCATCCCGACGCGAAGCTGGCCGTGACGCACTACCGCACCATCGAGTCCAACGGCCGCTTTTCGCTCCTCGAGATCCGCCTGGAAACCGGCCGCAAAAACCAGATCCGGACGCATCTCGCCGAGGCCGGCCACCCCATCGCCGGCGACCGCCTCTACGGCAGCACCATCAACCCGCTGGGCCGCCTCGGCCTGCACGCGAAGCTCCTCGGCTTCGCCCACCCGGCGACGGGGAAAAGGATGGTGTTCACGGCGCCGGTGCCGAAGGGGTTTACCAGTTTATCCCGCGCGTAGACGCGGGATCTCGGGTGCAACCGATGCGCAGGTGTGCACCCGAG
>DASUSL010000531.1:0-8904 GCA_036375135.1 Thermoanaerobaculia bacterium | reverse complement strand
CGGCGCGGCCGGCAGCGCTGGTTGGCATAGCCGGACCTCACGGTTGTCGCATGAAGCGCGGTTCTCGGGGACGCACGTGCATGACAAGCGCTGCCGACCGCGTCGGCCCGCCGGAGGCCCCCGGTCGTTCCCTTGTGCGTTGGCGGAATGAGCGCGGTCGGCTTAGGAGTGCGGTGGCGGCGAGCCACCGCTTTGGTAGCGTGCACGCGCGTTGCGCCTCCGGTACGAAAGCGGCGGCCGTGCCGCCGCACTCCTAAAAGTAGTAGAGTCCCCGCGCTGCCTGGCTTCCGGACAACTCAACCGATGTGAGGGGGTCTTCATGCAACGACTGTTTGTGGTCCTTGCTGTCGCCGTATTCGCGCTGACCGGCTCCGCGCAGGTCGTCGTCGTTTCACCCTCTACCCCCGGGCCGTGGCAATTCACCGCCAGCGGAGCGAGCACGCCGCCGCCTTCGGCGTGGCTCGCGCCCGGCTTCGACACCCCGCCCCTCGGCGCGGGCAGCGTGCATTTCTCGATCGGCTCGAACGGCGGCGCCAACGCGCAGGCGCGCAACACCGCGTACGCCGGCACGCTCCTCAGCCAGCTCGAGGTGCTCAGTTACAGCACCTTCGTCGACGTCACCGGCTCGACCACCGAGCAGGCCCCGTACCTCAACCTCCTCATCGACAACACCGGCGACGGTCTCGTCGACGACCAGCTCTTCTTCGAGCCGGCGTACCAGACCGGCGCGTACAGCGGCGATCCGGTCCCGAACCAGGGGAGCGTCACGCCGGGCGTCTGGCAGACGTGGAACGCCATGACCGGCGGCTGGTGGGCGCTCAGCGCGGGGACGTTCGGCCCGCCGCTGACCACGCTGGCGAGCTACATCGCCGCGCATCCCACCGCCACCATCGTCAACACGGCCGGCGGCCTGGGCGGCGTGCGCATCCTGACCGGCGGCGGCGCCGGCGCCTGGGACAACTTCCTCGGCGCGGCGGACGCCTTCAGCATCGACACCACCACCACGTCGCTCGTCACCTACAACTTCGAGACCGATCCCGACCAGCGCATCACCGTGACCGTGCCGACGCCGGACGGCTGGCTGCTGCAGACCGTCGACGACGGCGACTCCACGAACACCGCCACCATCGACATCACCACCACGCCGGCGCCCCCGCCGCTCGGCGACGGCGCGCTCCGGCTCGCGGTCGGCGCCGACGGCGCCGATGCCGCGCAGGCGCGCAGCGCGAACTGGGACGGCCAGTACCTGATGTTCCTCACCTCGCTCGCCTACTGGACCTACGTGCAGCAGGACGGCTCCGGCGGCCAGGCGCCGTACCTCATGCTCGACGTCGACTACAACGGCGACGCCATCCGCGACGACATCCTCTTCTTCGAGCCGGAGTACCAGAGCGCGGCGTACTTTCCCAGCGATCCGCAGGGTCCGCTCGTCGACGGCGCGTGGCAGTTCTGGGACGCGCGCGACGGCGGCTGGTGGTCGCTCAACAACACCGCCGGCGCCGGTCCGGGCACGAACGTGAAGCCGCTCAGCGCGATCCTCGAGGTCGAGCCCGACGCGCGGCTGATGTTCGGCGGAAGCGGCGCCGTGCGCATCGCGGCCGGCTTCGGCGCCGGCGCGTGGGACAACTTCATCGGCTTCGCCGACGCCTTCGCCATCTCCTTCAACCTGCCGCGGACGATCTACGACTTCGAGCCGGTGCCGAGCATCACCATCAGCGACGTCACGCAGAACGAAGGGACCACCTTCCAGTTCCTGCTCACGCTCTCCGAGGCGGTCACGCAGAACGTGACCGTGCAGTACACGACCGCCGACAACACCGCCACGGCGGCGGACGGCGACTACGTGCCGGCCGCCGGCACGGTCACGTTCACGGCAGGGAACACCGTCGCCGCGATCAACGTCAGCGTGCCGGCCGACACGAAGCTCGAAGACAACGAGACGTTCTTCGTCGACCTGAGCACGCCCGCGTTCGCCACCATCGCCGATCCGCAGGCCATCGGCACCATCGTCAACGACGACCCCACGCCGGCCATCAGCATCGGCGACGTCTCGCTGAATGAAGGCAATGCCGGCACGACGCCGTTCACCTTCACCGTGCAGCTCACGAACCCGAGCGAGAACCCGATCTCGGTCGACTACACGGTCACGCCGGGCAGCGCCACGCCCATCACCGACTACGCGCCGCTCGCCGGCACGCTGATCATCGCGCCGGGGACGTCGTCGAACACGATCACCGTGAACGTGGCCGGCGAGACGCTGTTCGAGACGGACGAGACCTTCACCGTCACGCTCACCAATCCGAGCGGCGCCACGATTGCCGACGGCACCGCCACCGGCACGATCGTGAACGACGACGCGCCGCCGACCATCACCATCAACGACGTGACCCTCGGCGAGGGCAACGCCGGCGTGACGCCGTTCACTTTCACCGTCTCGCTGACGAATCCGAGCACGCTGCCGGTCTCGGTCAACTACACGACCACGCCCGACAACGCCACGCCGGTCACCGACTTCACGCCCGCCGCCGGCACACTCATCATCGCGCCGGGCGACACCTCGGGCACGATCACGGTGAACGTCATCGGCGATACGCTCTTCGAGCCGAACGAGCAGTTCTTCGTCAACCTCTCCGATCCGGTCAACGGCACGTTCGGCGATCCCTCCGGTCTCGGCACGATCGTCGACGACGAGGCGCAGCCGACCATCACCATCAACGACGTCTCGCAGAACGAAGGCAACGCCGGCACGACGCCGTTCCAGTTCACGGTCACGCTGTCCGCCCCCAGCGGCACGCCGACGTCGATCAACTGGAGCACCGCGCCGGGCACGGCGACCTCCGGCACCGATTTCACTCCGGCCTCGGGCACGCTGGTCATTCCGGCGGGCACACTCAGCGGCGCCATCGTCGTGAACGTGCCGGGCGACACCGGCTTCGAGCCCGACGAGACCTTCTTCGTCGACCTCACCAGCGCCACCGGCGGCACGATCGTCGACAACCAGGGCCTCGGCACGATCATCAACGACGACGGCCCGGTCGCCGACGTGTCGATCACCAAGACCGGCCCCACCACCGCACGTCCGAGCACACCGATCACCTACACGATCACGGTCACGAACGCCGGCCCGCAGACGGCCTCGAACGTGGTGGTGACGGACACCATCCCCGCCGGCACGACCTTCACCTCGGCCACCCCGACGCAAGGCACCTGCAGCGGCACGTCGACCGTCACCTGCAACCTCGGCGCGATCGCCGCCGGCGGCACGGCCACGATCACGCTGGTCGTCCAGGCGCCGTCGGCGCCCGGCACGATCAACAACACCGCGACGGTGACGAACACCCCCGAGACCGATCCGAACGCCGGCGACAACACCACCGTGCCGGCCGTCGTGGCGGTCGCGGAAGTGGCGGGCATCCCGACGGTCTCCGAGTGGGGCCTGCTCGCGCTGCTCGCGGCCCTCGCCGCCGCCGCGGCGCTGAAGCTGCGCTGATCGAAAATGTGGGGACGGGCTTCAGCCCGTCCCCGGTTTCACTCACGCGTTGACGACCTTCTTCACCAGCTTCTCCACGTTGTCGACCTGATTCTCGACCACGTCCTCGAGCTGCTTGCGCAGCTTCCGGCCGGTCATCGGCGCGAACAGGAGCGCGGTGACCGCGCCGCCGGCGATGCCGAGGACGAAGCTGATCGCGACTTTGGTCCAGGGGAACTTTTTCTCGAACATCAGACGTCTCCTTCGTTCTCGAACGTAGGCCCGGAAGGCAGGACGCCACGATGACCGCAATCACGCGCGAGTGTGCGTCAGGCGGTGTCGCAAACCCAGACCGCGTCGGTCGCATCGAAGCGATCGGCGCCGTACAGCACTTCACTCCCGCGTTGCACCGCGAGCACCGTGCGGGCCCCCACGCTCGCGCCGTCCACGCAGATGACGCGGCGGTGCTCCTCGCGCACGCGGACGTGGCGTCCGAGGAGCCTGGCGGTGAGCATCTGGCCCGAAACGTCGGCGATGGAGAGTGCGTAGTCGGCGCCGGCGCGGTGGATGTTGTCGAGATTGCGGGCGTGATTCACGCGGGCGATGATCGGCACGTCCGCGGCGAGGTCGCGCGCGATCACCGTCGCGAAGAGCGTCGAGTCGTCGCTGTCGAGGGCGAGGAGGAGTGCCCGTGCATCGGCGAGACGGGCGCGCTCCAGCACCGAGGAATCGAGCACGTCGCCGACCACGTCGATGTCGGGACCGGCGTTGCGCTCGACGACGCGCACCTCCTCGCCGACGTCGCACAGCAGCTCGTGCACCTTGCGTCCCACCTCGCCGAAACCGGCCACGAGGAACGGTCCCTCCGCGTGCAGCAGCCGTCCGCCGAGGAGCGTGGCGGAGCGGTCGAGGGCCTCGGCGGTGCCGACCAGCTCCAGCATCGAGCCCGCCTCGAGCACGACGTCGGCGCAGCGGCTCACGAGGTGACTGCGGCGCCACACCCCGACCACCACCGCGGGCAGCGCGGCATCGCGGATCAATTTGCCGATGAGCGGCGAGTTTGCGGGAACGCGGATCTCGCGGCGCTGCACTCCGCCGATCCCCTCGAGGCCGGGCAGGCGCGGGCTGAGCGCGTCGCTCGCGTGCGCCGCCAGCGCGGCGGCGACGATGTGCCGCGGCGTGTAGACCGCGGTCGCGCCGGCGAGCTCCATCGGCTTGCGGTGCGCGGGATTCTCGACGAACGCGTAGATGTCGCCCGTGAAGCCGCTCTGCCGCGCGCGCAGGATCATGGCCGCGTTCTCCTGATCCTTCGCGTTGGTCACGATGGCCCGCGCCGTGTGCAGCCGCGCCGCCGTGAGCGCGTCGTCGTCCGAGCGCGCGAAGATCACCGCCTGCCCCTGCTCCATCACCGCGCGCGCCGTCTCCTCGTCGGTCTCGACGACCAGCGTCGGCACGCGCTCCCCCGCGAGCCGCTGCAGCAGCGTCTCCACGGTGGGGCCGAAGCCGCAGACGATCACGTGGTCGTTCAGCTTCCGGTTCGCCTCGCGCGGCACCTTCTCCTCGAAGCGCTCTTCGAGGAACGGGATCAGGTAGATGGGGATGATCAGGAAGACGAGGAACACGCCGGCGAACTGCACGACGAAGACGAAGACCACCATCAGCGGATGCGACCAGCGCGCGTCGGCGCCGTAGCCGGTCGTGCTCAGCGTCTCGCTCGCCCACTCGAATGCCTGCCAGAACGTGCGCGGCTTCCCCTCCAGCCGCGCCATCCCGACCTGATAGACGAGCGAGGAGAGGACCACGAAGGCGATCAATCCGACGACGAGGAGGGTCAGGCGGCGGGACGAGCGCTGCACAATGACATGGTGAATCTCCTTTGCACCGTCCGCAACTGCCGCCAGCCCCTGGCGCGCAACGATCGCACGTACACCTGTGCGAACCATCACGCGTTCGACGTCGCGCGCAGCGGCTACGTGAACCTGCTGCAGCCGCAGGACAGGAAGTCGAAGAATCCCGGCGACACCGCGGATGCCGTCGCCGCGCGGCGCCGCTTCATCGACGCGGGACACGTGCAGCCGCTCGTCGACGCCATCGTGCGCGCGTGTCCCGTGACAGGCGCACTCCTCGACGCCGGCTGCGGCGAGGGACATCACACCGACGCCTTTCGCCGCGCGTACGGCGTCGAGGCGTGGGGCGTCGACATCTCCGTGCCCGCGATCGAGGCGGCGGCGAAACGCCATCGCCAGTGCGGCTGGGTGGTGGCGAACGCGGACCGCTTCCTCCCCTTCGAAGACGGCTCATTCCATGCGGTCGCGTCGATCACCGCGCGCATGAATCCGGAAGAGTTCCGCCGCGTGCTCGCGCCCGGCGGCGCACTGCTGATCGTCCTCCCCGGCGCCGACGACCTGATCGAGCTCCGCGCGGCGGTCCTCGGCGAAGGCCTCGAGCGCGACCGCGCGGAGCGCACCATCGCCACGTTCGCCGGCTTCACGCTGGAGCATCGCCGGACCATCCGTCACGTGGCGCGGCTCGATGCCGAGGCCATGCACGACGTGATGTCGTCGTCGTATCGCGGGCTGCGCACGCGCGAGCGGGAACGCCTCGCGACCCTGCCGGCGATGGACGTCACGCTGGCCCGCGACCTGCTCCTGTTCCGCGCGTGAAAACCTGGATCACCGTCATCGGTTCCCTTTCCGCCATCGGCACCACCGCGGCGTGGCTGCCGCAGGTCGTGCGCACCTGGCGCACCCGCGCCGCAGAAGACTTCTCCTGGTCCTACCTGGGACTCTTCTCCAGCGGCGTGGCCGGCTGGATCGTCTATGGCTTCCTGCGCAAGGACTTCGTGGTCATCGCCGCGAACGTGGTCACGCTGCTGCTCGTCCTCACGGTATTGTTCGTCAAGATTCGCGAGGAAAAAAGCACATGAGACTGATCGCCGCATTCGCGCTGTTGCTCTGCGCCTGCACCACCACGCGACCCGCGCTCGACCTGCGCAACGCCGAACTGGTCGACCTCACGTGGGCCTTCGATGAGAAGACGCTGTACTGGCCGACCTCGCCGTCGTCGTTCGAGCTGAAGCAGCTCGCGTACGGGCCGACGCCGGGCGGCTGGTTCTACTCGTCGAACGCGATCTGCACGCCCGAGCACGGCGGCACGCATCTCGACGCACCGATCCACTTCGCCGCCGGCAAGCGCACCGCGGACGAGATCCCGCTCGAACAGCTCCTCGCTCCCGCGGTGGTGATCGACGTCGCGGACCGCGCCGCATCGAACACCGACTATCGCCTCACCGCCGAGGACGTGCGCGCATGGGAGTCGCGCCACGGCACGATCGAGCCGGGGACGATCGTCCTGCTGCGCACCGGCTGGGGCGCGCGCTGGCCCGATCGCAAGGCCTACTTCGGCGACGACACCCCGGGCGCCACCGACAACCTCCACTTCCCCTCGTACGGCGCCGACGCCGCGCGCCTGCTCGTCGAGCAGCGCCGCGTGGCCGCGCTCGGCGTCGACACCGCCAGCATCGACTACGGCCAGTCGAAGGACTTCATCGTCCACCAGATCGCCAACGGCGCCAACGTCCCCGGCTTCGAAAACGTCGCCCACCTCGAGCGCCTCCCACCCCGCGGCGCCTTCGTCATCGCCCTCCCGATGAAGATCGCCAAAGGATCCGGAGGCCCCCTCCGCATCGTAGCCGTCCTCAAACCGTAGGACAGGCTTCAGCCTGTCCCTCCCGTGGGTGGGGCGGACTTCAGCCCGCCACTCTCACGATGTGGGGCGGGCTTCAGCCCGCCGCTCTCCTGATGTGGGGCGGGCTTCAGCCCGCCGCTCTCGTGGGCGGGGGAACCCAGCGGGCTGAAGCCCGTCCCACATCACGTCAGCTTTTTCTCGTCCAGAGCCACGGATAGTCGTCGGGGTTCGTGACCAGTCCTTTGCGAACAGGGTTCTGGCGGATGTACTCGCATTTCTGTTCGAGGCTTTCGTCGCGTCGCAGCTGATGGTCGAAAGACTCGTCCTGCCACAGTGTTCCGCGCCGCGCGAGGAGTTGATTCACTCTCCGCGACGACGCGCCCTTGATCCGTCGCAGGATGGCCGGCAGCGGTACGGAGAAGCCTTCACGATCGGGATTCGGCGTGGCAATCAGGTGCACATGGTCCGGCATCACCACCACTACATACAGGTAGTACAGCGGGCAGTCGACGACATGGCGAAGAACGATGTCGCGCGCAGCGGGCGGCAGAACGAACCAATGAAACGTACGGAACGTGACGAAGTACGTGCGGAAATCGTTCTGGTAGTGCGGGAGGCGCCGACGATATGCGAATTGGCCGGAGGTCATCGATCGATGATCCCTCGGCCATCGTGCAATTCAGCGTTTCTCTACCGGATGTGGGGACGGGCTTCAGCCCGTCCCGTAAGAGACGCGGGCTGAAGCCCGCGCCACATTTCACTCGAAGGTGATTTTGCGCTCGTAGTGGCAGGTGTAGCCGCCGGGGTTCTTCTGGAGGTAATCCTGGTGGTAGGCCTCGGCGGTCCAGAACTGCTGCGCGGGGACGATCTCCGTCACCACGGGGCGCTTCCAGGCGCCCGACTTGTCCACCTTCGCCTTCACGCGCTCGGCGATCTGGCGCTGGTTGTCGTCGTGCACGAAGATCGCGGAGCGGTACGACGTGCCGACGTCGTTGCCCTGGCGGTTCAGCGTCGTCGGGTCGTGGATCTTGAAGAAGAACTGCAGGATGTCTTCATACGAGATGCGCGACGGGTCGTAGCTGATCCGGATCGCCTCGGCGTGTCCCTCGTGATTCTGGTACGTCGCGTTCGCGACCTTGCCTCCGGTGTAGCCCACTTCCGTGTCCAGCACGCCGGGCAGCTTGCGGATCAGATCCTCCACGCCCCAGAAGCAGCCGCCGGCCAGCGTGGCCGTCTGCGCCTTCACGGCGCTCTTGTCGAACAGCTTCTTGTACTCGCCGTAGCCTTCCGCCTCCAGACGCTCGGCGGGGACGAAGCGCAGCGACGCCGAGTTCATGCAGTAGCGCTGACCCGTCGGCGCGGGACCGTCGTCGAAGACGTGGCCGAGGTGCGAGTCGGCGTTCTTCGAGCGAACTTCGGTGCGCGCCATGAAAAACTTCCGGTCGGTCTTCGTCTTCACGTTCTCCGGCACGAGCGGCTTGGTGAAGCTCGGCCAGCCGGTGCCGGAGTCGAACTTGTCGAGTGAGGAGAACAGCGGCTCGCCGCTGACCACATCGACATAGATCCCGGGCGCGTGATTGTCCCAGTACTCGTTGCGGAACGGCGGCTCGGTCGCGTCATTCTGCGTCACGTCGAACTGCATCGGCGTGAGCTTCTTCCGGAGCTCGTCTTCCGCGGGCTTGCTGAACTGCGTCATCGATCCTCCCTTGGCTGATTTCTCGGCAGGCAGCGGCGCGGACTGCGACTGC
>DASUSL010000530.1:0-4851 GCA_036375135.1 Thermoanaerobaculia bacterium | reverse complement strand
GGAGAGGGCGTGGTGGGTGCCTGTCGGCTGACTGACGACGCGAAGGCAGGAGGCGTTCTCTTAGGAAATTTGGCGTACGAAGAAATTCCGGACGACCAATGGCGCGATTTGTTTTCTGAGACTCGAGTCAAGAGTAAGGATCTTCAAAAAGATATGCACGCGACCGCGTGGGAGTTGAAGACATCGTCATTTCCCTTCCAAGACGCTCCGAAAATACAGGCCATTTGCGAGAATGCGTGGGCCGAGAGCACTTTTGATTTCGAAGGTTAAAAACGCGGTTACCTATATCCGGCATTTACGCGGGCGGCTGTCTTTTAGTCATTGCTTAATGCGGAGGCGTTACGGGCTGTCCGTCTCGGATTTGATGGGACGGCGCGAAATGTATTGCCGCAACTACACCAGCGAGCAGGTCCTGCGCTCTCGATGCGTCTCTCCCGCGACTGGCTCTGATGCACATATTGCGTAAGTGGGCAACGTATGGTCATGCGAGCGTCTGGCTGCGCTACAAAATGAACCGCTGATGGAAGTCTTCGAGATCGTCATCGCGCTGCTCCTCGGCGGTGCCCTGCTGGCATCGGTCGCGCGGCACATCTCGACGCCGTATCCGGCGCTGGTGGCCATCGCCGGCGCCGGGCTGGCGCTCTTTCCGGGCGTGCCGTCGCTCATGCTCGATCCCGAGCTGGCGCTGACGCTCTTCGTCGCGCCGGTGCTGCTCGACGCCGCGTTCGACGCCTCGCAGCGCGACCTCCGCCACAACTGGCGCGTCGTCGCCGGCCTGGCCCTCGGCGCGGTCGTGCTGACGGTGATCATCGTCGCCGTCATCGCGCACGCGCTCGTCCCCGGACTCTCCTGGGCCGCCGCCATCGCCCTCGGGGCCATCGTCGCGCCGCCCGACGCCGCCGCGGCGACGGCGGTGCTCAAGCAGCTGCGCCCGCCGCACCGGCTGCTGGTCATCCTGGAAGGGGAGAGCCTCTTCAACGACGCCAGCGCGCTGCTGATCTATCGCTTCGCCGTCATCGCGGCCGCGACCGGCGTCGTCTCCGGCTGGTCGTTCGCCGGAACGCTGGTGCTGGTCGGCGTGGGGAGCATCGTGCTGGCGCTGGTGCTGGCGCGCATCGTCGGCTTCGTCATGGCGCGGATCGAGGACGTGGCCACCGCGGTGATCGTGCAGTTCTGCACCACGTTCATGGTCTGGATCCTCGCCGAGCGGCTCCACCTCTCCGGCATCCTGACCGTGGTCATCTACGCCATGGCCCTCTCGCGCCCTGCCGCGCAGACCGTGGCCGCGCGCATCCGCGTGCCGTCGTACGCGGTGTGGGACGTGACGGTCTTCATCCTCAACGTGCTGGCGTTCATCCTGGTCGGCTTCCAGCTCCGGCAGATCGTCGAGCGCAGGGAGTGGACGCGCTACATCGGCATCGCCGCGGCGGTGTGTGTGGCGATCATCGTGGCGCGCCTGCTGTGGGTCTCCGGCGCGGCCGCGGTCAGCCGCTGGCGCTGCCGCCCGCGCGGCGACGACGGCGAGGCGCCGCGCGACGTGGTGGCGCTCTCCGGACCCGCCGCGTACATCGTCGGCTGGTGCGGCATGCGCGGCACGGTGACGCTCGCCGCCGCGCTGGCGCTGCCGGTGAACTTCCCGTACCGCGACCTGATCTTCTTCGTCTCGTTCGCCGTCGTGCTGGTGACGCTGGTCGTGCAGGGGATGACGCTGCGTCCGCTGATCTCCCTGCTCGACGTGCGCGATGACGGCGGCGTCGAGCGCGAAGTGCAGCTGGCCCGCGTGGCCACGCTGCGCGCCGCGCTCGACGCTGTACGCACCTGCGGCGGAGGGGAGAGCGCGGAGCTGCTGCGGCGGCGCTACGAGCTCCGCCTCCGTCACGCCGAGGAAGACGGCGACGTCCACGACACCGACGAGCAGGACGCCGCGGTGCTGCGCGTCGCCATCACCGCGGAGCGGAAGCGGCTCATCGCGCTGCGCGACGACGGCACGATCGGCGACGCCGCCTTCCAGCAGGTCGAACAGGAGCTCGACATGCGCGAGCTCGCCCTGGTCGAGCTCGCGCACGCCTGAGGGCGATAGGATCGCGCCATGACACGAATCCTGGCGCTCTTCCTTCTCGTCCTTCCGCTCTCCGCGCAGGAGCGCGACATGGGCCGCATCAACTGGATGGAGTTCCGCGAGCTGGTGCCGTCGAAGATCACGACGGTGCTGCTCCCCACCGGCACGCTCGAGCCGCACGGCGTCGCCAACAACGGCGCCGACATCACCGCGCCCGAGGCCATGGCGCGGACGATGGCGCCGCGGCTGAACGCCATGGTCGCCCCGGCGGTGCCGTACGGGATCACCGGCTCGATGGAGGCGTATCCGGGCGCGTTCCAGATCCCCGAGAGCGCGTACCGGCCGTACCTGAAAGCGGTGCTGGAGGGGCTGGCGAAGAACGGCTTCCGCAACATCATCATCCTCAATGGCCACGGCGGGCCGCAGACCGCGGTGCTGAACGCGATCGCCGGAGAAGTGGCGACGGAGAAGCGCGTGCGCACGCTGGTCATCAACTGGTGGTCATTCGCCTCGGATGTGACGAAAGACGTGTTCGGCGAGGACGGCGGCCACGCGGGATGGAACGAGACGGCGATGGTGCAGGCCATCGACCGCACGCTCGTCCATCCCGAGCGCTACAACGACAGGCTGGCCACCGCGTACCCCGCGCCCGGCACCTGGTCGGCGGTGCCGTTCCCGTCGTCGATCGGCCTCTATCAGCCGGGGCAGGGCTACCCGAAGTTCGACCAGAGGAAGGCCGACGAGTACTACCGCAAGGTCACGGACAAGGTGGCGGCGCTCATCCGCGACACGATCGCGAAATGGGACGAGGCGGGGCTGTGACTCAGTACAGTGCCCCGGAAAAAGGTGTCCAGCCTTTGCGGCGGCGACCGGCCATCTGCTTCGTTGCCGCTCCTCGCCGATGGTCCCGCATCGCCTCGTCGCGGCGCCTCGTCGCGGCGCCTCGCAGCTGGCCGGCCGGCGCTCGCAAATGCTGGACACCTTTTTCCGGGGCGCTGTACTCAGTAGTAGACGTGGTGCTCGTACACGAACACCTTCCGCTGTCCCTTCTCCAGGAGCGGGTAGAAACGCGCACTCTCCAGCGCCTTCGCATTCGCCGCGGCGATGCGCGCGCTGCCGGTGGTGTTCTTGACGAGCTTCACTTCGACCACCGCGCCGTCCGTGTTCACCTTCGCCTGATACGCCAGCTCGCCTGAGACGCGCGCCTCGACTTCCTCCGGCGCGACGTAGAAACGCGGCTCGCTGAGGTCGACTTTTTCCATCGCCTCGGCCGTGGCGAGGTCGGTGGACTTCACCCAGCCGATGCCGTCGAAGGTGCGGATCATCGTCCACTCACCCTTGCGCTCCAGGATCGAGATCGCCTCGCTGAGGCCGTACGAGCCGACGATCGCGGCGTCGGCGGACGCGCGCTCGTACACCTGCATCGCCGGCACCTGGACGTACTCCACCGCGATGGCGGGCCGGTCGGCCGGTGCGATGGTCCGGGTCTCGGCGACGGGCGCGGGCGTCTGGATGCACCCCGCCGCGAGGATCAGCGTTGCCACGAGGATCGGTTTCATCGTCTGTCCCTCCGCATGCCACGATGCGCTCTCGTTCACGCTGCAACAGTCGTAATGGTCACGCGTCGCTGTGACGCCTGTAGAATCCCGCGCGTGATCCGCCGTATCTGTGTGTTCTGCGGTTCGAATGCAGGTTCCGAGGGGCTCTACGCCGATGCGGCGCGCCACCTGGGGCGTGTCTTCGCGCGCGAGGGGATCGGCCTCGTGTACGGCGGCGGCAGCGTCGGACTGATGGGGGAGCTGGCGGACGCGGTCCTCGGCTCGGGCGGCGAGGTGATCGGCGTGATCCCGCACGCGCTCTGGGCGCGCGAGGTCGGCCATCGCGGCCTGACCGACATCCACATCGTCGAGACGATGCACGAGCGCAAGGCGATGATGGCGGATCTCGCCGATGCGTTCATCGCGCTTCCGGGCGGCCTCGGGACGCTCGAGGAGATCTTCGAGATCTGGACCTGGGCGCAGCTCGGCCTGCACGCGAAGCCGCTCGGCTTCCTCGACGTGAACGGTTTCTACGCACCGCTGATGCAGTTCCTCGACCGCGCCGCCCGCGAGCGCTTCCTGCGCCAGGAGCACCGCGCCATCGCCGTCGTCGAAAGCGACGCCGAGGCGCTGCTGCGCAGGTTCGAATCGTGGAAAGCGCCGAAGGTGCAGAAGTGGATCACGCGGGATGAGACGTGACGTGACGTGGCGCGAAGCGCGTAGTAGTCTCACGCCATGCGCAGAACGTTCACGGCCGTCATTGAACGAGATGTGGACACGGGCTTCTACGTCGGCTTCGTGCCCGGACTCCCGGGTGCGCATACGCAGGGCGAGACGCTCGACGAACTGAACGCCAACCTGAAGGAAGTCGTGGAGATGCTTCTCGAGGACGACGACGTGAAGGTGGAAGCGGAGTTCATCGGAACGCAGCTCGTCGAAGTGGGCTGACGTGATCAAGCTCCCGATGTTGAAGCCGCGGCAGGTGATCGCGGTTCTCCTCGATCTCGGCTTCGTGCAGATTCGCCAGCGCGGATCCCACAAGCAATTCCGACATGCCGATGGCCGCGTCACCACGGTGCCCGATCACAAAGGCCGCGACATCGCGCCGGGACTGCTCAGAAAAATTCTCGATGACGTGGGCCTTGCGGCCGAAGAGTTCCTGCGTCTGCTCTAGCGCGTTGAGACGTGAGAGGTGGACCGCCGGCGTCCCGCCGGGCTAGTGTCGTGCCACGCCTGAAGACGTGGGTTCTTCGC
>DASUSL010000529.1:0-10517 GCA_036375135.1 Thermoanaerobaculia bacterium | reverse complement strand
GCCGTCGCGGTAGACGTTGGTGGAGAGGCGCGTGTCGATGCCGAGGCAGGAGGCGATGGTGGCGGCGGCGAAGAGCTTGCGGTTCGACGCCGGGATCATCAGCTTGCCGGCGTTCTGCGCGTAGAGGACGGTGCCGTCGTCTTCTTCGATGAGGACGGACCAGAGCGCGTGTTCGAGCTCCGCGGGGATCTGCGGATCGAAGGCGGTTGGCTTCGGGGTCGTGGTCGCGCAGCCCGCGAGCAGCAGCACGATCAGGAGTCTCCTCATGCGAAGCTCCAGTCGGCGTAGCTCTCGCCGTGCTCGAGGTTGTGATGGACGGCCTGGAGGAGGTCCAGGTCGGGGATGAGGGCGTGGACCAGCAAGGTCTGCGCGTAGTCACGAGCCAGGCGATAGGGAACCAATGTGGGGCGGGCTTCAGCCCGCCCGGGGTGGGCTTCAGCCCATGTGGGGCGGGCTTCAGCCCGCCTGGGGTGCGCTACAGCCCATGTGGGGCGGGCTTCAGCCCGCCTGGGGTGGGCTGAAGCCCCGGGCGGGCTGAAGCCCGCCCCACATGGGCTGAAGCCCTCTCCACATTGGCGGATCAGCACTTCTCGCACGGAGGCGACGGAGCCGTTTTCTTCGACCGCTCGGGCGATGAGCGTTTCCAGCGGCGCGTCTTCGTCCGTTGCGGTGGGATCGGCGATCAGTTCCCAGACGGGCATGCGCAGGAGAGCGTAGCGTCCTTTCTCGCCGAGGAGCGGCTCGAGGGCGACGGCGGTGTCGAGCATCAGCGCGGCGTCGCCGTGCACCAGGGAGCGCAGCGCGTCAGGCGCGTCGGAGAGACGCGCGGAGAGCCACTGCTCGGCGCGCAGACGATCGCCCTCGCTCATCGCGGCGGCAAGCTCCGAGAGCTCGCCCGACGACGGCTCGGGCGGCTCGAGCATCGGCGGCTCGCTCCACGGCTGCCGCGCCTCGGACGCGTAGCGCGCGCATTCGACGATCATCGCGGGGAAGTCGATCTCCTCGCGCACCTCCCACGCCGCGCGGCAGGCCATCACCGCGCGCTTGGCGTGCTGCGACGGCGCGTAGGCGAGCACCGCGAAACGGGTCACGGAGGTCCACAGCTCCTCGACGGTGTGTGTCTCGAGGAACGCCTGCGCCGCGGCGGGAATGGCGTCGAGGTCGCGCTCGATCAGCGGCTCGTAGTTCAACGCGTCGTCGTGGTCGGAGTCGTCGTCGTGGCCGGCGGCAGTGGCGCCGTGGTCGTGGCCGTCGCCGCGGCCGTGTCGGTGGGAACGGTGTCCCCTTCGGCCAGCGCCCCACCCTCGGAGACCGACCGCCCGTCGCCGAGCTCCACGGTCTGGGTCATGGCGTCGGTCCCGGTCGCTTCCGGCTGCGGCTTGGCGGGAGCGATCGTCTCGGTGCCTTCGCCGCCGGCAGCCGCATTCTCCTTCCCCTTGCACGCGGCAAGCGCGAGCAGGATGGAAATGAGGACAACGAGACTGCGCATGGTTGAGCTCTTCACGATTACCCCTCTCGATTTCGTCGATCGACTTAGTGCGGAATTGCCTCTTTGCAATTTCGGTACAATGCGCCGCCAATGTCGAACCGCAGGCGCGTCGGGGTGTTCGGGTGGGGCCTGGTCGCACCCAAATGTCCGGACATCGACGCCTTCGAGCGCAACCTCCAGAGCGCCGATACCTGGCTCTCCCCCTACACCGGCTACGGCCAGTCGAACTTTCTGGTCGGCGTGCCCGAGTTCGACTTCGAATCCTATCGCCCCTGGTTCGACTCCCGCTTCGCGCCCGCAAAGTACTCGCAGGTCCGGGAGAAGATGGGACCGATGGTGCAGTATGCCATCGGCGCGTTCATCCAGTCTCTCCGGCAGAACGAAGGCCTCGAGCAGTACCTGCAGTCCCTCGGCACGCGCTGCCACATCTACGTCGGCACCGGTATCGGCGACATCACGGTCACGCAGCGCGAGGCGCTGGCGTACGAGCGCACGCTGCGGCGCTGGAACGAGTTCTGGGCGAAGCCGGAGCGCTGCGCCGCGCTGCGCGAGCATCTCGCGGGCAACGCCGACGAGAACGCGCCCGCCGATCCGTCCGGCGGCGAGGTCGGCAGCGAGGCGTGGATCGAATCGAAGTACGAGTGGGACGCCTACTGGGCGGCCAGAAGCGACGCCCTCGGCGTCTACCTGGCCGAGGCGCGGGAGATCAACAGCGAGCCAGTGCCGCCGTCCTCGGGGAGCGCGAAGCTCTCCATCATGCGGCAGAAGCTGAACCGCATCCGCGCGCTGAACAAGAAGTGGGCGTGTCCCGCGGAGCCGTGGGCGGCGGTGTCGCCGAACCTGCTCTGGAACATCGCCAACATGCCGGCGGCGCAGATCTCGATGATCGGACAGATCACCGGCACGGCGTTCGCGCCGGTGGGCGCGTGCGCCTCGTTCGGCATCGCCACGAAGCTGTCCGTCGACGCCATCCATCGCGGCGAGGCGGACGTGGCGGTGATCGGCATGACCGATCCTCCCCCGCACGAGATGGTCATCTCCGCGTTCTACAACGCGAACGTGCTGTCGGCCGACGCGGACGTCTCGCGCCCGATGACGGGGCTGAAGGGAACGCACGTCGCCGGCGGCGCGTGCGTCTGGATCGTCGGCGCGGCCGAACAGCTCATGGCCGCGGGCTTCCGTCCGGTGGGGATGGAGATCGTCGGCGTCGGGACTTCGTCCGATGCGCATCACATCATCACGCCCTCGAAGGGAGGACCGCAGCTGGCGATGAAGGCGGCCCTCGAAGACATCCAGGCCTCGGACGTGCGCACGTGGGACATGCACGCCACGGCCACGCCGGGCGACGCGACGGAGATCGAGAACTCGATGGAACTGCTCCATCCGGACGTGATCTTCACGGCGCGCAAGGGGACGTTCGGCCACGGCATGTCGGTGGGCGGCGGCTGGGAGCTGACGGCGCAGCACCTGGGGATGGCGCGCGGAAAGCTCTTCCCGATGCCGTTGACCGAGGGGGAGCTGCACGCGGACGTGGCGGTGCACTCGCCGAAGTTCGTCGACGCGAACGGCTGCGAGATCGCGCACGGCTACAGCGGGAAGCTGAGCATGGGCGTCGGCGGCGTGAACTCCTGCGTCATCTCGCGGCCCTGGTCCGATGACGAGATCGCGAGCCTGCTCCGGAAGGAGTAGCATCTCCCCGCCCGGACAATCAGGAGGAGGAACGGATGACACGTTCACGAGTCACTCTGGCGACAGCTCTGGTTTTCGTCTGTACCGTCGCGCTCGCACAGCAGGATCCCACCGCGAAGAAACCCAGCCCCGACCCCGCCATGATGCAGGCGATGACCGCGGCCGCGACGCCGGGAGCGCCGCACAAAAAGCTCGACGCCTTCGCCGGCACCTGGGACACGAAGGTGACGTTCTGGATGGCGCCGGGCGCCGATCCGATGACGATGGAGGGGACGTCGGAGACGCGCTGGATCATGGGCGGCCGCCATCTCGAGCAGAAGTTCACGGGCTCGTTCATGGGGATGCCCTACGAGGGCACCGGCTTCACCGGCTACGACAACGTGAAGAAGCAGTACTGGTCGACGTGGATGGACAACATGTCGACGGGCTTCTTCGTCACCACCGGCGCGGTGGACGGCAACACGTGGTCGTTCTCGGGGATGATGCCCGACCCGATGACGGGCAAGGACGTGCGGTCGGACAGCAGGATCGTGGTGAAGGACGCCGATCACCACACGATGGAGATGTGGGGTCCCGGGCCGGACGGGAAGATGTACAAGAGCATGGAGATGACCTACACGCGGAAGCAGTAGGCCGACCGGTGGAAGACAGGCAATCCTGCCTGTCCTCCACCAAATACGAAGGCCGGGCGAGGAGCCCGGCCTTCGTCTCAACTGGGATCGATTGGTTTACGACACGGTGACGTTCTGAGCCTGCAGGCCTTTGGGGCCCTGCGTGACGTCGAACTCGACCGCGGCGCCTTCTGCCAGAGAGCGGAAGCCCTTGGACTGAATGGCGGAGAAGTGAACGAACACGTCCTCGCCACCTTCGGTCGTGATGAAGCCGAAGCCCTTGGCATCGTTGAACCACTTGACGGTTCCGGACTGACGCATGGGTGGGATCTCCTTTCGTGAGTATGTGCTGCCCTACGGAGATCCACAGGTGCTGCGCATCTCTTCAAGCCCCAGTCGCAACACTACTGCCAGAGTTTGCATTCCGGTTTCTCAGTGCTGTCCAAGGTTGAGCTTGATCACGGCAAACACCGCCCCCTGCGGATCGCGCACGACCGCGAAGCGTCCCACATTCGGCACGTCCATCGGCTGGACGATCAGCGAGCCGCCGAGCGACTGCGCCCGCGACGCGGCGGCCTCGCAGTCCTCCACCGCAAAGTACGGCAGCCAGAACGACGGCACCTCGGGCGGCGACTGCGACACGAGC
The DNA here is from genome assembly GCA_036375135.1 of Thermoanaerobaculia bacterium. Lineage (GTDB taxonomy): Bacteria > Acidobacteriota > Thermoanaerobaculia > Gp7-AA8 > Gp7-AA8 > QHVT01. The sequence goes on along the minus strand of DASUSL010000529.1, from coordinate 6,082 downwards.
ATGCCGCCGACGGCGGTGTCGCCCATGTGCATCTCCGAGTAGCCGGGCGCTTCCTTCAGACGCCAGTCGAAGAGCGGCGCGTAGAACTTCTTCGCGGCGTCGAGGTCGCGCGCCTGCAGCTCGTTCCAGCAGAGCGTGTTCGTCTCGTCGCGCACGCCGACCCCGCGGTGCGTCTTCGCCTCCCACAGCGCGAAGACGGCGCCCTGCGGATCCTGCAGCACGGTCATGCGCCCCATGTCGTAGACGTCGAACGGTCCGTTGACGACGGTCGCGCCGAGCGACTGCGCCTTCTCCGTCGTGGCGTCGGCGCTGGCCACGGACACGTACGAGAGCCAGTTCGGCGGCACCCCCTGCATGTCCGCTCCCATCTGGTACATGGCGGCGCAGTCGGCGCCGCTCTGCTGGAAGATGTAATACGTCCCCATCTCCCCCATCGGGAACTCGTTCACGTCCCAGCCGAAGAGTCCCGTGTAGAAGCTCCGCGCGCCCGCGGCGTCGGAGGTGGCAAGCTCGATCCAGCAGAAGGTTCCCGGCGCATGTGCGTTCATGCGCCGGGATTCTATGACGAACGGAAGCACTCCACCCGGAGCGAGGCCGTCAGAAGGTGTACGAAATCCTCGTGTAGACGAACCGTCCGTTCATCCCGAACGGCGAGTGGCTCGGATACGTGAACATCCCGAAGTTGCTCTGCGCGGTGTACGTCGTCGTCCCCTCGCGGAAGACGAGGTTGCGGTCGGGGAAGCGGTCGAAGAGATTCTCCGCGCCGACGGCGAACGAGTAGTCGCGCCAGCGGTACGCCAGCTCGAGGTCGGCCAGCCACTCGGGCGAGAAGGTCTGATCGTCGGCCGGGATCGGTCCGAGGTTCGGGTCGGGCACCAGCGCGGTGAAGCTGCAGTACTCGCCGTAGCGGCTCTCGCGCAGCGTGACGTCGAACGGGCCGCGGTGGAAGGCCTGCATGAGGCGCACGTTGTCGCGCGGCTGGCCGCACTCCACGCGCCGCTCCTCGATGCGGTCGAAGAGCACCTGGCCGAAGCCCGCGAGCTGATCCGGCGTGCGCACCTCCCCCACGATCTTCGTCCGGTTCCAGCTGTACGCGGCGGAGAAGTCCATCCGCCCGCCGAGCAGCGGACGCTGGTAGTTGCCGACCAGGTCGTAGCCGTTCGTCTCGGTATCGATGGCATTGGTGAAGAAGCGCGCGGCCGTCGCGCCGAACGGTGAGATCAGCGGCAGGATGCTCGCGCCGGTGAAGTTGCCGGAGAAGACGATGCGGTCGTCGATGTCGATGTGGAAGTAGTCGGCGGTCAGCTCGAGGTTGGCCAGCGGCTGCCAGACGATGCCGGCGCTGAGGTTCTTCGACTTTTCGGGCTTGAGCGGCTCGGCGCCGAGGGCGCGGGCGACCTCGCTGTCGACGCGGTACGTGCCGGTCTGGAACGCCTCCAGTTGTCCGGTGGCGGGATTGAGGAGGAAGTTGGTGCTGATGGCGGACCAGTTCCCCTGGCTCAGCGACGGCGCGCGGAAGCCGGTGCTGGCCGAGCCGCGCAGGATGAGCTCTTTCATCGGCGAGAAGCGCGCCGTGATCTTGCCGTTGGTGGTGTCGCCGAAGTCGCTGTAGTTCTCGTAGCGGCCGGCCACGCCGAGGCGGAGCATCGGCAGCACGTCGCCCTCGAGGTCGACGTAGAACGACCTGCTGTCGCGCGAGACGTCGACCTCGTTCGACGGCTGGAAGCCGGGGAAGACCTGCGCGCCGGCCGGGGCGACGTTGCCGAAGCGGTCGCGGACGCCGCCGTTGATGTACGAGTTCGGCTCGCCGGCGATCTGCTCGAAACCGTCGCGCCGCCACTCCACGCCCCACGCCACGTTGAGCGGGCCGGCCAGCGCGCCGACGCGGAAGGGACGCGACACGTCGAGGTTCGCGGTCCACTGATCGTCGCCGAGGGAGCCGGAGTAGAACTTGGTCTGGGTGGCATTCGGGCCGAGGGAGGTGTTCAGCGAGTCGGCGACGTAGAAGTCGAACTTGTTGCGGCCGTAGCCGGCGCTGAGATCGTAGAACCAGCTCGCGAGCTCGCCGCGCGTACCGGCGTTGAGCGAGCCGTCGACGATGCGCGGCTGGATGAGCGGCAGGAAGCCGAGCGGATAGATGTTCGGCCAGTTCTGCGCCTGCAGCGCGCGGCGATAGAAGCCGCCGTGCGAGCCGTGACGGTTGCTGAAGCCGCCGAAGGCGTAGAGGATGCGCTTCCCGTCCGCACTCAGCGGCATGTTGAAGTTGGCGAAGATCATCGAGTCGCGCATGTACGAGTCGCCCCAGTGCGTGTTGGGCTGCGGCACCGGGTTGTTGCCCGCGTCGCCGGCCACGATCTGGTCGCGCGGGTCGGCGGCGGCGCGGTTGGTCTCGTAGCGCACGCGGTACGCGCCGACCACGACCAGCGCGCCGCGCCCGATCCCCCAGCCGCCGTCGGCGCTGAGGTCGAGCATCTGCCCGTCGCCGTGCGTGGTCATGCCGGCCTTGCTCACGATCTCGATCGGCGCGACGTCGGACTTGAGCACGAGGTTGATGACGCCGGCGATGGCGTCGGAGCCGTACTGCGCCGCCGCGCCGTCGCGGAGGATCTCCACGCTCTGGATGGCCGCCGCCGGGATGGCGTTGAGGTCGACGCCGCTCGAGCCGCGCCCGACGCTGTTGTTGGCGTTCACGAGCGCGCTGGCGTGCCGCCGCTTGCCGTTGACCATGACCAGGAGCTGGTCGGGGCCGAGGCCGCGCAGCGTGGCCGGACGGACGCTGTCCGTGCCGTCGGTGATGGTCGGCCGCGGGAAGTTGAACGACGGCGCGATCTTCTGGATGATCTGGTTGGTCTCGGTCGACGGCGAGCTGTCGATCTGCTCCTGCGTGATGACGTCGACCGGCACGGCCTTCTCCTGCTCCGCCCCGATCGCTCGCGACCCGACGGTGATCTCCTGGCCGAAGGAGACGTGGAGGGTGAAGTCGCGCGTGGCGTCGCCGCGCGAGGTGTCGACGTCGGCGGTGCGCGTCTGGAAACCCTGCAGCATGGCCGTGACTTTGACGAGGCCGCGCGCCGGTACCGCGAGCTCGTAACGTCCGTCGGCGTCCGTCACGGCGGTGACGTCGCCTGCCGACACGGTGACGCCCGGCAGCGCCGAGCCGTCGGGCAGCGTGACCCGCCCGCGGATGGCGGCCGACTGCGCGAACAGAGGAAGGGCAAAGAAAGAAAGGAAGAAGACGAGACGACCGAGCTTCGGCATCGTGGCCCCTTTCGCGACTTCGAGAATGGCGGAGAGCCGTAAGTATACCGATGCGGCGCTCAACTTCCGCCGCCGTACGCCGTATCTCACTGTCATGAAGGAAACGGTCGTGCTGCTGCACGGACTCGGACGCACCCCCGCCTCGATGCTGGCGCTCTCGCTCGCGGCCCGCTGCCGCGGCTACCGCGTGATCAACTGGCACTACCGCTCGACGCGCGCCTCGATCGCGGAGCACGCGTCGCGCTTCGCCCGCGAAGTGCTCCCGCTCCTGTCGCCCGCCCCGCGCGTGCACTTCATCACGCACTCCCTCGGCGGCATCATCGTCCGCCAGCTGCTCGCCACTCATCCCCTCCCCAACCTCGGCCGAGTGGTCATGCTCGCCCCACCCAACGGCGGCAGCGAGGTGGCGGACGTACTGCAGCGCTCCCGCCTGATCTCTCTCCTCATCAAACCGGCACGAGAGCTCGGCACGGACGGCCTTCCCGCAACGCTCCCCGCGGTCGACTACCCCGTGGCCGTCATCGCCGGCACCCGCAGCCACATCCCCCTCTTCTCCGCCTGGATGCACCACGCCCCCAACGACGGCGTGGTGGCGCTGGAAAGGACGAAGGTGGCCGGCATGCGCGCATTCGTGGTGCTGCCCCGCACGCACACGATGCTGCCGTGGGCACCGGACGCGATCCGCGCGGCGATGCGGTTCATCGGGGGTTGACCGTCATCGCGGTGCCTGTTTCTGCGTCTGCACGTCGGCCTGCCGATGAACGAGCTTCCACCCGTCACTTTCGCGGCGGAACACCATCGTGACGCGGTAGTCCCGGGTGGAGTCGGTCTCGTGTCCGGGAACCCGAAACTCGATGTGCTCGTGTTGTACGACGTAGGCCAGATCGCCTCCGACACCGACGACGACTCGCTCTCGCCGCGTCCGGCCATTCGAATACTGTCCGGCCACCCAATCGAGCCTCGCCGCAATGCGCTCCCATCCCTTCTCGATGGTGCCGCCGAATCCGCCGGCCAGCGTGACCTCCTCCGACCGCGACCACAGTGCCTTGAAGCTTTCCGCTTTCCCGTTCTGCAGTTCGACCTGTGCCGCGTCGACGCGGTCGAGAAAGGAGAGAAACTCTGCCGGCGGCTGCGTCGTCGTCGCGTCGTCCGCCGCGGCGCTGCCGATCGGGGCGGTCAGGACCGCCGCGGTCAGGACGATCCGGAAAATCGCACGCACGCTCATTCGTCGCCTCCGTTGTCCACTCAGGCACCCGCGGCGTGTCGAACTATACCCTCAGGGTTTTCGCGCCATCCCATTCGTGATTGAATTCCTGCACCGTCACGCGTGGAGGAGAAATCATGAGCAGCATGATCGTTGTCTTTAGCGCGGTTGTCGTCGTGATCGCGGCCACTCACCTGTCGCGCTATCTTCTGCGCAACGAACCGGATCCGGTGCAGAAGACGCTGAAGCTCTTCCGCCTGCATCTGATCTTCATGGCGGGGTTCTGCGTCGTGCTGTGGTTCCTCCTGCCGCAGACGCCTGTCCTGCGCACGTTCGGATATCCGGACAGCGAGAACGACATCCGATCTACGGCGTCGCTCCTGCGCTACCTCCAGGATTACAACCGCGCCATCGTACGCACGACCGAGGTCCTGCACTGGTTCCTCTTCGTGTTCGTCTGGTGGTTCGTGAACACGCTGTACGAGCTGACGAAAACACTGGCGCCGAAGACCGCGGATCCAATGCCGAAGTGAGACAGTCGATCCCTCTCGGGCCGTCTCTCGCACTCACCGCCGCCTTTCTCCTCGGCACGGTGGGCAGCGCGATCTACTTACTCAACGGAATGGCGCCATCGGGCGCCTTTCTGTTTCTCTATTTCATCGCCGTCTGCTGGGCATTCTCCTGGTGGGTGCTGGCCGACTGCCGCCGCCTCGGCGTACCGACGTCGGTCGATCACGGCTGGTTCGTCTTTCAGATCTGGCCACTGGCCGTGCCCTACCACCTGCTCAAGACACGCCGGCTGGCCGGCTGCGCCTTCATGGCCGGATTCGTTGCACTTTTCCTCGCGACGTGGGCCGTCGCCATGGTCGTGTACTTCATTGGAAAATGAGGATTGCCACCGGCGCCGCCACAACGAGCAGACACGACACCCCTGCCACTTTTGCCACGCGCGTACTGCCGCGCAGCAGCCTTACACCGAGGATGAGCAATCCCGGCCAGCCGAACAGATACATCCTCCGGATCTCACGTTCAGTTGCACGGCCAGCCCCGCGACGCAGCGCCTGCCGGGCCAGCACTCGGCCGTGTCGCTGCTGCGTGGAGTCAAGCGGCGTCGTGCGCTCAGCGACGTTTTCCGAGCGTGGGAAGACCGCCTCCAAAAAATAGAGGGGGCCAGTCGGGATCGCCCAATAGCGCGTTCTGCGCTACGCCGGCATTCTCGCGGCCCCGGGTGTCTACCGGCGCCCCATACAACCGACCTGGTTCCGGCGGACACTCATGAGCATCCCACTTCGATTGTGGAACAATCTTTGAGCAGCCCGGGCAACCGCGCAGGTTCTTGAACAGCGGCTTGAGGTTTTCTGGGATGCTGGGCCTCTCGACATGCTCGGCCGCTTCGTACTCCTCACGGGTGAACGGTAGATCCTGGTACATGTGACGAGTCTTCTTGGTCATGCGCGTACTGCCGCGCAGTAATGCGACTAGGTCTTCGACGGGAAGCGCCCACTTGTCTGACCAGAAGACGATGGTTTTCGAAGCGTTTTTCTCGAACTCGTTTACCAGAAATCGACAGAGCATGTCGGCTGCCTTCAACATAATCCTCCGTCCACGCAAGTTGAATGC
>DASUSL010000528.1:0-3827 GCA_036375135.1 Thermoanaerobaculia bacterium | reverse complement strand
CGGACCGCTGCGCGAGCTGGCCGGCAACCGCGGCGCGGTGCAGGTGGACGGGCGCGCGGAGAAACTCTCCGACGCCCTCACGCTGCTCTGGCGCGACTACCCGGCCTTCCGCGACCGCGTCGTCACCGAGCGCAACGAGCTCCGTCCGCACCTCAACATCTTCGTGGACGGCGAGTGCATCCGCTGGTCGGGCGGCTTCGACACGCAAGTGCGCGACGGCGCCGAGATCGTGATCCTGCCCGCGCTCAGCGGGGGGTGAGAGAGGACCGCCGGCCCGCCGGAGGCCTCCTCGTCGTGCTCCTGCGCCGCCGTTGTGTTTCTTCCACCCTTCGCGCACAATCACTGCACTCGACAATTCGGCAGTGAAGGAGTCCACGCGTGAAGAAACTCGTCACCGGAATCCTGGTTTTCGTCCTGGCGGCGCCCCTGTTCGCCCAGACCCCGGCCCCACCCGAGCAACAGCCTCCCGCGGTCGACCAGCAGCCCACGCCCCCCAAAGTCGAAGAAGAGATGGTCGTCACCGCGCGCAAGCGTGAAGAGAACGTCCAGGACGTCCCGATGTCCGTCGCCGCGCCCACCGAGCAGGAGCTGCGCGACCTCGGCGCCGAGACCATCGAAGACATCTCCGCCAACGTGGCCGGCTTCACCGTGCAGAACCTCGGCCCCGGCCAGAGCCAGGTGGCCATGCGCGGCGTCTCCGCCGGACAGATCGTCCGCGACCAGCCGGGCGTCAAGGAGCAGGTCGGCGTCTACCTCGACGAGTCCGTGATCTCGCTTTCCCTCTTCACCCCCGACCTCGACCTCTTCGACCTCTCCCGCGTCGAAGTGCTGCGCGGGCCGCAGGGAACGCTGTTCGGCTCCGGCTCGCTCTCCGGCACCGTGCGCTACATCAGCAACCAGCCGCGCCTCGGCACCTCGTCGACGGTCGCCGACCTCTCCCTCAGCTCCGTCTCCGACGGCGGCGTCGGCGGCAGCGCGAAGGCCGCGGTGAACGTGCCGATGGGAAGCACCGCCGCGTTCCGCATCGCCGCGTACTACACGCAGTACGGCGGCTTCATCGACGCCGTGCAGCCCGACCTCAGCGTCCACGACGACGTCAACGGCGGCAGCCGCGCCGGCGCGCGCGCGTCGCTGCTCTTCCAGCCCAGCGAGCGCCTCTCCATCACGCCGCGCCTGCTCTATCAGCAGATCGAGATGGACGGCTGGAACCGCATCGACGCCTTCAACATCCTCGGGAATCCCTACACCACCTCGCGTCCGCGCGTGGAGCTCGGCGACCGCAACCAGTTCACGCAGCTCGAGGAAGAGTTCAGCGACGAGTTCCTCCTCGGCGACGTGAACGTCTCCTTCGACCTGAGCGACGCGCTCACCCTGACCTCGGTCACCAGCTACACCGATCGCGACATCCTCGTCGTGCGTGACGCCACCGCGCTCACGGCCAGCATCACCGGCGGCTCGTTCGGCGCGCCGCCGAGCGTCTACAACATCGACGCGCCGCTCTTCGACGCCACGCAGGCGTCCGGCTTCACGCAGGAGCTGCGGCTCGGCGGAGAGCGCGGCCCGCTGCAGTTCACCACCGGCGTCTTCTACAGCGACAGCACGCGCGACTACCAGCAGAACCTTCCGGTGATCGGCTTCCAGTCCGGCTGCGCGGCGCCCGGCTCGTGCGGACCGCTCAGCGGCATCAACACCGTCGGCACCAAGCTCGCGCTGCGCGACGAGCTGTACAAGTCCGACCTGCATTACGACTACAACCAGCTCGCCATCTTCGGCGAGGCCACCTGGCAGATCAGCGACCGCTTCGACGTCACCGGCGGCCTGCGCTGGTACAACTTCGAGGAAGACCGCGAGCAGATCTTCGACGGCATCTTCTCCGACCCGAACGACAGCGTCGGCTCGGTCAGCGCGGACGGCTTCGCGCCGCGCGTCATGGCCAGCTTCAAGCTCGACGACGCCACGCGCCTCAACGGCCAGATCTCCAAAGGCTTCCGCCTCGGCGGCATCAACGATCCGCTCAACGTCCCGCTCTGCACCGCGCAGGACCTCGTCCTCTACGGCGGCCGCCCGACGTGGGAGGACGAGACGCTCTGGAACTACGAGGTCGGCGTGAAGCACGCCCTGCGCAACGGCAAGGGGACGTTCAACGCCGCCGCGTACCGCGCCGACATCGAGAACCTCCAGGCCACCGTGACGGCCGGCTCCTGCTCGTCGCGCCTGATCATCAACGTGCCGAAGGCGCACACGACCGGCGTCGAGGCGGAGCTCGAGTACAACTTCACCCCCAGCTTCGACTTCGCCATGTCGGGCAGCTTCAACGACTCGAAGCTCGACTCCAGCTTCCGCTCCTCGAGCGGCCAGATCGTGGCCGGCATTCAGGAAGGGAACCGCCTCCCCAGCGTCCCCGAGTTCCAGATGGCCGCCGCGGCGACGTATCGCCACTCGCTCGGCGCACACATCGGCTATCTGACCGGCGTCTACCAGCACGTCGGCTCGCGCTACACGCAGATCGGCGATCAGGCCTCCGGCTTCGGCGCCGTGAACCTGAACTCGTTCGGCACCACCGGCATCGGCGGACCGTTCTCGCAGTCGGTCTTCCTCTTCGATCCGCGGCTGCCGTCGTACGACCTCGTGAACGTGCGCCTCGGCCTGCTGCACGGCCAGTTCGACACCGCGCTCTTCATCAACAACCTGACCGACGAGACCGCGTACCTCTCGCTCGACCAGGAGCGCGGCACCCGCGCGCGCGTGGCCTATCTGACCAACCAGCCCCGCACGATCGGCATCAGCACACGAGTGACATTCTAGGAATGGACTGGTGGAGGACAGGCAATCCTGCCTGTCCTCGCCCTCGCCGAGAAGCCGACAGGCAGGATTGCCTGTCCTCCACATCCGCCATGCTCTCGCGCCGCACATTCATCACCGCTATGATCGCGGCGCCCCCAATGAGCGCCGCGATCGCCGCGAACAGCAAACGCCTCCGTGTGACCGTCATCGGCGCCGGCGCCTTCGGCGGCTGGACCGCGCTGCAGCTCCGTCGCCGCGGCGCGGACGTCACGCTCCTCGACGCGTGGGGACCGGGCAACGCGCGCGCGAGCTCCGGCGGCGAGACGCGCGTCATCCGCGCGGTCTACGGCCAGGACCGCGTCTACGTCGAGATGGTCAAACGCGCGTACGAGCTGTGGGAACAGCTCGGATCCTCGCTGTACGTCGAGACCGGCGCGCTCTGGATGCATCGCGGCGACGACGCCTACGTGCGCGGCTCCGCCCCCATCCTCCGCGACCTCGGCTTTCCTCTCGAGCAGATCACCCTCGACGCGGCGAAGAAGCGCTGGCCGCAGGTCGCCTTCGACGGCATCCGCTCGCTCTGGCTCGAGCGCCGCGCCGGCGCGCTCCTCGCGCGGCAGGCGTGCGGCGTCGTGCGCGACGCGTTCGTCGAAGCGGGCGGCACGTACCGCGTCGAAGAAGTGAAACCGTCGCAGCTTGAGCGGGGGCTTCTGCGAGCCCTATAGGCGGAAACGGTCACGCCATCGGTCACGTTATGCGCCCCTCGGCCATGGATTCGACACGGTCCCGACCGAAGTGGCAAAGCGCGCTCTCATGTTCCACAACCATGGTTGCGAAACGGTAACGGACTCGCCACTCGGTCAAGCAGGCGATTAAGGTCTTGGCTGTTGTGGCTGCGAGACCTGACGTCGGTTCATCTAGCAGCAGAAGCCGTGGCTGCAACATCAATGCTCTCGCGAACGAAAGGACTTGACGTTCACCGCCACTAAGATTCCCGGCCAGCAGACGTGCTTTTTCAGCTAGAACAGGGAAAGTATCAATTA
>DASUSL010000527.1:0-16599 GCA_036375135.1 Thermoanaerobaculia bacterium | reverse complement strand
GACTGCCGCCAAGCAGGAATCGTCCAAAGGAGAAAGCAATGAAGAAAGCAGCGAAGTTCACGATGATGGCAGCGGGCGCGCTGGCGCTCACCTCGATGTTCGGACTGTCCGCGATGGCGGATGACTCGTGGCGCGACTCGCGACGCGATGACCGACGCGACTCGCGATACGAGCGACGCGACCACCGGCGCGACGACCGCGACTTCCTCCGCGGCACCGTCGAGCGCGTCGATCGCCGCCGCGACGTGGTGGTCCTCCGCGACGCGCGCAGCGGGCGCACGGTGCTCGTCCAGATGAACGACCGCAATCGCGGCATCGACGTCGAAGACCTCCGCCGCGGCGATCGCGTCACCTTCGTCGGCGACTGGTCGCGCAACGGCGTCTTCACCGCGTGGCGCATCGACGACGTCGACAGCGGGCGTCGCAGCGGCCGTCGCTGGTAACAACGTATTCAGCCCGCCCGCCCACGGGGGAGGCGGGCTGAAGCCCGCCCCACATTTTTTTCGCGATAGGATCGCGGGGCATGGCCACGAGCACCCGCACGATCGAGATCACGTCCGACATCCGCTTCGGTGGCGACGCGCCGCCGCTCTTCATCGCCGGCCCCTGCGTCATCGAGGGACTCGACCACGCGCTGAAGATGGCCCGCACTCTCGCGAAGCTGCGTGACGAACTGCGCATCCAGCTCGTCTACAAGTCGTCGTTCGACAAAGCGAACCGCTCGTCCATCGAGTCGTTCCGCGGGCCGGGCGTCGAGGAAGGGATGCGCGTACTGAAAGCCGTTCGCGAAGAAACGGGACTGCCGCTGCTGACGGACATTCACGAGCCGTGGCAGGCGGAGCCCGTCGGCGCCGTCGTCGACATCCTGCAGATCCCCGCCTTCCTCTGCCGCCAGACGGACCTCATCGCCGCGGCGGCGCGCACCGGCAAGGCCGTCGGCGTGAAGAAGGGACAGTTCCTCTCGCCCGAGGAGACGAAGAACATCCTCGAGAAGGGGGCGGAGGTCGGGAACCAGAAGGTGTTCATCACCGAGCGCGGCACGTCGTTCGGCTATCAGAACCTGGTGGTCGACATGCGCTCCTTCCCCATCATCCGCGCCCTCGGCGCGCCGATGGTCTACGACATCACGCATTCGATGCAGCGCCCGGGCGGCGAAGGGAAGCAGACCGGCGGCACGCCGCAGTTCGCGCGTCCGCTGGCCCGCGCCGCGGCCGCCGCCGGATGCGAGGGCTTCTTCATGGAAGTGCACGACAATCCCTCCGCCGCGCTCTCCGATCGCACCACGCAGATCGTGCCGGAGCACGCGCGCGCGATCATCGAGGACGTGCTGCGCATCCGCGAGGCGCTGGAGCCGCTCTGATCGCGCGCTCCATCCTCGCCGCGCTCCTCGCCCTCTTCGCGATCCTCACGCTCGTCGATCGCTTTCTGCTCGCGGGGACGCTCGCGTGGCCTGCGTTCGCGTTCGACCCTTCCGCGATCGTGCCGTCGCTCGTGCCGTTGCTCGTGGCGCTGGTCGTCGCGGTCGCGTGTGTGGGGATCGGACGCCTCGCACGCGGCGGCGCGCGCAATCTGCCGCTCGATTTTCTGGTCGGCTATCCGATGCTCGGCGCGGTCTGCTTTGTCGTGGGGCTGGTGAAAGTCAACGTGTGGACCATGCTGGGGAGCGCCGCCGTCTCGGCGGCTGCCGCGGCGGCGTCTCGCCGCCGCCGCGCAGGCGGGACGCCTGCGCGGCAGCCGGCGGGGACGCCGGCGCTCCGCTCGTTTGGCCTGCTCTTCGTGATCGTGGTGCTGCTCTGCGCGCTGGTCGCGGCGCCCTCGCCGGAGCATCTGGCGGTCGCGCACACGTGGGTGCTGGAGGGGCGCGCGGTGCAACTGCCGCTGCTCGCGCAGTCGCACCGGCCGCTCGGGATCGAGTCGGCGTCACTGCCGGCGCTGGCGCTGCTCGGGCCGTCGGGCGGCGGAGTGGCGTCGCACTCTCTGCACTGGCTCGCGGCGATCGCGGCCACGTGGCTGATCGCGCGCAGAACGCAGTCCTGGCTGCTGACGGCGGCCATCGTCACCACGCCGGCGCTGGCGCTGCATCTTCCGGACTGGCCGCTCCTCGGACTCTTCGTGGCCATGCTCGACGACGAAGAGCCGAGCGCCGCCACCGCCGCCGGACTGCTGACCAGTCTCACCTTCGTCCCCTTTGCCGCGCTGGTGTGGATCGTCCGCCGCAAGCGGCCGCGCTGGATCGTACTGGCGGGACTGCTCTTCTACCTCCGCGCCATTCCCCGTTTCGCCACGGGCGAGCGCGAGCTCGCGCTGGCCGACTTCATCTTCGACCCGCGCTGGATGCAGGAGTCGCTCGGCGCAGCGCTGGTCACCCTGCCCGCGTTCGCGAGCGGCGCGGTGGCCATCGGCAGCGCGTCCATCGCCATCGCGCTCTTCTTCCTCGGGCCGTCGGCGCGCGTCCTCGTCCCCTATCTCGCCGTCGCCTCGATGAGCGCGAGCGTGAAGAATCGCTGGCTCGCGGCGGTCGTGGTCATCTCCGTCGTGCTGCAGACCGCGATCGTCGTCTCGCTGACCGGGCGCGCACCGCGTGCCGCGCATTCCGCGGTGGCGTGGCTGAATCAAACGCTGCCGCGCGACTCGCGCACGCTCGTCATCGGCACGAGCGAGACCTACTGGCTCACGCGGCCCGCACGGGCCGGCGAGGCTCCGCGTCTGTCGCGCTATCTCGACGTGCCGGCGCCCGAGGCGCTGAAAGCGCGGCTGCAGGATGACGGCATCACCCACGTGGCCGTCGTGACCGCGCGCAGAAACGAAGAGCGGCAGGTGCTGTCACCTGCCGCTCAGAGAATGCTCGCCGTCACCCTCGATCGGTATGCGGCGAACGTGACGTCGCGGGGCGACGTCACGCTGTTCGAATTGCGTTAGACCGCGACCGCCTCGACGCCCGCCGCCGCGCGCAGCGCTTCGGCCTTGTCGGTCCGCTCCCACGTGAACTCCGGCTCGGTGCGGCCGAAGTGTCCGTAGGCGGCGGTCTTCTTGTAGATCGGGCGGCGGAGCTGCAGCGACTCGATGATGCCGCGCGGCGTCATCTGGAAGTGCTCGCGCACGAGCTCCACCAGCTTCTCCGCCTCCACCTTCCCGGTGCCGAACGTGTCGACGTACACCGACACCGGATCGGCCACGCCGATGGCGTAGGCGAGCTGCACCTCGCACTCGTCGGCCAGGCCGGCGGCCACGAGGTTCTTGGCGATGTAGCGGGCCATGTAGCACGCCGAGCGGTCGACCTTCGTGGGGTCCTTGCCCGAGAACGCGCCGCCGCCGTGGCGTCCGCGGCCGCCGTACGTGTCGACGATGATCTTGCGGCCGGTCAGGCCGGTGTCACCCTGCGGTCCGCCGATCACGAACTTGCCGGTCGGGTTGATGTGGTACTTGGTGTTCTTGTCGAGCAGCTCGGCCGGGACGACCGGCCGGATGACCTTCTCCATGATCGCGTCGCTGAGGTCGCGGTGGGAGACGTTCGGCGAGTGCTGCGTGGAGATGACCACCGCCTCGACGCGCACCGGGCGCTTCCCCTCGTACTCGACCGTGACCTGCGACTTGCCGTCCGGACGGAGGAAGTCGAGATCGCTGCTCTTGCGGACCTCGGTCAATCGGCGCGTGAGCTGGTGCGCGAGCATGATCGGCAGCGGCATCAGCTCCGGCGTCTCGCGCACGGCGAATCCGAACATCAGGCCCTGGTCGCCGGCGCCGCCGGTGTCCACGCCCTGGGCGATGTCGGGCGACTGCGGGTCGACCGAGGAGATGACCGCGCAGGTCTCGCTGTCGAAGCCGTACTTCGCGCGCGTGTAGCCGATCTCGCGGATCGTGCTGCGCACGAGCGTCGGGAAGTCGACGTAGACCTTGGTCGTGATCTCACCCGAGATCATCGCCAGGCCGGTCGTGACCAGCGTCTCGCAGGCCACGCGGCCGACCGGATCCTCCGCCAGAACGGCGTCGAGGATGGCGTCGGAGATCTGATCCGCGATCTTGTCGGGATGACCTTCGGTCACAGACTCCGACGTGAAAAGTGTTCTGGAAATCGCCATGTGGAAGTTGCTCCTTGAAGGACTGCTGGAAGTGCGGCGAATGGTAGCACAGAGAGGCGGACCGCCGCCGTCCCGGCGGCTGCCCGGGCGGCGTCCCGCCGCCCGCCCCGGTGGCGGCGCGCGACGCCGCCACGGCAGCCGCCACGGACGCCGGCGCTCCCGGCTTCCCCTTTGCACAGTCCGGCAGCGATGCTCAAGACCCGAAACCTCGGTGCCTATCGCGACCTCCTCCTGCTGTTCACACGGTACGGCCGGAAAGACTTCCGCATGACCGTCAACGCGCAGGACTTCCTCGCGCCCGAGCCCGACACCGAGACCATCGAGCCGGACGTCAGCGCGCGCGCCGAGGCCTTCGCCGGCGCGCTGCGCCAGATGGGTCCGACGTACGTGAAATTCGGGCAGCTCCTCTCCACGCGGCCCGACATCGTCCCGCACGAATACATCCTCGCCCTCGAGTCGCTGCAGGACGACCTCGAGCCGTTCTCCTTCGCCGAGGTGGAGCGCATCGTCGAGGAAGAGCTCGGCGTGCGTCTCTCGAAGGCCTTCGAGTCCTTCGACTCCACGCCGCTCGCCGCCGCCTCCCTCGGACAGGTGCATCGCGCCGTCATGCGCGACGGCCGCGAGGTGGTGGTCAAGGTGCAGCGCCCCAACGTGCGCGAGCAGGTGCAGCGCGACCTCGAGGTCTTCACCGAGATCGCCCAGGAGCTCGAGAAGCACACCGACATCGGACGCAAGATGAGCCTCGTCGGCGCCATCGAGCAGGCCAAGCTCGTGATGTACAGCGAGCTCAATTACCTGCAGGAGGCGCGCAACACCGAGACCATCCGCCAGAACCTCCTCTCCTTCCCGCAGATCTACATCCCCACCGTCATCCAGGACTTCACCTCGCCGCGGGTGCTGACGACGGAGCTGGTGAAGGGAAAAAAGGTCTCGAAGCTCACGCCGCTGGCGCTGGTCGAAGGGGATTACGCCGAGCTGGCGGGCGTGCTCACGCAGGCGTACCTCAAGCAGATCTGCGTCGACGGCATCTGGCACAGCGATCCGCATCCGGGGAACATCTTCGTCCGCGAGGTCGACGGGAACCCGCAGCTCGTCCTGCTCGACTTCGGGATGGTCAGCCGCATCAGCCACGAGTTCCAGGACGAGGTCATCAAGCTGCTCCTGGCCATCTCCAGCAATCGCGGGACGGAAGTGGCCGAGGCTTGCGTGCGGATGTCGGAGGTGCAGGAGCGCTTCGATCCGGTGAAGTTCACGCGCGACATCTCCACCATCGTGGCCGCGGTGCACGACGCCAACGCGCGCGACATCAACACCGGTCAGCTCATCTTCAACGTCATCGCCATCGCCAACAACAACGAGCTGAAGGCGCCGGCCGAGCTGACCATGCTCGCCAAGACGCTGCTGCATCTCGACGCGATCACGAAGAGGCTCGATCCCGACTACGACCCGCAGCGCGTGATCCGCGACTACGCGGAGCAGCTCATCAGCCAGAAGCTCGCGCAGAAGTTCAATCCGCGCAACTTCTATCCCGCGCTGCTCGACCTCAACCAGCTCATCCTCGACCTCCCCCACCGCGTGCGCGAGATCGTCGACCTGACCTCCGCCGGCCGGCTCTCGTTCGGCATCAAGCTCACGCAGGCGGAGGAGTTCCTGGCCGGCATCCACAAGATCGCCAACCGCATCACCGTGGGCGTGGTCATCGCCGCGCTGCTCGTGTCGTCGTCGATGATGATGCGCGTCCCGACCAGCTTCACGATCTTCGGCTATCCGGGGCTGGCCGTGCTCGGCTACCTGATGGCCAGCGCGGCCGCGTTCTACCTGATCCTCTCGACGATCCTCCGCGACCGCAAGGACCAGGAGAAGGCCAAATTCAAAGGACGATGACCTCCAGTGGAGGACAGGCAATCCTGCCTGTCCGCGTGAGAGTCCGGACAGGCAGGATTGCCTGTCTTCCACGCCCATCGCATATGATCGCCGCGTAAATCCAACGGGTGCGAGACATTGGAGGTCTCGCAGGCACATCGAGCGGTCGGGCCGCCGCTCGGAGGTGAATTCAATGACCGTTTCGGGCCTGCTTCTGTCCCTCCTCGCCATCTTTGCGGCGGCCAAGCTGTTCGGCGAGCTCGCCGAGCGCATCGGCCAGCCGGCCGTCCTCGGCGAGATGATCGGCGGCATCGTCATCGGCGTCTCCGGGCTGCATCTGATCGACCCGCACGACCCCACGCTGCACCTGCTCTCCGAGCTCGGCGTGATCCTGCTCCTCTTCCTCATCGGCCTGGAGACGGACCTCGGCCGGCTGCTCTCCGTCGGAGGCGCGTCGGCCTCGGTGGCCATCGCCGGCGTGGTGCTGCCGTTCGCCGCCGGCTACGGCGTCGGCGCCTGGCTCGGCTATCCGACGCCGGTGGCCGTCTTTCTCGGCGCGGCGCTGACCGCGACGTCCGTCGGCATCACCGCGCGAGTGCTCTCCGACCTCGGTCACCTGAAGAGCGACGAGTCGCAGGTGGTCCTCGGCGCCGCGGTCGTGGACGACATCCTCGGCCTCGTGCTCCTCAGCGTCATCAGCAGCGTCGCCGCGGGCGTGCCGCTCACCACCGGCAGCGTCGCCAAGATCTTCGCCATCGCCTTCGGCTTCGTGGCGCTGGCGATCGTCATCGGCTCCTTCCTCGCCCCGAAACTGATCCGCCTCATCGAGCGGCTGCGCGTGGCCAAGGCGATCTTCTTCGCCTCGATCATGTTCGGCTTCGCGCTCGCGTATCTGGCCGACGCCGTCGGCTCCGCGCTGATCATCGGCGCCTTCGCCGCGGGACTGGTGCTGGCCAAGACCGACCGCGGCCGCGACATCGAGCACGAGGTGCACGACGTCGCGCAGTTCTTCATCCCCATCTTCTTCGTCTCCGTCGGCGCGGCGGTGGACCTCGGCGCGCTCAATCCGTTCCAGGCGGAGTCGCGCCGCTTCCTGATCATCGGACTGCTGCTCTCCGTCGTGGCCATCCTCGGCAAGCTGCTCTCCGGGCTGGCCGTCGGCCGCCGGCCGCTGCGCAAGCTGGTGATCGGCGTCGGGATGGTGCCGCGCGGCGAGGTCGGTCTGATCTTCGCGCAGCTCGGCCTCTCGGCGGGACTCCTCTCGGCCGGCCTCTACAGCTCCGTCGCGCTGATGGTGATGATCACGACCTTCGTCACGCCGCCCGTGCTGCGCGCGCTGCTGGCCAAACAGACGAAAGAGGACGCGGACAGTGCA
Organism: Thermoanaerobaculia bacterium; assembly: GCA_036375135.1. Lineage (GTDB taxonomy): Bacteria > Acidobacteriota > Thermoanaerobaculia > Gp7-AA8 > Gp7-AA8 > QHVT01. The sequence continues at coordinate 9,282 of DASUSL010000527.1, read as the reverse complement.
CTCTACGACCTGGTGACCGAGGCCATCTCGGACGGCGACGAGCGCCGGCAGGGGGAGCGCCGGGACCCCGGTGGAACCATTCCCTGATCTGGGTCAAAAGTGTCAACTCTTGCACACCGACGGGTCAATTTCGTTTCAAAGGTCCAGTTCCTGACCCAGCCCACCAGACCACCCTCAACAGCTAAGCAACTGATACGAAACCACTTGTTCACTTCTGGCACGTTGGTCGGAGGATTGCCTTTAGAGCAAACCGCAAGCAGCAACAAATCAACGCTGAGGAAGAGGAGTCGCCTGAATGAATCGTAGGTTCGTCACGTTCGCCCTGTTGGTCGTCCTTACTCTGGTCGCCGCCCCCCTGTTCGCCGCTCACTCCTGGAGCACCTATCACTGGAGCCGTCCGTCCGGTCAGGTCACCCCCGAGGTCGTCATGAACATCAGCAGCGCGTGGCAGCCGTACGCGTCGCGCGTCATGACCGACTGGAACGCCTCGCAGTACATCGAGAGCCCGTGGCGCTACGGCGCGATCTCCAGCACCAAGCGCTGCACGTCGGCCACCGGCAAGATCGAAGTCTGCAACAACACCTACGGCCAGAACGGCTGGCTCGGCATCGCCGGCATCTCCCTCAGCAGCGGCCACATCATCAAGGGCTACACGAAGCTGAACGACACCTACTACAACAACGCGGCCTACAACACCCCGGCGTGGCGCCGCATGGTGTTCTGCCAGGAAGTCGGTCACGACTACGGCCTCGGCCACGTCAACGAGACCTTCACCGACCTGAACACCGGCTCGTGCATGGACTACACGAACGACCCGAGCGGCACCAAGGGCACCAACGGCACGCTCTCGAACGAGTACCCGAACTCCCACGACTACTCGCAGCTCGCGGTTCAGTACACGCGTCACATCTGCGCTCCCGCCGCTTCGCTGCCCTTCGACGACATGGTCAAGGATGCGACCCGTCCGGAGACGATGGCCGAGATCCTGAACAAGGCCGGCCAGTGGGGCGAGCCGATCGCGTTCGACCAGGAAGGCCGTCCGACCACGTTCTTCGTCAAGACCGGCCCGAACCACAAAGATCACGGGCTCGAGAATGGTGAGCTCATGGACATCTTCTGGGCTCCGGTCGATCCGTTCACCGAAGCCGACGGCGTCGAAAAGGGCGACCGTCACCAGTAACAGTCCGGTTCTCGAAGCAGTAACGGAAAGGGCGAGACCTCGGTCTCGCCCTTTTCTTTTCCAGGCAGAACGCACAGGGAACGACCGGAGGCCTCCGGCGGACCGGCGCCGTTGGCAGCGCGACACATGCACGTGCAGTCGCGAGTGCCGTGCGCAAGGCGACTGGCGTGCGTCAGCCCTGGGCAACCAGCGCTGCCGGCCGCGCCGGCCCGCCGGAGGCCCTTCGTCGTCCCCTGCTCAGCGCGACTCGTCGAGTTTCAGGTCGAGGTCGCTCAGCCCTTTCTCCGACGCGTAGCGCGGCTGGCTGTCGAAGATGTAGACCTCCGTGCCGACGTCCGCCTCCTTCCACAGCACCTTCAGCATGTCGTTCGGCAGGCGGATGCAGCCGTGCGACACACGCTGCCCGATCGACTTCGGATCGTTCGTGCCGTGGATCATCACGCGGTCGCCCAGGTCGAGCGCGTACTTGCCCATCGTCCCGCGCTCCTTGCGCGACGGCGAGTCCGGCGGCGGAATCGGCTTCCCTTCCTCGACGAACGCCCAGTCCGGCTTCGTCCAGACCGGATCGACGATCTTGCGCACGACCGAATGCCGGCCGCGCGGCGTGCGGAACCACCACACCTTGCGCCCCTTGCGCAGGACCTTGTCCGAGCCGGTGGCCGCGGCCGACTTGCGTACGAGCACGCCGTCGCGGAAGAGGTACGCCTGGTTCGTGGAGACGTCGATGGTGATGACGGTACCGGTGCGCGGCGCCTCGGGCGGCAGACCTTCCGACATCCCCAGGATTGCGGTAGCGAGTATCCAGCTTTTCACGCTCAATAACTATTGCGAAGCGGAGGCCAGCACCTTCCGGAACCGTGGCTCCCCGCGCAGGCTCGCAAAATCGTCATCCGCGGCGAGCCGCCTGGCGTCGCGAAAGCCGGCGGCGACCGCCTTCTCGAGCGCCGCGTACGCCTGTTTCCGGCTGCCGTCGCGCGCGTGCGCCGCGGCGAGGTTGTACCAGGAGGTCCAGCGCTCGGGATGGATCGCCGCGGCCACGCCGAGGAGCGCGGTGGCGCGCCGGTGGTGCCGCAGATAGAAGGAGGCCTGACCGTACACCGCCTCGAGCAGCCGCCGCGCCGCCGCTCCCTCGGCGCCACCGCGCGCGGCGCGGCGCCGCAGGTCCGGCACGCGGAAGGCTTTCACGAGATCGTCCTGGGCGAGGATCGACGGCAGGCGCGCGAAGACGCCGCTCACGTACTGGGTTTCGAACTCGTCCCATTTCTTTTCCTCGGCGAGCTCGCGCTGGACGGCTGCGTCTTTTTCGAGGATGGCGAGGCGGGCTGAAGCCCGCTCCACATTTTCATAGGTGCGGAGAATGGCGCGGTAGCGGCGCAGGGCGGCCAGGCCTTGCAAGGCGTCCGCGGCGGCGAGATCTTCGGCGAGCGTCTGCTCGCGGTGGTTGCCGGCCAGCGCCTCGAACCAGCCGAAGGCCTCGCGGGCGAGGGCGGGAGTGATCCATTGATGCTCGCCGTCGAACGACTGGAAGCGATGCGGCACGCGTCCGTCCAGCGCGTCGTCGACGAGGCGCATCTCGCGATGATTGAAGTCGCGCTCCCCCGCGAACCCGTAATGCGCGAAGTTGAACTGCGACGGCGGCACTTCGGACACGAAGCGCCCGCCGACGCCGATCACGCCCGCCAGCCGTCTCGTGGCGATCCCCACGCCCCACGCCATCATGGCCGTGCCGGAGAAGCCGGCCGCATAGATCCGGTCGGCGTCGATCGCATAGCGCCCGAGCTCCGGCAGCAGCGCGCGGATGGCGCGCTCGTTCGGCTCGTGCGAGCCGTCGCTCTGCGTCTGGTTCGAGCTGATGACCAGCCAGCCATACTCCTCCGCCGCGTCGACGAAAATCCGCGCCGCACTCGTCCCGCGTCCCCGCGGATCGAACACGAGCAGCACCGGATGCGCGCGCTTCCCGTCGTACGACTTCGGCAGAAAGAGCGTGTACGTCTGCGTCGGATCCGTCCGGGCGGCAACGTTCTCCACGAGCTGCCCGAACAACGGACAACCGAGAACCGACGACAACAGCAGAAGCAGCAGCCGCACGACCCAAAGGTATCGCTATACTCGCCGCATTCACTCGGTCCCTTTTGAAACAATCGCTCGCCCCGATCGGCCGCCGCGGCTGGTGCCCGGCTGGTACATGGTCTGTCCGAGCCGCGCCCTGCGCCGCGGCGCGGTGATGCGTTTCGACCTCGCCGGCCGCGCGATCGCGCTCTTCCGCGGCCGCGAGAACGGAGTCGTGCACGCGCTGCCGGGGCACTGCGACCATCAGGGCGTCGACCTCGCCCACGGCTCCGTCGTCGGCGACGTCCTCCGCTGCCCGCTGCATCACTGGGAGTACACCGACCGCTGCGTGCGGATCCCCAATGCCATCCGCGCACCGCGGACGTTCGCGCGCTACCACGTCGGCGAGCGCTTCGGGATGATCTTCGTCCACACCGGCGCGGTTCCGGTCGCACCGATCCCGGGCTTCACCGTCGACGACGAGCGCCTCCACTTCCGCGCCGGCAAGCCTGTCGAGATCGCGTGCCCCTGGTACGTCCCCGTGGCCAATGCATTCGACATGGGACATCTCCAGACCGTGCATCGCCGCAAGCTCACCACCGATCCCGAGATCACCCATCCCGATGCGCGCACCTTTCACGTGCGCTATACGACGTCGGTGACCGGCGACGGCTGGAGCGACCGCATGATGCGCGCGATGTCGGGCAACGACATCCGCGTCGACGTCACCTGCAGCGGCGGCGCGATCATCCTGGTCGAGTCGCGGATCCGCGAGCGCCGCGGCTATCTCATGGTCTCGCTCCGTCCGACGGCGAACGGCGTGTCGATTCTGCCGCTCTTCGGCGTACCTCGCAGGGGCCTGCACACACTGCACGCGCGCGTGGCCGCGTCGCTCTTCACCGCCTTTCTCACGCGCGACGTGGCGGCCTTGAGCGGCATCCGCTTCCCGGCCGGTTTTCTCGACAACCAGGACCCGACCATCAACGCCTGCTACCGCTATCTCTGCGAGCTTCCGGAACACGAGGAGAATTCATGAAGCGTCTGCTCATCGTTTTGACGATCGTTTTCCCGATGGCGGCACAGGAGCCCGACACCGACATCCACAATGCCCTGCGCCGGCTCAAGGCCACGATGACCAAAGCGCTCAATGAGCGCGATCTCGACACCATCGTCGCCAACGTCGATCCCAATGTGGTCTTCACGACGATGAACAACGACGTGCGCCGCGGTCCCGACCAGATCCGCGCGTACTTTCACGAGATGCTCACCGCGCCCGGACACGTGGTCAAGGACGTGAAAGTGTCGTTCGAGGCGGACGCGCTGACGACGCTCTACGGCGGCGACGCCGGCATCGCCTATGGCAGCTCCAACGACGTGTACGAATTGACCAACGGCGACAAATTCAACATCCGCGGGCGCTGGAGCTGCACCATGGTGCGCAGCGGCGACCGCTGGCTCATCGCCAGCTTTCACTATTCGACCAACGTCTTCGACAATCCGATCCTCGACCGCTACCGCTCCATGCTGGTCCCCCTCGGCGCCGGCGGCGCCATCGCGGGCCTGCTCGTCGGCGGCTTCCTCGGCTGGATGATGGCGCGGCGCCGCAGCGATGTGGGGCGGGCTTCAGCCCGCCCGGCCGCCGGTTGAAACATCCATGCGCATCCCCGGAACGCTCAATGCCGTGCTGACGGTCCTCGTGGCCGCGGCCTGCTGCGGCGCATTGTGGCTCGCGTCGCACAGTTCATTGTGGCTCGCACTCGCCGCGGCCGTCGCGTTCTCCTTCGTGAACAACACCATGTTCTCGCTGCTGCACGAGTCGGTGCACGGCATCGCTCACGACCGCCGTCCGTTCAATGAAGCCATCGGCCGCTTCGCCGCGGCGTTCTTTCCGACGTCACTGTCGCTGCAGCGCGTCTTCCATCTGGCCCATCACGCCCGCAATCGCACGGCCGACGAACAATTCGACTACATCCGTCCCACCGACCGGGTCTGGCTCAAGCGCGCGCAGTGGTACGCGATCCTCACCGGCCTCTATTGGGTCTTCGTGCCATTGGGCGGTCTGGCCTATCTCCTGACGCCGTCCGTCTTCACGCGCACGCGTCAGGCCGGCACGGCCTCGCAGACCGGCGCCGCGTCGATGTTCGCCATGCTCGACAAAGCACCGCGTACCGTCATTCGTCTCGAGCTGCTGTTGACGATTGCCATGCAGGCGGCGATGTTCTTCCTGCTCGATCTCACCGTCGCCGGGTGGCTGCTCTGCTACGGCGCGTTCGCGGTCAACTGGAGCTCGCTGCAATACACCGATCACGCTTTCTCGAAACTGGACGTGCGCGACGGTGCCTGGAACCTGCGCGTCCATCCGCTCACGCGCCTGCTGTTTCTCAATTACCACCACCACCTCGCCCACCACCGCCACCCGCAGGTCCCCTGGCTCCACCTCGGCCACTACGTCGACGACGGAGAGCCGCGTCCGACGTTCTGGTCCATCTACCGGCGCATGTGGCGCGGACCGCAGCCGCTCCCATGAAACGCGCCCTCCTCTTCGCCGCGGTCTTCGGCATCTGCTACGGCGGCGCGTCGTGGCTCACCGCGCAGCAGGCGTCCTTACCCACGTGGGACCTGCCGTTCGAACAGCACGTCCCGTTCGTCCCCGCACTGAGCATCGTCTACCTGACCATTACGCCGGTGCTGGTCTTCACGCTGCTGCGCACGCGCAGGACGTTCGCGATCGCGCTCTGCGTGCAGACCGTCGTGGCCACGATCTGTTTTCTGCTGTTCCCGCAGACCGTCGCCTGGACGCGCCCCGAGGTCATGGGGTGGGCGCGCGTTCCCTTCTCGATTGCGGATGCGATGAACCTCGATTACAACCAGTTCCCGTCATTACACGTGGCGTTCGCCGTGTCTGCGGCGTGGGCGATGCGCAAACCATTGTGGTGGATGTGGAGCGCGGCCGTCGCCGTCTCCACGTGGCTGATGTGGGAACACCACCTCGTCGACATCATCGGCGGCGTCGCATTGGCGATGACGGTCATGCCGCTGCTCTATCCGCGCGTGCACGTCGAGCTGCAATGCCTCTGGCAATGCGCGCAATTCTCACGACGGCACGTCCGCTACTTCGTCATCTTCCTGGCCATCTGGATCCCTTCGCTTCTGCACTGGCGCCGCTACAAAGCCGTGCGCCTCGGCTTCTGCGCCGCACAATGGATCGACGACCTCCTCGACGGCGACCGCCGCTCCGATCGCGAGCCACTGGAAATCGTCGACGCAATCCTCGCCAGACGTTTCGGCGACGACGCTTTATCCGGGTTAGTCATCGCATTCCTCAATCACCTCGACGGGCCGGCACGGGATGAATTCATGGACCTCGTCCGCTGCATGCGCATCGACCGCGTGCGCGTCCTGAATCGCGAACGCTGGACAGAGGCCCGGCTCGACGAGCATCACGAAGCCACCTTCCGCCACTCCGTGAACCTCATGCTCATTACGACCGGCTGCACCGCGCGCGCAGCGGATGTACCGTCATTGATTGCCGCTCTGGGCTGGTGCTCCGTCGTTCGCGACCTCGATGACGACGTACGCAAAGGTCTGGTCAATATCCCGTGCGACGTCGACGTCGAGCAATGGACACGCGACGCTCACGCCCGCGCCTGGATCGCTGTACAAAGCGCTGCAGACGAAATCGCCCGCCTGGATGACGCGCGCGCCCGCCGCCTCCTGACGATCTTTCAGCGGTCCATTACCAAGTACGCGGCCCGCCCAACGACTCGCATCCGTTACTCCTCCCTTCCTGCTTGACGGCACGATCTTCGAGCCCTACATTATTGCCATGCGTTTCGGACTGGCCGCCGTATCACTGTCAGTTTTGGTGTCTCTAACCGGCGCGGCGTCTCCTTCCTGTCCCGAGTGGATGACGGACACGCAGTGCGCGCAATACGTGGAAGTGCTGCAGGCTCCATCGTCGCCGCGCATCACGCCGCTGATCGATTCGGGCGGCTCGGGTTGCGTGCAGAACCCGTCCGCATTCATGTGCGCCTACGCAACCTCACGATCGCAGGCCAACTGGCATTGGTGCCCCGACAGCTCGCGCGACACCCGCTGCGATTTGAAATGGTGTGAGCCCAACGACTGCTGGAACACCAACTGTACGGTCACGTCGACCGCATACTGCTGCGCCAAAGCCGAACTGAAACAGCCACCAGACTGGTCGACCACGGAGGTGACCGCATGTCCGATGCTCTGAAGCACTCGTTGCAGTCCATCGTGTTGTCGATCGCCGCTCTTTCAGCAGCGGCCGCACCCGCGAAACAGGTCGTCAATGAACGCTCTGCCGATGCGCGCGACGTGCAGGTGCTGCTGCAGTCGCGCTCCATTTCCGTCGATCTGAACGGGACTGCGTGGGTTTACCACGGTGCGACCGGACTGCCGCACGACCCCATGGCCGCGGCGGTGACGGCGATCCGCGTCGACGGACGTACGCGCACCTATCTCGCTACCGACATTCTTCCGCCCGGTTTCGTGGCGCCCGGCAAAGTCGGCCAGGTCTTCGCCATGACGCCGCTCACCACGCCCGGTATGTTCGCGGCCACTGCCGGCTGGCACAACGCGGACGGCCGGGCCACGAATGCGGTCGTCTTTTTTCGCGAGGCCAGCGACGGCACGCTGACCAATTACGCCGTCGTCCGCGCTCCCGGTGCCCGAGCCATCGCCGCGGGCCCGCAGGACACGGTCATCGTGGCCACGCTCGATCCGCTGCACAACGGCCAGACGAATCTCGCCACGGTCATCAACGCGAACGGAACCGTGATGGAGACGTGGGGACCGTTCGAGGCTCCGGATCGAGGAGCCGCCAACGACCGCATCGCGAACGTGCGTTTCTACCAGCTCGACCAGCAGTCGGTCGCCGTCTATGACCCCGCGACGGAGCGCGTCGGCGCGTTCCGCGTGTTCGCGCCGGAGAATTGCGCATTCGAGAAGACCTCCCCGGCCGAAAAGCCGCGCGCCATGGCCATGGGCTCGAACAAAGTGCGCTTCGGCATCACCGACCTCTGGACCGTCCCCGTCAGCGACACCAGCGACAGCGGCGCGGACGAAGTGCTGCCCGCGATCGGCTTCGCCGCGACGAAAGACGGCGTGGTGACGGTCGTGCGCACCATCGTCGTCGACGATCGGCCGCACACCCTCGTCACCCGGCACACCGCGCGGGAGCGCATGGCCTCGTGGTCGTCCGACCGCTGGTGGCGCGCCGCCATCGTCAGCCCGGTCGACATCCGCGGCTTCATTGCCGCACGGGAGACGCCGTGGGAGGAGCGGGTCAGCCTCGCCGAATGACGAACGGCGTGGTACCGTTCCGGTCCGGCGTGACCCCGTAGCTCAGCACGGATAGAGCAGTGGTTTCCTAAACCATTGGTCGGAGGTTCGAATCCTCTCGGGGTCACCAACTCGTTTCTGGCGCAATGGCTGCTTGTCTCAGCCTTGCGTATGCCGCAAAGCAGAAACAACCTTCCCCCGCACCTCCGCCCCGTCGACCGGCCGCCACAGCCCGAGGTGCGCGAACTGCCGCTCCCGCCCGAGCCGCCGCCGCCGCAGCAGCCCCGGCCGGAGATCGAGGCGCCCCGTCCGCACGACGGCTTCCTGCGCCATTCCTGACAGCGTCAGGGCATCCTCATTGCAGTTATTTGCACCGTAAGGAGGCCCAATGTTCAACAAGAATGGACGTACGGACGCAGAAGAAGCCGTTGCCAACCAGACCGGCGGCGCGCTCAACCAGATCAAGGGCAAAGTCAAACAGGCGGTCGGCGACCTCACCGACAACCACTCGATGCACGCCAGCGGCACCAAGGACAAGCTGAAAGGCAAGCTCCAGGAGACGTACGGCGACATCAAGGAGAAGGAAGCCAGGCTCGAAGACGACCTCCGCAACCTCGACGACAAACGCGTGTAACGGATTCGGGAGCGCTCCCGTCCCCCCGCCCGGGGAACGACGGGAGCGCCTCCGGCGGGCCGGCGCGGCCGGCAGCGCTCATTGCTGCGCCACGTGCACCCTTCAGGCAGTA